>JACQDV010000078.1 GCA_016200915.1 Sphingobacteriales bacterium
AAAATACTTTTGCTATGGACAAAACAAAACTTGCGAAGGCGGGAGGTAAGTGAAAAATAAAACCTTCATTTATCTTCTGCTTTCAAAAGAAAAGGATAACTTTAAATATCAATCCCTCTCAACGAACTATATACATAGGATACCCATGTTATATGCCGCTTTTCTCTCTGTCATTGAAAGCATCTAATATTTTGTCTGCAATTGTCAAACAATTTTCAAGTGTCCCGCTCATTCCCATGTTGTCGGTTTCAAGTTTGAAAAGCCGCTTCGCGATTTCTTGTCTATCTGCTTTTGCTTTTACAAGTCCGAAAATTTCAGGAACATAACTTTGATATTCGTCTCTTGGTGCAATGTTGTTAATGCAAATTGGGTCCCAGTCAAACCAAAGAATATCATCAATTTTCTTGTACAATAAGAAGTCTTTTGCAGCTGGTAAATTGTCTTTGAATTTTTTATTGCGAGCAAACAAAAGAATAACCGATTTTACTTCGTCTTCAAGTCTACTGTCGTCAAAATGTTCTGTTGCTTTAAGAGCTAGACTTGGAATATGATGTCCACTGTCGCTGTCAAACGGCGCTGGTTCTCCTGATGCGTTATAAGTTACTTTCGCTACAAGTTCTGCCAAAAGTAAATATGCCTCTGGCTGATAGTTTTTATTGTCAAGAAGAAACTGCCTGATTTTACCAAATTGTCGGTGTGCTTCTTTCCAACGGTCTTTGTTGTCAATTATAGGAAACAGTTCTTTTATTAATGTCGGTATGTCTTCTATGTAATTGTCAAACCGTGATAAAATAAGTCCTGCCCAACCTGGTCTAATGTCGTTAGGCAGGTTCTCGAAAATCTGTTGTCCGATTTTGATGTTAGTTTTTATGTCGTACTGTTCGGTCGTCATAAAGTGGCATATAACGAACTGGGCTTGCTGCATGTGTGGCATTAGTATTCCGTCCGCCCGGAACCGCTGCTGAATAATGAACTAAAAGTACAGGTTAAAAACAAAAGCCCAATAGCATTCCGTCAAGCCCGGACTGAAGCACAATGCAGAGTTGAAGCCGAAGCTAACAACGTCCCGCCACACTTGCAGCCAAGCCCCTATGCAATAAAAAAAGCGTTTAGAGGTAAGTAGAATCTTAAATAACTTAAGAGCTACAATTTATTAATCACAATAAAAACTCTAAACGCTATGACTAAAATTACC
>JACQDV010000075.1 GCA_016200915.1 Sphingobacteriales bacterium
AACTCAGAAACTAGACGCCTGGGCGCTTGTCGAGGTTGGCGAAGAATACGAAGGTGATGTGGATGAAGATACCGCCAACACGAGCCTATCTTCAGACGCCAATATCATGAGCGTGCTTGCATTCAGTGCGAATGGCAGAATGCACTTCAAAATATCTAGTCGTCTGAGCACCCAAAAACGCGATCAATTTGTCGATTGCTTTAAGACGACCCTCGAAGAAATCATTCAACATGCGAATTCCAAGAATCTTCCTGTCGAATACATAAATGGATCTATTGAAGCTAAGGAATTGCCGGCAAATAGCATGCACCAGAGTTTCATTTATAATCATATGAAAGCAAATGACGACACTTATATATTACAATACTTATGCCAGTATTCAAGAAAGCTTAACCCTCTAATTATGAAAACGGCGTGGCTAACTGCTCAAAAGAAATTCCCAAGCTTAAGGCTCAGGTTTCTCGTGAACAATAATGAAATCTTACAAATTATTACACATGATCAATCACTAGATTGGCACTTTCTTGATATATCCGATGAAATCGATCAACCGGAAGCCGAAGAAGTCTTGCAAGCCACGGATAGAGCCAAGAAATATATCCTCGAAGAAGGACGTTTATTCCGAATCTATCTAATAAAAAGGCGAGAAGATCTTTTCGACTTGCTCATTAGCTGTCATCACATAATCATGGATGGGTGGAGTATCGCCGTTCTATTCGAGTATGTCCATGAAATTTATTTGAAGTTGGAGAACAGCGAGACTATTTCAATCTTACAGGATAATGCATATATCAAGACGCAATATTATTTGAATCAAAGCTACCCGGAAGACCTCCATTTTTGGGAAGAACAATTGGTTGAAATCGAAAAGAGGTAGTTTTTTAAAGTAATTTATAAAAATGGAGATATAATAAATAGAAGCTCTAAATCGTCTAGCATATCTAGAGACATCGATTTTGACTCAGAATTGGCTTGTCGATCCAGAGTATTTCAAAATTCACGTCCAGATTGGATTATACCATGTTGCTGTGAATTAAAATGACTTTAATCAACCATCTGGCAAGTTTTCCAACGAGATAAAATTGCTTTCGCATGGTTTAAGCTGGTTTCGCGTGAATCGCTGAGGAAGTAGACCACTTTTCATGCAGATATTGTAAAATACGTTTGCGCTTCCATAATGAGCAGATTCGCGTGGCCAATTTTAGGGCAGTTGACTGGGTCAATTGGTAGGCGAACTGTCTTGCCGACTTTCACTGGAGCATAC
>JACQDV010000002.1 GCA_016200915.1 Sphingobacteriales bacterium
TAAAATTGCGAAAAAGAAGTTTTGTCAGGACATGGAAAGAGACATTATTTACAACGTTGTTATTTTATGCGGCGGGAATGCCAGAAAAGCAAAACAATTGCTTTATCAAAATACTTCATAATCTTCCGAACACCTGTGGTCAGGCGACCAACAACGGCAGCCGAAATTAGTACAGCAAACTGCTCAGCTTCTCCAAATTAATAATCTTAATTTTTCCATCTTTAATCTCAATCAGTTTTTCTGATTTGAAATCACTTAATGTGCGGATTAAAGATTCTGTAGCTGTACCGATGTATTGAGCAATATCTTCCCGGGAAATATCAATAGACTTAACAGCGTCTTTTTCTTTATTAAACTTGGCATTTATATCTACCAGGGCCTTTGCTACTCTTTTTCTTAATGAGTCGTAAGCAAGGTGCAACAGTCTTTCCTCTTTCTCTTTAACATCGTTCGCAATTAAGCGGATGAACTTGCCGGCAATAGCCATATCATTATACACTGCATTTAAAAAATCATCACTGGGCACCATCACTATTTCTGCTTCTTCCAGCACTTCTGCCGTATCATCATAACTACGGCTTTCTAATAAAGCAAGGTAGCCGATGAAGTCTCCTTCGCTGTAAAGATTAGTAATGTACTCTTTTCCGTCATCATGCACTTTATAGGTTTTTACTTTCCCTTTTTTGAGATAGTATAAATATTTTGGTCTTTTACCTTCGTTATAAATGGTTTGCTTTTTGTATAATTCTTCTGAATCATAATTCTCCAGCTGCATATTGATTAAGCCGTGACCCTTCAGTTCCCGCATAAACTCATTCGCTCCCTGTTCACCGGAAGAATATTTGTTTTGCAGTATATCTATCTTGCGTAAGCGTATTTCAATCGCTCTTAACAATTCCAGATCATCAAATGGTTTGGTGATATAATCATCTGCCCCCATTTCCATTCCTTTGCGGAAATCGGTTCTTTCTGTTTTAGCTGTTAAAAAGATGAAAGGAATATTTTCTGTCTCCGGGTTTTTTTTCAACAGATGTAACACACCGTAACCGTCCAGTTCCGGCATCATAATATCACAAATAATAATAGATGGTTTTTCAGCTATCGCTATCTCCACTCCTCTTTTTCCATTCTCGGCAGTAAACGTTTTATATCCTGCCAGTGAAAGTATCTCTGCTGTATTTTCCCTGATATCATTGTTATCATCAATAACTAAAATGCTGTGCATGTGTTATACGTTTTTCTTATTTGGTAAAGTTATGGTGATTGTTGTTCCCTTGCCCAATTCGCTGTCAATTTTTACATCGCCGTCCAGTAATTGCAGGTAGCGGCTCACAATATGTAACCCTAACCCGGTGCCCTGTATATTTTCTGCATTTCTTCCACGGAAGAAACTGCTGAATAAATGCTGCTGGTCTTCTTTGGAAATACCTATTCCATTATCTTTTACTCCCACTTCCATATACTCATCTTTAATGCAGGCCATAACCTCAATTGCATCATCTTCTTTTGAAAATTTAATGGCATTGCCTAACAGGTTAATCATTATATTTTTCAGCAGGCGTTTATCAGTGGTAAAACCACTGCCTTCTGAAACTTTTAATTCTATATGCTGGCCATGTTTTAATATCGGCTTCATTTCATCCACTATATCCCGCAAAAAACCTTTGGCTTCAAAATAGGCAAAGTCTGCTGTTATCTTGCCTTCTTCTAATTTACCCAAATTCAAAAAGTCTTCAAGCAGTTCATTTAAATGTTTAACCGAATCTTTTATCTTATTGATATGTCTTTCTCTTTTATCCTGTTCATCGGTTTGGGTGTATTTTCCCAAAATAGCAGCAGAAGATAAAACCGTACTCAATGGAGTTCTGAATTCATGCGAAGCCATAGACACGAATCTTGATTTTATCTCACTCAGTTCTTTTTCTTTTTCTAATGCCTCGCTCAGTTCCTGTTGCGAACGTTCCAGTTCCTGTAATGCTTCTTTTAAAATCAATGTTCTTTCTTCTACTTTATTCTCTAATTCAGCATTTAGTTTTTTTACATCTGATGTGATTCTTTCTAATTGTGCTTTTTGTTCCAGCAATTTTTTTTCTGATTCTTTACGTACTGTTATATCCACCAAAAAGGCAATTACATAAAACTCTTTCTTTTGCTGGTAATAACTCAAACTCACTTCCACCGGGAACTCATTACCATCTTTACGACGGGCAAACAGGTCACGGCCATGCCCCATTTGTCTGCTTTGCGGATGTTGTTGAAAATTGTGCCGGTAATTTTCATGGTTTGGCACATAGCGTTGCGGTATCAGTTCTTCTACCTTTCTGCCAAGCAATTCTTCTTTATCATAACCAAACATTCTTTCCGCAGCCGGATTGATAAGCACAATTTCACCGGTTTTATTGGCAAGGATAATTCCTTCGGTTGTATTATGAAAGAGAGCATTGATTTGTCTTTCTTCGGAATCCTTATCTCTTGATATTCTTTTTACAAATAGCACCAGTATAACAGCTCCGGCAATCAGGCTCATAGAAAACAAATGCTGAAACATAACCTGTGCGGGAGTAAGGTTATGGTCGAGAAAATATGTTGCAAAGACGAAAAGAAAACTTATCGCCCCGAATATATATGTATAATAATCTTCTTTAATAAAGATGGTAAGCATTACGAAAGTGAGCAGGCCACCGTCAAAAAAAGCAAAGTCGGGGAAACGAAACTCCAGCCATGCCGTAACAGCAAATACAAGCAGGCTGAAACCAAGAATATTTGCTTTCCTGAATTGATACATTAGTTGGTGACTGTTAGGATGGTTCCTTTTTTTTGAAAATGCAAAGCAATATAATTGATTTTCTCATTAACTGATGCTTATCAATACACCGGCTGAGAAATCTCAATATTCAGCAGGGCAGCTAAAACTATTTTAGCGGCAATTTTTATGCAGACACCAGCTACGGAGAACAAATTAGTGTGCACCCACTGCGGGGAAGATTGTATCACTACCAATATAGTTTTGGGTGATAGCCACTTCTGCTGTGAGGGTTGTAAAATGGTTTACCAGCTGATAAACCAGAATGGCCTTTGCGAATATTATAACCTCAATGAAAATCCCGGTATCAACCAGCGCATCTCTGTCCGTAAGGATAAGTTTGCTTTTTTAGATGACCGGAAGATTGAACAGCAACTCATCTCTTTTAAGGACGATACGCAAATTCATATTAGTTTTTATTTACCGCAAATGCACTGCAGTTCCTGCCTGTATCTGCTGGAAAATTTGCATAAGCTTAATAAAGGAGTCATTGCTTCCAAAGTAAACTTTACCCGTAAAGAAGCTACTGTACGGTTTAATCATAAAGAAGTTTCACTGAGGCAGGTGGCTGAATTACTTACTGCTATCGGTTATGAACCATACATTAGTTTAAGTGATTTGAAACAGGCAAGACCCAGCGTAAACAAAACGATGATTTATCAGTTGGGTGTAGCTGGTTTTTGCTTTGCTAATATCATGCTGATGAGTTTCCCTGAGTATTTGGGATTAGAATCAGCAGAGAAAAGTTTGCAGGGCGTATTCCGTACCCTCAATTTTATTTTATCGCTGCCGGTATTATTATATAGTGCATTACCGTTTTATGAATCCTCCTGGAAAAGCATCAGGCATAAATTCCTCAATATAGATGCACCAATTGCTTTAGCAGTAATTATGACTTTTATCCGCAGTGCATATGAAGTGTTAAGCGGAACAGGTGCAGGATATTTTGACAGCATGACCGGTATTGTATTCTTTATGCTGGTGGGCAGAGTGCTGCAGCAAAAAACCTATCAGCAACTTTCGTTTGAAAGAGATTACACTTCTTATTTCCCGGTAGCTGTAAGTGTGCTGAAGAATAAAGAAGAAATTCCAACTGCGCTGCCTGATATCAAACTCAACGATACTTTATTAATACACAGCGAAGAGCTGATTCCGGCCGATGGCATTCTTACTAAAGGAAAAGCTTTTATTGATTATAGTTTTGTTACTGGTGAATCATTACCGGTGATGAAAGAAGTGGGTGAATTTATTTATGCCGGTGGCAAACAAACCGGTGGCACTATTGAATTGCTGGTGATGAAGGAAGTGGCACAAAGCTATCTTACCCGTTTATGGAATAAAGATGATAGCAAAGCCACCAGTGAAGAAAAAAGTCATTCGTTTGTTCATGCATTAGGTAAATACTTCACCTATATTGTTTTTGCACTGGCTTTAATTGGTGCTTTGTATTGGTACTTCCACGACAGCAGTAAAGCATGGAATGTAATTACTACTGTATTGATTGTTGCCTGCCCCTGTGCTTTATTGCTCAGTAATAGTTTTACCAATGGAAATATCTTAACCATACTGGCCCGCAACAAATTTTATTTACGTAATGCACAGGCTATTGAAGATATTGCCAATATCAATCATATCGTATTTGATAAAACAGGAACGCTGACCAATCCTCATCACCAGGATATAGTGTATGAAGGTACACCGCTTACCAAAGAACAGGAGCAACTCGTTAGCACTTTGGCTGCTCAATCCACTCACCCGCTAAGTAAAGCTTTAGCTGCTTATCTCCACCGTAACAATAAATTTGAGGTAATAGGTTTTAGTGAAGTGAAAGGTGAGGGAATTGAAGGTTTTGTAAATGGTGAGTTGGTAGCATTGGGTTCTAAAAAATTCATCAAAGGAAGATTTACACAACCCGACCAGGGAACAAGAGTATATGTAGCGATAGAAAACAAGCCGTTTGGTTATTTCAGTTTTCAAAACCATTACCGGGAAACATTACCGCAGCTGGTGCATGACCTGAGAAAACAGTATGATTTATCTGTTATCTCCGGCGACAGCAATGCTGAAAGAGAAAATCTGCAAAACCTGATGGGAATAACCAGCACCGTATTATTTGAACAATCACCTGCTGATAAACTCATTTACATACAACGCCTGCAAAACAAAAAAGAAAAAGTAATGATGATTGGCGATGGATTAAATGATGCCGGTGCTTTAAAACAAAGTAATGTTGGAATAGCCCTCACTGAAAACACCAATAATTTCACCCCCGCCAGTGATGCTATCCTTGAAGCCGGTCAGTTATCCAAACTTTCCAGGTTTATTCAATTATGCAAAGCCAATAAACAAATTGTAATGGCGAGTTTTATTCTTTCCATTGTATATAATGTAATTGGATTATTCTTTGCCCTGCAGGGAGTTCTTTCTCCAATGATTGCAGCCATATTAATGCCATCCAGTTCACTCAGCATTATATTACTAACATTTGGCAGCAGCACACTGGCCGCTAAATGGCTGAGATTATAATTAATTCAGGAAATCATCAGTATGTTCCGTAGGAACATCTCGTGGGTAGCATTTTTATAAAATACGTTTACGTTCCATAGGAACGTTTGGTGCATTTACCTGATTTATCACCATGCGTTCCTACGGAACGCTCCAATTCTTCACGCCATTTTCTACCCACGAAATGTCCCGATGGGACATTGCAGAACTTAAAAAGAATACCTGCTTTTGATAAAAATCATTTTGGGCGATGAGTTCTGTCATCTAACTGTCATCTGCGTCCAAATACATTTACGCCTTTAAAAGAAAGGAGAAAAATGAGTGTAATAGTTGTACTACTACTGGCCAGTATATCTGTAGCCACCCTGTTTTTAGCTGCCTTCATCTGGAGCGTAAAAAGAGGCCAGTTTGATGATAATTATTCTCCCCCCCGCAGGATTCTTTTTGATGACACACCTCCTGAGTAATTAACCAGAAACAAGTAACCAGCAACTAACAACCAAAACAACTTTAAACCCCCTACTAATAATATGCAATTAGAAAAATTTTATTACGACAACAAAATTGTAAGGTCATTTGCCTATGCAACTGTTCTTTGGGGTGTGGTAGGTATGATAGCCGGATTATGGGTGGCAATTCAGTTTTATGCACCCGGGGCATCGCTTAACTATGCCGGCACTACCTTTGGACGTCTTCGTCCCATCCACACCAATGCAGTGATCTTTGCATTTGTTGGTAACTGTATGTTTACCGGCGTTTATTATTCACTGCAGCGTTTGTGTAAAGCCCGTATGTTCAGCGATCTGCTGAGCAAAATTCATTTCTGGGGCTGGCAATCTATTATTGTATTAGCGGCATTAACTCTTTTCTTTGGTATGACCACTGGCAAAGAATATGCAGAGTTAGAATGGCCCATTGATATTTTAATCACTCTTATTTGGGTGGCATTTGGTATCAATATGTTTGGTACCATCATCAAGCGTCGTGAATCACATATCTATGTAGCTATCTGGTTTTACATCGCTACATGGATCACCGTTGCCATGCTGCATATTGTTAACTCTTTTGAAATACCGGTGAACTTATTTAAAAGTTACAGCTGGTATGCGGGTGTACAAGATGCATTGGTACAATGGTGGTATGGTCACAATGCGGTGGCTTTCTTCTTAACTACTCCTATTTTAGGTTTGATGTATTACTTCTTACCTAAAGCTGCTAACCGTCCTGTTTATTCATACCGTCTTTCTATCATTCACTTCTGGGCATTAATATTTTTATATATCTGGGCAGGACCTCACCATTTATTATACACAGCGTTACCTGACTGGGCACAATCACTTGGTGTAGTATTTTCAGTTATGCTGATTGCACCAAGCTGGGGTGGTATGCTCAATGGTTTATTCACTTTACGTGGTGCATGGGATAAAGTAAGAGAAGAACCCGTATTGAAATTTTTTGTGGTGGCAATTACCTGTTATGGTATGAGCACCTTTGAAGGCCCTTTGCTTTCTCTGAAAAATGTAAATGCTATCGCTCACTTTACTGACTGGATCATTGGTCACGTACACATTGGTGGTTTGGGATGGAATGGTTTCATGGCATTTGGTATGTTATACTACCTCATTCCAAAAATGTTTAATACACCATTGTATTCAAAAAAATTAGCTACTAATCACTTCTGGTTAGGTACCATCGGTATCGTTTTATATGCTATCCCAATGTACTGGGCTGGTTTTACGCAAAGTTTAATGTGGAAACAGTTTACTGAAGATGGCGTCTTACAATATCCAAATTTTTTGGAAACTGTTACACAGATCATCCCAATGTATATCACCCGTAGTATTGGTGGTGCATTATACTTAACCGGTGCTTTGTTTATGGTGTATAACCTGTACAAAACAGTTAAGCAGGGAAGTTTCATTGGTGATGAAGCGGCTGAAGCTGCTCCATTGGAAAAAGCTCACAGTCATGGTAAAGAATACTGGCACCGTGTTATTGAAAGAAAACCACTGCAAATGCTGGTAATAAGTTTAATAGTAGTAGCCATTGGTGGTTTAATTGAATTGATACCAACTTTCTTAGTGAAATCAAATATTCCAACCATTGCATCTGTAAAACCATATACACCGCTTGAATTACAGGGTCGTGATATTTATGTCCGTGAAGGTTGTTATACCTGTCACTCACAAATGATCCGTCCTTTCCGTGATGAAGTAGCGAGATATGGTGAATATTCCAAAGCCGGTGAATTTGTTTACGACCATCCATTCCAATGGGGAAGTAAGCGTACCGGACCAGATTTAGCAAGAGAAGGTGGTAAGAATCCTGATAGCTGGCACTTCATGCACATGTTTGATCCACGCCAGGTTTCTGATAAGAGCATCATGCCAAGATATCCATGGTTATATCAAAATGATTTAGATATCAGCACCACTCCTGCTAAAATAAGAGCGATGCAAACATTAGGTGTTCCTTATGAAAAAGGTTACGACCAGCTTGCCAATACAGAATTAGAAACACAGGCTAAGAAAATTGCGGATGGTTTGAAAGAAGATTCAAAAGTAAAACAACTAATGACTGTTGAAGGTATGGCTAATCCTGAGAAGAAAGAGATTGTGGCACTAATTGCTTACCTGCAACGCATTGGTAAAGACATAAAGGCCGAGCCAAAATCAACAACTGTACAGGCGTCATTAAAATGACGTGAATAGTGAATAGTCAATGGTCAATTCATTCATAATTCACCATTGACTATTCACTTAAAAACTTAACAACAAAAGAAACTACTATGAAGTTCGTTCACTACCTGGAGAAGATAACCGATGTAAGCATTTACCCGGTTATATCATTCTGCATATTCGGTTTGTTTTTCCTTATTATGGCTGCTTATGTTATTAAGGCCGACAAAAAAGTTATGGAAGAAAGCAGCCGCATACCACTTGACTAACTAATAAAACTGATTGATATGTTCCGATACTTAAATACCATCAACATGAAAAAATTAAGCAGGGCAGTTATTATAATTGCCGCTATTATGGGAGCAGCTGTTCCGGCGATGGCGCAGGGACCCAAACCAGAGTCATCTTTAAACAATCCATTAGCATTAACATTAGTGGTAATTATTGCTGCCCTGGCATTAATTATAGGATTGTTAGCAGTGGTTGTATATGGTGCTGCTGAAATAGAGTTAAAAAAACAAAAGACTTCAAAGCCTTCTGCTACAGCATTAACTATACTGGCATTATTAATAGCCACCGCTGCCGGAGCCCAGGATGCTGCTCCTGCAGCTACTGCTGCCGCCAGTGATAATGTAGGCGGGTTATCCGGCTCTACTTATTATATTTTAATGGCAGTATTGTTAGTGGAAGTAGCTGCTATCTTCTTCCTGTTATTTCAATTACGTTTCTTATTGGGTGCAGCTAAGCCTAAGATCACTGAAGCCAGTACCAGTACAGAAGGCGCTGTTGAATATAAACCTGCTGCTCCACAATTAAGCTGGTGGGATAAATTCAATAAGTTCCGTCCGGTAGAAAAAGAAGCAGATATCGATTTAGGACATGAGTACGACGGCATCCGTGAACTGGATAACCGTTTACCACCATGGTGGCTTTATGGATTTTACATCACTATCATTTTCGCTGTTGTTTATTTCTATCGTGCAGAAGTTTCCCATGCTGCTCCGTCGAGTGCTGAAGAATACCAGGCTGCTGTAGCAAAAGCCAATGCACAACAGGAAGAAAGATTAAAAGACCAGAAGAACCGTGTGGATGAAAATACAGTGGTACTGATCACTGATAAAGCTGAACTGGAAAAAGGTAAAACAGTATTTATGTCAACATGTACGCCTTGCCATGGTCAGCAGGCGCAGGGTATTGTTGGTCCTAACTTAACAGATGATTACTGGATACATGGTGGAAAAATCAATGATATTTTTAAAACAATTAAGTACGGTTATCCTGAAAAGAGTATGCAATCCTGGAAAGATCAGTTAAGTCCTGTACAGATTGCGGAGGTTGCCAGTTATATTAAATCATTGAGAGGAACCAATCCTCCCGGTGCTAAAGAAAAACAAGGAGAGTTATATACAGAAGATGGTAGTAGTGCTCCAGCTGCTGACTCAACCGGTACAGCAAAAGCAGATTCTACCAAGCCGGCTGTAAAGTAGTAAGTATTAATGGAAACAACTAAAGAAATAGTAAGAGTGAAAAAAGAAATTGACGATACCTCGTTTCGTGACCGGGTAGCAACGGTAGATGCCAAAGGGCACCGTAAATGGGTATTTGCACAAAAACCCAAGGGCCGGTTTTACCGTGCACGTACTATTGTAAGCTGGGGATTCTTTTTACTCTTTCTCACCTTGCCTTTCATTTATGTAAAAGGAAGACCATTCTTTCTTTTTAACATACCAAAAGGTAAGTTCATTTTGTTCGGGCAAGTCTTTTGGCCGCATGATTTCTTTGTGTTTGCTATTGGTATGGTAACCTTCGTGGTATTCATTGTGTTGTTCACGGCCGCTTTTGGGCGATTGTTCTGTGGCTGGGTTTGTCCGCAAACAAATTTTATGGAAATGGCTTTCCGTAAAATTGAATACCTGATTGATGGCGATGCGGCTTCACAGAAATTATTGAAGAATGGCCCCTGGAATGGAACTAAAATCCGCAAGCGTTTACTAAAGCATGGAGTTTTCTTTTTGCTTTCGTTCATTATTGCTAACTATTTCTTAGCCTATATCATTGGCGTAAAAGATTTGTGGAAGATTATCACTTCACCAGTAAGTGAACATTTTGGTGGTTTTGCCGCCATTACTATTTTTTCATTCGTATTCTATTCTGTATATGCCTTCTTTCGTGAACAGGCCTGTACCGTTGTTTGTCCTTACGGCAGATTGCAGGGAGTATTGCTCGACCGCAACTCCATGCTCGTTGCTTATGACTATAAACGTGGTGAACCAAGAGGTAAATATGATAAACGGGTTGAAAGAAATATTGGTGATTGTATTGATTGCCATCAGTGTGTTAAAGTTTGTCCTACCGGAATTGATATCCGCAACGGTACACAATTAGAATGCGTAAACTGTACGGCTTGTATTGATGCCTGTGATGCGATTATGACCAGCATCAGCAAACCCAAAGGTTTAATACGGTACGCCAGTGAAAACGGTATCGCTAATCATGAAAGTTTGCACTACACCACCCGAATGAAGATGTACACCATTTTATTAGTGGTATTAGTGGGTATTCTTACCACACTTTTAGTTACCCGTGCAGAATTTGAAGCTACTGTTATGCGATCACCCGGGTTACTGTACCAGGAGATGGGTAAAGACAGTGTGAGCAACCTGTACAATATCAGGATCGCTAACAAATCAGTAAAGAACATCCCAGTAAGCATTAAGCTGGAAGGTATACCCGGAAGAATACAGGTGATTGGTAATACCGGTACAGTAGATGTAAAAGAAGAAGCAGTAGGTTCAGGTTCCTTCTTTGTGATTTTACCAAAGAATGCTATCAAACAACCTAAATCAAAAATTATGTTAGGTGTATATGATAATGGCAAGAAGATAGATGAAGTGAATACTAACTTTTTAGGACCGGTGGGAGAATAATGGATAATGGAAAGTTGAAAATGGATAGTGAATAGACCCATTATGCCAATGAAAAATCATTAACCAGAAACAAGCAACTAGCAACCAGAAACAAAACAAACAACTATGAATTGGGGAAACAAATTATTAGTAACCTTTATTGTATTCGGAGGTTTTATGTCATTCCTCGTTTACAAAAGTGTAAACACCCGGTTTGAGCTTGTAACCAAAGATTACTATAAAGATGAACTGGCATACCAGCAGGTAATTGATGGAACAAAAAATGCCAATGCACTTTCAGGTAAAGTAGTTATCACAAAAAATGAAAAAAATATTGTGCTGCAATTACCTGAAGATTTAAAAGGAAAAACTATCAGTGGCAACATCTGGTTTTACAGTGCCGCTGATGAAAATAAAGACCGCAAGTTTGAATTAAAAACAGATGCGGATGGCAAACAGCTCTTTGAAAAAAGCATGTTCTTCCCAATCAATTATAAAATAAAGATTGACTGGAAGGCTAATAATCAACATTATTATACAGAAAAAGATTTTAGTAATAAATGAGTGGCAAAAGTGAGCCACTCCTGAGAGTGGTTCACTTTGCAGCCCGGCAATAGACAATGTCAGCAACACACATTATAGCAGGTTTATCATTAGGCATCATCAGCAGTGCACACTGTATTGGTATGTGCGGACCGTTATCACTGGCGTTGCCTGTAACTAATCTTTCACCTGCTAAAAAATGGTTCGCTTTGTTCACCTATAATCTTGGAAGAGTAATTACCTACTCAGCCATGGGTTTATTATTCGGGTTGATGGGAAGAAAAATATATTTAGCAGGCTTTCAGCAAAAGTTCTCTATTGTATTAGGGGTTGCGGTTATTCTTTTAGTGATACAGTATTATGTATTCCGTAAGAATAATCAACCGGCACTTATTAAAAATATTTATCAGCCTGTACAACGGTGGATATTTAAGTTGTGGAGCAATCCTGCTAAAGCAAATTATATATTATTGGGTATGGCCAATGGTTTATTGCCTTGTGCTATGGTGTATATCGCTATTGCGGGTGCATTAAGTACCAGTGATGTGAGTAATGCAGTAGTATTTATGGCCATGTTTGGAGCTGGTACTTTACCGGCCATGATGGTGTTCACTTATGCTGGCTCCTTTTTAAAAGTATCAGCAAGAAACACCATTAAAAAAACAATGCCATTCCTGTTTGCAGCAATGGCGGTGTTATTGATATTAAGAGGAATGAATTTGGGAATACCATTTATAAGCCCGATAATGGAAAGTGGGCCAAAGGAAGTAATGAGTTGTCATTAAAACATGCCGAGTTCGTCACGTTTTTTATCCTGGTAACCCCATTCCTCCTTATCATCAAGTTCTTTACCATTATATTTTCCAAAGCGGAGAATAGTATAAACCATCCATATCATTAAAAAAGGTGAAGCGATGAAAATAATACCGGCCAGTGTGAAGGAATCTGTTAACTGCGGAAGGATGTTGTACAGCACAACAGCGATTGTGGTGATTAAAACTGCAAAAGCCGGTTTCTTCAACATAACATCGTTTTTAAAAGTATAACACCTGTTTTGAGAAATAGTTTATAAAGTTGACTTACCTCTCTCCTTTCTATAGTTGGTTTCTGAAAGCGCCTCGCATCTGCGGGGCGTTTTATTTTTCAGCAACCGGTAAATCACTATTGGAGAAAAACTCGTTTTCAATGGTGAGTAATACTTTATCTGAATTTCCGGCTGTGCGGATGATTTTGGCACAGCGATCTTTTTCATCATATACAAATTTTTCCCGCCATATTACTGACTTCTTCAACACTAATTTCTTTTCATTCAGCAATCCCCTGCGGTCAAAATTTAAATACACATTCCCCATATTGGTGGTTACCGACGGCATATCTGTTTTCACTTTTACATAATCAATTAAACCGTCAGTAGCATAATAATATTGGTAATGGATGATGTCATACGTATTTAATTGAAATCTCTTCGATAGTAGTTTGCCTGTTCCTGGTTCCGTTGAAATGCTCCATCCTTTGCCCCATGTTTCGTATGCTTTTACAATATCATATGGCAATACTTGCTGATAATATTTTTGAAAACTGGTTGAAACATAATCATTCCATACATTACCATGCCAGTCGAAGCGGATGCTAAAACTATCGTTGGGTATATTATTACCGTATAATTTTACTGTTGATTTTTTTACAATCGTATCCAGGTAATTGATAGTTGAAACATATTTAAGTCCAATCCCCGTCATACGCTGGTAAGGATTAGCTACCTGACGATTGATGCTGGTGGTGGTATCTTTTAAATAAACCGTTTCACTCACATCCGAATAACCTGTTTCCTGTTTGGAATCGAGATAAATAATTCCATCCATTCCTTCTTCCAAAGCTTTTTGTTTTAACAGGGCCAGCATTTCATTATAGCTGGTGTAAGGCCGCCCCATTACTTCCACAATCTTTATTTTGTAAAAAGGTTGTACCGGTCGTTCATTATTAAAATACAAATCCATTTTACCCGTTACCTGCTTTAACGGTATATCGGTAATGGAAGGTTTATGCTGAAATTCATTATACGTATAATAATTATTGCAGGAGATGAATAAAACAGTAACGAATAATGAAGAGGTAAATTTGGATAACATAGGCGAGATAGTTTACATAAATAGACACAAATATTAAACCTGACCATTATATCCCGTATTCAAATTTTTGTTAATTAAATTTGCCCCATGCGAATAGACATCATTACTGTTTTACCCGAGTTACTGGAGAGTCCGCTCAACCATTCCATCATGAAGAGGGCAAAGGATAAAGGTTTGCTGGAAGTACACATTCACCAGTTACGAACCTGGGCCGTGAATGAATATGGTCAGGTGGATGATTACCAGTATGGTGGCGGAGCCGGTATGGTGATGATGTGTGAACCATTGGTGAATGCGATTGAATCGCTGCAAAAAGAAAGAACCTATGACGAAATAATTTTTTTAACTCCTGATGGAGAAAGGTTCAATCAAAAAAAAGCAAATCAGCTTTCGCTTAAAAAGAATTTGATTTTAATCTGCGGACATTATAAAGGAATTGATGAACGTGTGAGAGAACATTTTATCACCAAAGAAATTTCTATTGGAGATTTTGTATTGAGTGGTGGTGAAATAGCAGCCGCTGTTGTAGTAGATGCAGTTGGCCGTTTATTACCCGGCGTGTTGAATGATGAAACTTCTGCCCTTTTTGATTCTTTCCAGGATAATTTATTAGCTCCTCCCGTTTATACAAGACCGGCAGAATTTCGTGAATGGAAAGTGCCTGATATTTTATTGAGTGGCGATTTAAAAAAGATCGAAGACTGGCGTCACGAACAGGCGGTTGAACGCACCAAACAAAGAAGACCTGATTTGCTGGAAGATTAAATACACTAACACTTTCCTATTAAACTTTTAACAGCTGGTATATTGTATCTTTAATTGAATAAATATGCCTGTCTATGAGTGAACATGTTGTAAAAATCATTGAAGCAACTTATATCAACCACGATGTAAAACGCTTTTTGGTGGAGAAACCAAATGGCTTTACTTATATACCCGGCCAGGCCACTGATGTTTCTATCAATTTACCTCAATGGAAAAATGAGTTGCGGCCATTTACTTTTACTTCGCTGGTGGAGTGGCCAATGCTTGAGTTTACCATAAAAATTTACAATGACCATGATGGTGTTACCAAGCAGCTTGGCAAAACCAACGCCGGTGCAGAATTAATTCTACATGATGTGTTTGGAACTATCCAGTATCGTGGCCCCGGTGTATTTATTGCCGGTGGTGCCGGCATCACTCCTTTTATTGCTATATTAAGAACATTGCATAAAATGGAAAATCTTAGTGGTAACCTGCTTATCAATTCCAATAAAACGGTGGATGATATTATACTGGCACAGGAGTTACAGCAAATGCTCGGCGATAATTTTATTAATGTACTTACGAGGGAAGGCGTAATAGGGTTTATGGAAAGAAGGATAGATAAAAATCTTTTAATAGACCTTATACATGATTTCAGCCGTTACTTTTATGTATGCGGTACTGAAAAATTTGTACAGGATATAACGGGCATACTTTTATCGCTGGGAGTTTCAGCTGAATCACTGGTGGTGGAAAAATAAACGTCACTAAACTGAATCATTTATCTTTATCCCGATGAACTCAACTGCTCACAAATCCGATTTTTCCAGGCTGGCTTTATTTCTTTCTGCGGTATGGATATTAGCTGTTGGTTTTTTCTATTATCCCAAATGGGAACAAAAAGGAACAGAAGCTGCTATCAGCTGGGATGTATCGGGCTACTACCATTATCTGCCTGCAATTTTTATTTATAAAAGTTTACGGCAACAGCAATATAAAGACACATTGCTGGATAAATATCAGCCAACACCTTTAGGCAATCATTACGAAGCGTACAAGCATAGCAGTGGTAATTATGTAATGAAGTATTCAATCGGGCAGTCTTTCTTTTTTGCACCATTCTTTTTAATTGCACATGTATCAGCTAATTCACTGGGATGTGCTGCTGATGGTTATTCTTATCCTTACCAGGCAGCAATAGGTGTGGGGGAATTATTGATTGCATTAGTTGGATTATTTTTTTTGCGATTGATTTTAATAAAATATTTTAATCCGTTTACAACCGGTATTGTATTATTACTTTATGTGCTTGGTACCAATTACCTGGAATATGCTTCCATTTCCAATGCAATGACTCACAATAACCTCTTCACTCTTTATTGTGTTTTGATATGGGTCACTATAAAATTTTACGATCAGCCAACATTATTGAAAGCTGCGGGCATTGGTTTATTAACCGGCTGGGCAGTGCTTACAAGACCATCAGAAATTATAAGTGTGGTGATACCGGTTTGCTGGAGAATCAGTTCATTAAGTGAAATTAATAACCGTCTTCAATTTTTCAGGAATCATTTACCCAAAATAATTATTGCTTCTGTATTGGCTGCATTGGTAATCAGCATTCAGTTGTTCTACTGGAAATATGTTACCGGCGACTGGATCGTTTACAGCTATCAAAAAGAAAAATATCATTTGTTACATCCATACTTAGCTGAATGTTTATGGCAGTTTCGCAAAGGTTGGCTGATTTATACTCCATTGATGATCCTTGCAGTTATAGGCTTTTATTTTCTTTACAAACAGTACCGGCAACTATTTTGGGTGAGTTTATTATTTGCCGTTCCTTTTACTTATTTATGTTTCAGCTGGGAAATATGGTGGTATGGTGGTAGTATTGGTCAGCGGGCCATGGTGCAATCGTACCCAATGCTTGCATTCCCTTTCGCCGCAGCCATTAATTATCTTCTTAATAAAAAATTGTTTGTTATTCCTGTCAGCTTGTTCATATTGCTTTGTTGTTACTACAATATCTGGCTTACTCACCAGGCACATAAAGGCGGATTGCTGGATGCAGAAAACATGACCCGTGCTTACTGGCAAAAAATATTATTTAAATACTCCGTTCCGGTTGATGCAAAAAAATTGCTGGACAGTGATGAAGAATTTATTGGTGAAAGAACCAATGTAGCAGTTATTAAAAGCAATAGCGATACTATACAGCTAAATAAAGATCATCAGTACTCAGAAGAGATGCATATACAGGTGCCCAATCGTTTTTATAAATGGATAAGAGTATCTGCTACAATAGCTTTCCCGCAAAAAGAATGGGATGTTTGGAAAATGACTCAACTGATTGTTAAGTTCAAAAGCGGAGGAAAAACGATTAAAGAAAAAAGCATAAGAATACAACGGCTAATGAATGAGACATCCGGAACATCCGTTTATATAGATGTAAAAATTCCCAAACAGTTTGATGATGCTATTATCTTACTGTGGAATGGCGAAAGCAAAAAACCAGTAACATTCACTAACCTGAAAGCAGAAGTATTCAATGAACAGTGATTCCGTTTTGAATCACCCGTAATTCATATTATATTGGCAGCATGAATCATTTTAAAAAATTATCAGTCATCATTCCGGTGTACAATGAAGCGGCAACTGTTGAGGTATTACTTGACAGGGTAGCTGAAGTGGTGTTGAAAAACAACATAGAAAAGGAAATGGTGATTGTGAATGATTGCAGTACAGATAATACAAAACAGGTAGTGGGACAATACATCCAAAAAAATCCTCACTTACAAATACGGTTGTTCAGCCATGAAGTAAATAAAGGAAAAGGAGCAGCACTGCACACAGGCATTAAAGAAGCTACTGGCGAATATATTATTGTGCAGGATGCAGATCTTGAATACGATCCCAATGATTATAATCAATTATTAGAACCGGTTTTAAAAGGAGCCGCGGATGTAGTATTCGGATCAAGATTTATGGGCAGTAAACCGCATCGTGTTTTATTGTTTTATCACTACATGGCTAACCGTTCTCTTACATTCTTATCCAATCTTTTTACCAACCTCAATCTTACTGATATGGAAACCTGCTACAAATTATTTGATGCAGGCATGCTTAAATCACTTACACTAAAAGAAAAACGTTTTGGCTTTGAACCGGAAGTTACTGCCAAAATATCCCGTATAAAAAAAGTCCGCATTTATGAAGTAGGCATCTCCTATTATGGCCGTACTTACGATGAGGGTAAGAAGATCAACTGGAAAGATGGTCTTAAGGCAATTTGGTGCATTTTAAAATATAATATCTGGTCCAGGTGATACTCATAGGTTGTATAAACCGCTCGTCAAAAAAATCATCATTTGTTCTGTTTTTAACGATTTTTCCCTGAAAAAATAAAGAATCTTGCAATAATTATAAACTAGCTACCAACGTGAGATTTTTTTTAATACTGCTACTCTGCTGTCCCCTGTTTGTTTTGTCGCAAGGCACTTCTGCCTTTCAAAAAGATTATCAGCTTCATATTACAAAAACGAATACACCCGTAAAAATTGATGGTGAGTTAAATGATGCTATTTGGGCTACTGCTGAAAAAACTTCTGACTTCTGGAGAAAGTATCCAACCGATGGAGGACGACCTAAAAAGAACACCATTGCACAGGTAGCGTTTGATGATAAATTTTTTTACGTTGGTTTTACTGTTTTTGATTCAGGCAAAGCATTAATCACCAGCTTAAAAAGAGATGTGGGTCATGATAGCAACGATGGTGTTGCTTTGATTCTTGATCCGCTTAATGAAAAAGCAAATGGTTTCTTCTTTGTAGTGAATGCATACAATGCCCAGTCAGAAGATCAGTTAAGTCCGGGTACCCAGGTAACATTTAACTGGGACAATAAATGGTATTCAGCTACTAAAAGATATACTGACAGATGGACTGCTGAGTTTGCTATTCCATTAAAAACATTGCGATACAGTGCAGATAAAAAAATTTGGGGAATAAATTTTTTAAGAATATCAGCTAAAGACAATGAATATTCCTGCTGGACAAAAGTTCCCGTAAATTTTCGTAGTTACGATTTAGGATATACAGGCGCTTTGATATGGAATGAAACTCCACCTCCTGCCGGAACCAATATTTCTGTTCTGCCTTACATAACAGCAGATGTACAATCGGATAAAGAAAATGGAAAGGGTACTAAAACAAGTGCCAATGCAGGCTTTGACAGTAAGATTGCATTAAATTCTTCACTGAATCTCGATCTGACAGTCAATCCTGATTTTTCACAGGTAGAAGTAGATCAGCAAGTGACGAACTTAACCCGTTTCAATATTTTCTTCCCCGAAAAAAGAGGATTCTTTTTAGAAAATTCTGATCTCTATTCAGCTTATGGAATAGATCCTATTCGTCCATTTTATTCAAGGAGGATTGGATTAGATAAAAATGGTAACCGCATCCCTATTTTATTTGGTGCAAGGTTAACAGGTAATATCACCAAGAGTACACGTATTGGAATAATGAATATGCAAACAGGAAGAAAAGGTGATTACGATCCTGAAAATTATACTGCTGTTTCTATTAATCAAAAAGTATTTAAACGCTCTGTCATTCGTGGATTATTTTTAAACCGGCAGGCTTCATTAACAGATGCGGAAAAAAAGGCTGATCCATTAAGTGAATACGGAAGAAATGCAGGAACTGAGTTTTCCTACACCAATGAAAAAGGAACCTGGAATGGATGGGGTGCCTATCATCAGTCGTTTAAACCAGGCATAAGTGATAAAGATAAATACCTGGAAGCAGGTGGCTCTTACAACGGAAGAAATTTCAGTTTAACTATCGATCTTGTTTCATTAGGCACCAATTATTATACCGACATGGGCTATGTGCAACGGATAGAAAACTATGATGCTGTAAGGGATACTGTAATAAGAGTTGGGTTTAAGCATGCCTTCACCAATGCTATGTATAAAATTTTCCCGAAAAAAGGGCCTATTAACACTCACACTTTACTCGTTGAAAATTACGTGGTATTTAATCCAAACAATACTTTTAATGAAAGAAACACCAGTCTTACTTATAATGCTCAATTCAACAGTACGGCCTCTATCTTTACTTCAATCAATAACAATAGTGTAGATCTTCTGTTTCCAACAGCGTTTACAGATAAAACGCCTTTACCTATAGGGAAATATAGTTATACCAATATTTATGCTGAATATGATTCGGATTTCAGAAAGAAGCTTAGCTGGTTTATTGGCGGGTCTGCCGGTGAGTTCTATAATGGCACTACACAGCAAGCATCTGTTGGTTTAAATTTCAGAAGTATTCCACACGTAAATATTGGCATCAAGGCTAATTATTATAAACTCAAATTTCCTGACCCGCATGGTTCTACGGAATTATTTCTTGTTTCACCAAAAATTGAAATCAATTTCAGTACGAAAATATTCTGGACTACCTTCCTGCAATACTATACACAGGGGAACAACTTTAATATCAACAGTCGTTTTCAATGGAGATATAAACCAATGAGTGATCTGTTTCTTGTTTATACCGATAATTATTTTACTGATCCTTTATTCAGGAATAAAAACAGGGCTGTGGTGCTGAAGATGAACTACTGGCTGAATTTATAAAGCCGGGCAAGGCTGTTATCTTTTATGAGCAATAAAATTTATTCCAAAGAAAAAATACTTCCGGAGAAAGGGATTATTAATACGCTGTTCTTTACCCGCAAGTTGTTCCGCATTATTTTTATTATACATAAATGGCAAATAGTATCGGATATATTGAACAGATTTTTCATCCGGTTCAAAAGAAGCGGTTTTAAGAAGTCTTTTCCATTTATCAAAAGGGCGGATATTTTCGTTTCCCATAATTACTTCCCGCTGTAATTTCTCATCAAATGTTTTAATGATTCTGATCCCGCCTCTTTGTTTATATAATTTTGCCCGTTGAATAATGTTGCCGCCATTTTCCTCAATTACTATCAGCATCCCTCCGGGTTTTAAAGTTGTCCATAAAATTTCCAACGCCTTGTCAATTGGTTCAAGATGATGAAGGGTGTCCTGCACAATAATAATATCAACAGAATTTTTCTGTAGTTTATTTTCGTAAATATCTTCATAATCTGCACAAAATAAATTGCTGTTACCAAACTGGTTCCAGTAACTGCGCCGCTTTTCTATTAAGGGGAAATAATATTCAAGTGTTGATCCATAACTTGCAAGTCCGTTCATTGCCAGGAAAAAAGCAGTTGTGCCGAAACCACAGCCACAATCCCAAATTACCGGCTTTTTATTATGAGTTTCTACATACCGGTTAAAAGTGCCATCTATATATTTTAATCTTTGTAAAAAATAGTTTTTACGAAACCCAAATTTTTTATTGCTGGTCAAAAATTTATAGTAATCCTGCAGTTCAGGTAAGTTCTTTAATTCTTCAATAAATAAATTAAAAAAAACATCCGGGGACATATTATGCAAAATACAGCATAATCACAACATTATCTAAACTCCGGATTATAAAATGATCAGAATGAAGATACATTTGGTATCTGTATTTTTTTCCGCAACCAGAAAGGTTTACTTCCAAACGATTTCTTATACCAGTAATAGTTTATAGAGTTAATATACCTGCGTATCCTGCATAAATTCAACACATGAAACTATAATCTGCTTAATGCTATTAAAAACACCAGTGAAATATACAATGCTAAAAACATGAGGTTACAAACAATTGTCTTTTTCATAGGGTTGATTTTAATGATTATACAGTCAAAATGATGCCAGATGATTTAACCGGCTATTGAATTTTTACGATGCCTGCATGTTTTTTCAACAAAAAACCGCTGTAAAATATACAGCGGTTTTCGTTGTTATAATTTGCAAGATTGGATTAATCAGCCTTCAATCCAATCACCGGCAATGTTTTATCTCTTATCAATTGGTTTAATTTGGGTACATCATCGGTTAATACCGCTTTGTATTTAGCAATTTCCGCATCAATCAATCCGGAAGTAACGGCGTATGATTCCTTTACCTGTTTGCTTGGAGCACCATTCCCTGCTGAAGCATTACCAAATATATTGCTCAGCTTATCGTCTAAGCGAATTGGATAATTTAATACATCCTGACCACTCTTAGCTTTGGTTTGATGCAATGCTTCTTCCACTGCAGTCAGTTTTTTATTAATCGCTTCCACTGATTCCTTTACTTCCTTTGGACATTCTTTACCCAATCTTGCAGTAAAACCGTTCATCTGGTCTCTGAGTGTTTTAATATTCTTTAGCGTCTTGATAGTTTCACTAAATTTATCACGAATGGTAATGAGCATGTTGAACTGGTCTTCATATTCAGCTTGTGTTACATTATAATTCGGATCAGCTTTTACTGTAAAGGGAACTTCTGCAGAGTCTTTGCCTGAAATAAATTTTGCATAGTATGTTCCCGGGGCAGCTAAAATGCCATCCACATCACCATTCCATAAAATCATTCCTTCTGGTGCTTTTTCTGCATCCGGGTAATTCAAATTCCATACAAACTGGTTTAATCCTTTATTTACTGTTACCTTATCATCTTTTGAATCGGTACTGAATGTTTTTATCAATGCATGATTCTTATCCATCACTTTAACAGTTAGTTTGGTTGAATCATTTACTTCTTTCATATAGAATGGAATAACGGCACCTTTAGGAGGGTTTTGCCCAACATTTTTTCCTCCACCTGCTCCACCGCCACCAAAGAATCCACCTCCCTGCATACGATAACTGGCATCCGGTGTAAATACATGCAGATTTTTATTGGCAATTTCGTTGGTTGACTGCTGCAATGCACTCAAATCATCCAGGATATAAATACTTCTTCCTTGAGTACCTACGATCAGATCATTATTCTTAATGTATAAGTCAGTAACAGGTACCATTGGCAAATTCAACTGAAATGATTTCCAGTTAGCTCCATCATCATAACTGATGTACATACCAAATTCTGTTCCTGCATATAAAATTCCCTGTTTCTTCCTGTCAGCTCTTAATGCCCTGGTAAAATGCATGCGATTGATACCTGCATCAATTCGTTTCCATGTTTTACCATAGTCTTCTGTTTTATAGATGTATGGTGTATAATCATCCAGTTTATATCTTGTACCTACAAAATAAGCAGCACCTTTTTTAAATGGATCAGGCTCCACGCAATTCCACATCATCCACTGCGGACAATCTTTGGGTGTAACATTCTCCCAGTTCTTACCGCCATCTTTACTTACATTAATCAATCCATCATCACTGCCACTCCATAATAAATCTTTTTCATATTCACTTTCTGTTGCTGTGAAAATGGTGCAATAATATTCCACACCGGTGTTGTCTTTTGTAATTGGGCCACCGCTGGATGTTTGTCTTGATTTATCATTGGTAGTTAAATCAGGGCTGATCATTTCCCAGCTCTTTCCTTCATTTTCCGTAACAAATAAATGGTTACCTGCGGCATATAATTTTTTTGGATTATGCGGAGAATAGAAGATAGGATAGTTCCACTGGAAACGATATTTCTGTACATCTGCTCCTGCTCCTATACCATCATCAGGCCATACATTGATCAGTTTAAATTCATTTGTTTTATGATCAATTCTTGCAAGGAAGCCCATATAACTACCACCATAAGTAATATCAGGATTTAATGGATCAGCTACTACATAACCACTTTCACCGCCAGCAGCATTCTGAAAATCGTTTTGTGTAATAGCATTACCATAAGAGCGGGAACGAATGCGGAAGGCACTGTTATCCTGCTGACCACCAAGAATACGATAAGGAAATGCATTATCTGTACTTAACCGGTAAACCTGTACCGTTGGTTGATTAAGATACGTACTCCAGTTGGCAGTTGCATCAAAACTAATTTGTGCACCACCATCATCTGAAATGATCATACGGTTGCCATCTTCAGGATCGATCCACATATCATGATGATCTCCGTGTGGAGCATTAGTACCTTTAAATGTTTTACCGCCATCGCTGCTGATCATTAAACTAACATTGGGACAATACACTTTATTTTCATTCTTAGGATCAACAAATACTCTTGAATAATACCATGCTCTTTGACGGATATTATTATCATTGCTGGCCTGTGTCCATGTTTCACCTGCATCATTACTTACAAACAATCCGCCTTTTTCATTTTCAATCAACGCATACACTTTATCCGTATTAGAAGGAGCAACACTTACGCCAACAATTCCCCATGTTCCTTTTGGTAATCCTTTGCTCGTTGAAATATTCTTCCATGTTTCGCCACCATCGGTACTCTTCCACAATCCGCTGCCATCACCACCACTTTCCATACTATTAGGAGTACGAATCACTCTCCATGTTCCTGCATACAATACAGATGGATTACCTGGTTCCATTATTAAATCACAAGCACCGGTTTGATTATTGACAAACAAAACCTGCTTCCAGCTTTTACCACCATTTTCTGTTTTATAAATACCACGATCATTGTTAGGTCCGAATAGATGTCCCATTACCGCCACCCATGCAATATCAGGATTGCGTGGATGCACTACAATCTTTACAATATGCCGTCCATCTTTTATTCCAATATTTTTCCAGCTACGGCCACCATCTTCGCTTCGCCACATACCATTCAAGCCTTCACTAACATTACCACGTAATGTCGCTTCTCCTTCTCCAACATAGATCACAGATTCGTCACTTGGAGCAACAGCTACTGAGCCAATTGAACCACCAAAATATTTATCACTGATGTTGGTCCAGTTGCTACCACCGTCCATTGTTTTCCAAACACCACCACCCGTTCCACCGAAATAGAAAGTGTTTTTGTTTTTGTAACTGCCCGCAACAGCGCCACTTCTTCCACCACGGAAAGGACCGATCAAACGGTATTTTAATTTACCAACGATGGCTTCTTTGTCATCTGCGGGAGCTGGTGCTACTGTTTTTGTTTTTTGGGAAAATGAATTGAATGCAATGCTTATGCTAATAAGCAGGAAAGAAAGTTTTCTCATACAGCATAAAAATTAAGGCTTCAATTTACGAAAAGAAGCCCCATGAAATACAGCATGAAAAAATAATTGATGAATGGTGTTATTTAGACATTTCTATTTGCAGCGGTTTATCTGTAAACTCCAACAATATCAGTACCCCTTTCTTTTCAAATATGTATATAGCGGCTCCTGGCTTCCACTTTCTAAACCAATCCATTTCTTCGTTAATTATTGGTATTGTTTTACCATTTACTTTAATAATAGCAGGTTTTGTGTTAATATCTAAAATATAGATTTGTACTTCTCTTTTATTTGGTCTCCCTTTAAATTTCCCACCATTTGATTTTATTTCCAACTTGACCTTCCCTCCTTTATCCTGCCCACTCATTTGTAATAATTCAAATTGTTTTTTTTCTAATGGCTTATTGGTTAATCCATCATCATCATACATTTCATAATATGTTTTTTCAGCTGAAGGAAAGTAATGAATAATAAGATCAGATGTGTTGTATTTATCCATTGTATTAAATCCTGAAACCATCGGAACAAAACCACCCTCTTTCATAAAGAAGGGAATTTCATTAATGGCTGCTGAATCCGTAATCCATTGCCCACCTTCGTAATATTTGTTGCGGACAAAGTCCCACCATTTGCCTTTGGGGAAATAGATGTCTTTGGTAACAGCCCCTTGTTTAATCACAGGTGCTACCAAAATATTATCACCCCACATAAATTGTTCATCTGCTTTCAGCAAATTAGAATCAGCAAAACTTTCATAGAACATTGGGCGGACTAACAATTTACCATACTTAGCCTGCTGATAAGCAAGAGTATAATTATATGGAGTAAGATTATACCGCAATTGAATTAAATTTCTTGCTATTGATTTCGTTGGTTCATCCCACAATGCGGGTTCGCTGGGAACATCCAATGAACCGGGAGGATTTAAATCTCCCAAGGCATCAGCATGCGGACGAAAGATAGGTGTGAATGTTGACAGCTCTAACCAACGGGTGTATAGTTCAGCATCTTTGCTGTAGGCAGTGGTGAATCCACCGGCATCACTATGCGTATAAGGAATACCGCTCAGGTTCATTCCCAATATCACCGGCAATTGTGCTTTTAATCCATTCCAGCTTCTGCTGATATCGCCAGTCCATGGAAAGATGCTGTATCGTGGACTGCCTGCATAACCGGAGCGGTTCAAATGAAACAATCTTGTATTGGGATGTTCTTTGGTATAATAATCAAACAACATTTTATTCCAATAATGACCAAAGATGTTATGCACTTCATCTGCTTTGAATAAGCGTTTAAATCCTAGATCTTTCAGATTGTGATATAAATTGGATGGATGTTTTTCCGGTTCACCTAAATCTGTCCACCATCCACTTACTCCATTAGCAGTTTGTGTACGATATACTTTTTTAAACCATTCCTGCGCATCTTTACGAAACACATCTACAATACCGCCATATCCAAAATAAAAATCAGTCAGGGTATATGGATTACCCAAACTATCAACCGCATGATACTTCAATGATTCGTTATAAGTTCTTGTATTTTTCAGAATAAATGGTTCAGTGATGATGACTGTTTTTAAATTTTGTTTTCTCCAGTCAGCAATCATCTTTTTGGGATTGGGCCATTTGGTTTTATTTACCCAATCTAAATTGCCCAATGTTCTTTGAATACTATCGCCAAACCAAAAGAGATCGAGAATAATTCCATCGGCAGGAAATTGTTCTTCTTTCATTTTTTGAATTACTGAATCAGCCTGCGCCTGTGAACGATAGCCAAACCGTGAAATAAAATTTCCCATTGCCCAGCGGGGAGGAATAGGTTGTGTGCCTACGAGTTGCTGATAATGCTGTAATATTTCATCTGCATTTTTTCCAAATACAATGTAATAAGTTAACTCACCACTAACGAAAGCCGCTTCCAGTGCATTGGGGTTAGATAAGCCAATATCAAAATAACCTTTGGATGGGTTGTCAAAAAAAATTGCATATCCTTTTGAAGACATGATGAACGGAACAGAATAATTCAAATTATCTGCACCATATTCATAACCATACCAGGGATTATTATACAAAACCAATTTCCTTCCTCTGCGGTTTTGAGGTAATGCTCTCTCTCCTGCCCCATAAAATTGTTCTGTGCTATCAGCAATCAAAAAAGTTACTCCTTTGTATTGATTATTTAAATAAGCACCGGTAGCAGTTACTTTCGTTCCGTTATTAATATATTCCACTTTAGCTGATGAAACATTCAGCGTAATTGTTTTTCCATAAGCAACTGTTTTTATATCTGCTCCTGTAACAACAGGTTTGGCAAGAGATGGTTTTAAAACAACTGCATTGGAAATCTGTTCTCCATTCTTCTCATGCCTGTTTTTAATAGTTGTTTTGATGATATAATTGCCGAATGGCTGAAAGGTCCATTCTGTATTCAGCTTGGTTAAAATAGTTTTGCTGCCGCTGGTTTTAAATCCATTGATCTGTGCAGCAACAACAATCGTAAACAGTAAAAAAATAATCAGCAGGAAGTTCTTTTTCATAGTACCGTGTTGAACGTTCAAGTTACAAAAAAACAAAAGGTGCTGATGAATTACCAGCACCTTAATAATAAGTTCAACTTTCAACAACCTGTCCGACGTTCCGTCTGACAGGTTGTTGAGTTTATTGATTGGCTTTATTCTCAACCTTGGGTTTATTATCACCCAATCCTTCTTTCACCAGAGCAGCTTTTATCTTTTCAGCATATTGCTGCGTAAGCGCTTTATCCTTATCAACTGCTTTAGTTACTTCGGTTTTCAATCCATCCACTCTTGCTACCTGCAGGTTAGATGGTGCAGCTTCCTGCCCGCACAAAGCCTGATAGACATCGCTGATGTCTTCTCTCAGTCTTTTCTCATCTGCAAAGAAGGAAGTTTGTTTAGTAGGCACTAATGTTCCTCTTAACTCTTCCAGTTTATCAATGTATTCCTGGATGAGTTTTTTTACTTTATCACTTTTAACTTTTGCCAAATCTGCTTTTAATACCTGTTGTTTATTAGTAATGCCCTCTGTTAATGTTGCTAATTGTTCATGCAGGTTAAACAACTTCATGGCTGTTTCATACTGCACTTTGCGGTCTGCCATAGTGAATGTTGGTTTTTCTTCAGCCACCAACTGCATTTTATTATCATAGGTTTTATCACCTACTTTAATTTTTATACTGTATTCACCGGGTAATACTTGTGGAGCCGTCAAACCACTAAAATCTGGTTTAGTACCATTGGCAACTTTTGGCGGTGTGCTGCGCATATTCCAGTAAACCACGTTGATCCCTTTACGTTTTGTGCCGGGGATAGACTGAACCAGCTTACCTTCTTTATTATACACTTCTACTTTTACATCACCTACATTCAACCGGTTTTTAAAATAGTATTGAATAGGCGCCTGCTGGGAAGTATTACCACCATACCAGCCATCGCCCTGTGTACCGCCAGTTTGCAGCTTGCCCATTGTAAGGTTCACCGGCTTGCCGGGAAATATCAACACTTCCTGTGAAGCAATATCCGATGTCATGTTACGCATAGCAGTAATATTATCAACAATGATGATACCACGGCCATGGGTTGCCAAAATCAGATCATTCGTTACCGGGTTAATTTGTATGTCTCTTACTAATGCTTTCCATGGAATATTATTCTTCATACGAAACCATTTGTTACCACCATCTACGGTGGCAAACAAACCCATTTCTGTTCCAAGAAATAATAAATCTTTATTCAGCAAGTCTTCCCTGATCTTATGTGCAAAGCCTGTAAACTCATCGCTGGTGAATCGTTTCCATGTTTTACCCATATCGGTTGATTTGGCTGCATATGTTCTGTGATCACCATACATATGGTTTTCAAAAGTGGCATACACAATATTTTTATCATAACGGCTTGGCTCAATACTGCTCACCCATGTTTGTGCCGGAATACCGGCAGCAGCATAATTAGCCGCAACATTGGTCCATGTTTTACCACCATCGGTTGTGTATTGAAGGTTACCATCATCGGTTCCCACCCAAACAATATTATCATCCAAAGGAGATTCTGCGATAGTGAAAATAGTACAGTGATTTTCTGCTGAAGTATTATCTGCACTTAATCCACCAGATTTTTCCTGCTCCTGTTTCTTTTTATCATTGGTAGTTAAATCAGGAGATATTTTTGTCCATGTTGATCCTTTATCAGAAGAACGATATAAATATTGTGCACCCATATAAAGGTTCTTTTTATTTTTCGTTCCAATTACAATAGGAGTATTCCAGTTGAAACGAAGCTTTTCTTCACCTGCTCCCTGCTGAGGTTTAATTGTTACTGATGTTCCTTCTTTTACATCAATCCTTCCAATTTCGCCGCCCTGTGATTCAGCATAAACAAAATTATCATCAACTCCATCTGGCTGCACCCAAAAACCATCGCCACCATACAAAGCTTTCCAATCTGCATTTTTTATTCCAAAAGGACTTTGACTGGGAGCATACCAGCTACCATTATCCTGCAAACCACCATATACATTGTAAGGAATTTTACTGTCAAATGCTACATGATAGAATTGTGATACGGGCAGGGTTGCCAGTTGAATCCATGAAGCGCCTCTGTCAGTACTCATATATACACCGCCATCAGTTCCTAAATACAGTTGATTAGTATAAACCGGATTTACCCATAAAGCATGATGATCACTATGCACACCTGCACTGCTAAATCCGCCATCGGCAAAAGAATAACCACCATCATCACTATAACTAAACTGGAAGCCGGGACGATAAACTCTTTTTGAATCTTTTGGATCAATTACCAGGCAAGAGAAATAGAAAGGACGGGAAACTACATTTACAGTTGAACTCTGCGATTTCCAGGTTTCCCCTCCATCATTAGAAATATATAAACCTGTTTTCTCTGCTTCAATAATCGCTACTAAGTGATTAGGTTCACTTGGTGCCAATGCAATAGCAGTACGGCCGATTGGTTTTTTAGGAATACCATTGGTTAGTTCTTTCCATGTTTTACCACCATCAGTACTTTTAAAAATTCCGCTATTCGTGCCACCTGAACTAAAGGCATAAGGCTTACGGCGAAATTCCCAGGTAGTGGCATAGATGATACTGGTGTTAGATGGATCAACAGCGATATCGGCGCAGCCTGTTTTTTCATTGATATAAAAAATCTTTTCAAAAGTTTTACCACCATCGGTTGATTTATATAATCCACGATGTTTGCTGTCACTCCACAACGGGCCGGGTGCTGCGACGTAAACTGTATTTGAATTTTTAGGATCAATGATGATCTTACTGATATGCTCCGTACTATCTAATCCGCCAACTCTTGACCAGTTATCACCACCATCTGTTGTTTTATACAAACCTTCGCCGATAGAAACGGTATTACGCATATTGCTTTCACCCGTTCCCACATACACTGTTTTGGGATGCTGCTGATCTACTGCAATCGCACCAATGGACTGACAATATTTATCAAACACTGAATTAAAGGTTACACCGGCATTGGTTGTTTTCCATACACCACCACCGGCTGTTCCTATATAGATCGTTCTGGGTTCATTGTCCACACCCTGTATTACAGTAGTTCTTCCACCCATCACAGCAGGGCCAATCTGTCTTGCCTGCATGGCGCCGAATGTTGCAGAAGTAACCTGTGCTGTTGAAATTTTTGAAAGGGAAACTATGGTTATAAAGAAAAATATCTTTTTCATAAACATTTTATTAATTGGTTGAACGAAAAGGTTTACTTTTTGGATTCAAATAATTTGTTATCGATGTCTTTATTCAGTTCAATGGTATCGAAGCTGACATTATCAATAACAAAAGCGAACAATATTCCTTCTTTTGTTTTTTGGAAATTGTAGTAATTGGAAATGTTTGTGAATTCCTGCCCGTTGCTGATGCCTTTTACTTTAGTGCGGATGACATAATAATTTTCCGGATCGATATAAAAGAAAATAGTTTTACCATTGTTAAGACTTGCTTTCAGCTGAACCGCATCCACCCCATCCACATCTTCAGGATCCATTAATTCAAGTGTATGTCCTTTAGCTGCATAATCGAGCAATACCGTTTGCTGATCCAGTTCATCCTGTGCCAGCTTAACATCTTCCGCTGTCATGCGTTCAGGATTAGCCATCCCGTTAAAAGGACTGAAATTAAAACCGGAATCTTTTAATACGATTTGAAATGCTGTTAATCCATTAAAACTATAATCTGTTCTTTCGGCTTTGCCGTTAACACAATAATAGTTGAAAGGAATCTTCTGGCCGCCAATGTCGAGGCTGCCTAATTTTTTTACTGTTTTAATAGTGAGCAATTTTTCTTTTCCGCCCATTGCATCAATTACTTTAGCGGCTACTTCATCTGCCGTTTTTTGTGCCATTGCCGATGCTATAAAAAACAGCAGGGCAATCGTTGTGAATGTCCGTTTCATGTTCATGGTTTTATATGTCAAATATTCAAAGAATATATTACAAAAAATGGCAGTCCATCATAGGGAACTGCCATTCATATAAATAAAATTATCCAGTACTCATTACTGAGCTTTGTATTTGCTTTCCTCAACCGGCTTGTTTACCTCAATTTTTTCATAATTGAGGCTTCCTCCAAATCCACCTGTTGTAGTGGTGGTAAAAGGAAAGATATAACCATCATCTGTTTTGGCATAGTTGGAATATTTCACCACAATTTCTGCGTCAGGATTCATGCCCGGGCCACCGCCCATTCCTGTACTGCCAGCTTTAAAACTTAAATGATCCAAATAGTAAGTGGATGCTTCAATAAAATAAAACTGCTCATTACCACCTTTGAGTGTGAGTTTGATCTTGTAATAATCTTTGCCATCAGCAGTTTCTTTTCCCATCAATTCTGCTTTATGTCCTTTCGCTGCATAATCAACTAAAGGACTTTGGCAATCCAACTGAAATTCCTGGCGATGATATTGCTCATCTTTCATTGGATTTACATTTCCCTGGCGATCGGTATTCCATCCGCCTTTATCAGTTATCAGCGTAATACCGGTTCCCATTCCAAAATTTATTTCACGACGAAAAAGTTTATTATGTTCTTTCCAGATACTGATGGTAATTTCATTTCCATTGGCACCTACTATCACTCCTTCCATATGAATCGTTTTAATAGAAGCCAGTTTATCTTTTCCGCCCATTGCCTCAATATGTTTACTGATAATTTCGTCAAGTGTTTGAGCTTTAGCAACTGTCACGGCCATCAGCGTCATGGCAAACAAACATATCTTTTTCATTTTTTTGAAATTTAGAACATCAAATGTAGCAAACATTGCTGCAGATAAACCAATAATATTTAACTTGACCACCAATTAACAAAAACCGGCTATGAGCAGCTTTTCAATACAGGGAAATATTGTTGACATTTTTAATAAAACTATTTATTACGGTGAGGTTACTGTGGAAAATGGAAAGATAAAATCCATTCAACCACAAACCACAAACCATAAACCACAAACGCATTTTATTCTTCCCGGCTTTATTGACAGTCATGTCCATATTGAAAGTTCCATGCTGGTACCATCTGAATTTGCCAAACTGGCCGTAGTGCATGGAACGGTTGCTACCATTAGTGATCCGCATGAAATAGCCAATGTGTGCGGAATGAAAGGTGTGGAGTTCATGATTGAAAACGGAAAAACTGTTCCTTTCAAATTCAATTTTGGTGCACCCAGTTGTGTGCCTGCTACCACTTTTGAAACAGCCGGTGCAACTCTAAATGCTGATGATGTAAAAAAATTATTAGAGAGAGATGAAATAAAATATCTGAGTGAGATGATGAACTTCCCAGGCGTGTTGCATAAGGATGAAGAGGTGATGAAAAAGATTGCAGCTGCACATGCATTGGGAAAACCAGTTGATGGTCATGCGCCGGGTCTTCGTGGCGAAGATGCCAGAAAATATATCGAAGGCATTACTCCCTCTTCAGGGGGCCAGGGGGCTACCGACCACGAATGTTTTACTGCCGAAGAAGCATTGGGTAAGTTGAAATATGGAATGAAGATTTTGATCCGTGAAGGAAGTGCTGCTAAAAATTTTGAAGCATTAATTGGTTTGATGAATGATCATTATGAAATGATGATGTTTTGCAGCGATGATAAACATCCGGATAGTTTAGTGGCAGGTCATATCAATCAACTTTGTGCAAGAGCAGTAGCGAAAGGCATTGATGTATTTAAAGTATTGCAGGCAGCCTGTGTTAATCCGGTGTTGCATTATAAATTAGATGTTGGTTTATTGAGAGAAGGTGATGCGGCTGATTTTATTGTAGCTGAAGATTTGACAAACTTCAACATCATTCAAACTTATATTAATGGAAAATTAGTAGCAGAGAACGGAATATCGTCCATCGTCAGTCGTCCATCGTCTATCATTAATAATTTTTCCTGTGACAAAAAACCAATTGACGCTTTCAAATACAAATTAGATAAATGGGGCGAAGAAGAAAGTTATGAACAGGTGAATGTGATTGAAGCATTAGATGGTCAGCTCATCACCAATCGTTTGATAAGGGACATCAACGATGTGATCATTAAAAATGGTTATTTAGAAAGCAATCCGGCAACGGATATTTTAAAAATAGTTGTAGTAAACCGTTACAACAATGCGCCTGTCGCCAAATCATTTATTAAAAACTTTGGGTTTAAGAAAGGAGCGATTGCTTCATCAGTGGCGCATGATTCACATAATATTGTTGCTGTGGGTGTGGATGATGAAAGTTTATGCAGAGCTGTGAACCTGGTAATTGAAGCGAATGGTGGCGTTAGCTGTGTGGATGGAAATAAAGAAATGATTTTATCACTTCCTGTCGCTGGTTTAATGAGCAACGAAGATGGATATAAAATTGCTGATGATTACACTGCTATTGATGCGATGGCTAAATCACTTGGCTCATCTTTAGCAGCACCATTTATGACATTATCATTTATGGCATTGCTCGTAATCCCTCATATAAAATTAAGTGACAAAGGTTTGTTCGACGGAGATGCTTTTCGGTTTGTATAAACCGCTCTTTTCTTTACAAAATTTATTTTGTGTTATCTTTATACTATGTCTGTAAAACAAAAACCAATATTTGACAAAAGGATTTTTTGGGATGTTGATTTTGAAAAAATCAACTACGATACAAAAGCCAATTTTGTGATAGAGCGGGTATTTGAACGGGGCGATGTGGAAGACATCCGCAACTGCCGCCGTTATTATGGCGATGAAAAAGTTGCAGAGGCCTTATTAAATGCAAAATTTCTTCCTGAAACAACAATGTATTTAGCCAGCGCTGTTATAAACAGACCATTAAAAGATTTCAGATGTTACACACTGAGACAGTTGAACCCCCGACTTTTTCCTTATTAGCTGAATTAATGAACATGCCTGCATTAAAGGGTTTCTCCCTGGTTGGCGGTACAGCATTATCACTTTTATATGGGCACCGAAAATCAGATGACCTGGATTTATTTTCAACTGAACTATTTGAAAATGCAGAAGTAATTGCTGCCCTTGAAAATAAATTTAAGTCATCATTTACTTACCGCACCACCAACCCACGATTTGGTGTGTTTTGTTTTATTGACAACATAAAAGTTGATGTAATCCGTCACCCTCATCCGCTAATAAGACCCGTGAATACAATTGATGCTCTTCGTTTTTTTTCTTCTGAAGATATCATCGCCATGAAAGTACAGGCCGTTTTAGGGCGGGCTAAGAAAAAAGATTTTTGGGACATAGCTGAACTGCTGCAGCATTTTTCGGTGAATGATTTTATCCAGTTTCATAAAGAAAAATACACCTCACAAAATTTACTCATTACCGTTCCGCAAGCCATCACCTATTTTGCAGACGCTGAAGATGGCGAAGACCCCATCAGCTTAAAAAATCAAACATGGGATACAGTGAAAGCTTTTATTAATTCAAAGGTAAGTGCCTATTTAAAATAAAGCGGCAAAGATTTGTTCTACGGAGACACCTTTTCTTTCGTCTGATACAAAAAAATTTGCAATTCCAATATTAATTTTTCAAAATTTTATCGCAGGGTTTACAATCTGTGTAAAACGCAGTAAATAACAATTTGTTAATCTCTCCTACCTTTGCAGCAAATTTTACTGTTATGAGAAACTTCAACCGGCTAAAAAAGGCTGTTGTCTTTTTTATCTTCCTCTTCATTAGCATCAATCAATTATTAGCTCAGGTAACAACGGCTACTTTAAGCGGTATTGTAAAAGACCCAAAAGGTGCACCGTTATCTTCCGCCACCATTTTATTGGAGTTTCCGGATGCCGGTATCAGGCAATCGGTTACTACCAAATCTGACGGGCGGTTTACTATTCCCAACCTTCGGGTGGGCGGCCCATACAAGGTTACGGTTACGCATGTAACTTACCAGCAACAGGTGCAGGAAAATATTTTCCTGGAATTGGGTCAAAACTCTGCCCTTGAATTTTTATTAAAAGAAAAAACCACCGAACTGGAAAAAGTAGTGGTAACAGGTTCAAGAGTATTTGACAATAAAAGAACCGGCGCTTCTACCAATATCAACAGCCGGCTTTTAAAGGCATTACCTACCATCTCCCGATCAGCTGATGATTTTCTTCGTTTAACACCATCTGCTTCTGCTACCTACAACGGTATCTCCTTTGCAGGAAGAAACGGGCAGTACAATAATTTTTCTTTGGATGGTGCGGTATTCAACAATCCTTTTGGTTTGGATGCACCAACACCCGGCGGACAAACCAATGCACAGCCCATTTCATTGGACGCTATTGACCAGATACAGGTAAACATTGCACCGTATGATATTACACAAGCTGGTTTCACCGGTGCTGGTGTAAACACTGTAACAAAATCCGGCAGCAACAACTACAGCGGAACTGTATATGCATTTTACCGTAACCAGGATTTTAGTGGTAAAAAAGTAGATAAGAATAAAATTGTTGTTCCTGATCTGAGTCAATTACAGGCAGGATTTACTTCTGGCGGCGCTATCAAAAAAAATAAGTTGTTCTACTTCCTCAGTTTTGAAACAGAACAGCGTAGAGATCAACCCACCAGTTATGTAGCCCGTACTGCCAACAATGCCAACAATGCAAACACTTCCCGTGTATTGGAATCTGACCTGATTGCAGTAAGTAATATTTTAAAACAAAAGTTTGGATATGAAACTGGTCCATACCAGGGTTTCACCTATGATCAGAAGAATTATAAGTGGCTGGCCAAATTAGACTGGAACATTAATTCTATTTCCAAGCTTTCTTTTACTTATAATGGATTAAATGCCATCAAAGGTAAACCTGCTCACCCAAGTGCTATTCGCCGCCGTGGGCCGGATTACACCACTATGCAATACAAGAATTCTGGTTATGAAATTCAAAACATACTTCACTCCTTTAACGCAGAATTAAAATCTAACTGGCAGGGAAACTATGCTAATAAATTAAGAGTAGTGTATAGTGTTTTCAGAGACAGAAGAAATCCATTCTCCTCTCCTTTCCCTGTATTGAACATTACCAAGAATGGAACAATGTATATAGCAGCAGGTCATGAACCTTTTTCTATTCATAACCGTTTAACGCAGGATGCATTGCAGTTAACAGACAACTTCAACATCTTTGCTAAAAATCATACACTCACTTTTGGCGCATCCTTTGAATCATTCAAATTTGGCAACTCATTTAATTTAGTAGGTTATGGCCCTGCATTATTCAGTGATGCAGACATACAAACTTTTAAAGACAGTGTACCTGTCAGCGGTAAATATGTATTCGGCGCTTATCCTTTGGATGTGGATGTGGCCGGTGCCGCTGCTGCTGCCAAAGCTGATAAATGGGCATGGTATTATTTAACTGTTGGACAACTATCTGCTTACGCACAGGATGAATGGCAGGTATCAGATAAATTCAGATTAACTTATGGAATAAGGGCAGATGCTCCTCAATATTACAATGCTAAATATGTTGCTCCTGATGGATCAACCAGCAAACCAACTGTTCAAAATAATGATAACCTTACTTTGTTTGATAAAGATGGTAAACCCATAACTAACGGTGCCGGTAAACAGTTAGATAATACCAAATTCCCCAGCAAAAAATTGTTACTCTCTCCACGTGTAGGATTTAATTTTGATGTTACCGGTGATAAAACAATTCAAATCAGGGGAGGAAGTGGTTTATTTACTGGTCGCTTCCCGTTTGTATGGGTAGGCAACCAGGTGGGTAATCCTTTTAGCTTTTTTTATTGTGTAACTGATAAAAGCTTTAAATGGCCACAGGTTTGGCGTTCAAATCTTGGTGCAGATTTTAAATTAAAAACAGGAACAGTTATTACCACAGATATTGCATATACCAAAGATGTAAATGCAATGATGGTTCGCAACTATAACTTAGGTACTCCTACCGGTACACTCAACAGTGGCACTGGAGATAACCGCAAAGTCTATAAAGCAAGCGATAAAGGTACTGACGGTTTATTTTCAACAACAAATGCTTATGTATTTACTAATACCAAAGTTGGATATCAATTTAACTGGTCAGTACAGGCACAACAGAATTTTAAAAATGGATGGTATGCGATGGCAGGATATAATTTCCTCATTGCAAAAGATGCCAGCTCTGTATCTGCTGAAATTTCCAGTGATGCATTTGACCGCAATCCCATTCTTAATAACGCTAACCAGGCCATTGAATCCAATTCATTGTATGGTAACAAGCATCGTTTTATTGCTGCGGCTACCAAACGGTTTGAATATGGACAAGATAAAAAATATGCTACAACCATTTCACTCTTTGGTTCCTGGACCAGCGGTAACCGTTTTGCTTATATCTATGGCGGAGATATTAATAATGATGGTACGGCTTCAAATGATCTTTTATATGTGCCAACGGATGGTGAAATCGATAACATGACCTTTGCACCATTAACCGATGTAAATGGTAATACACAATCTGCGGCGGCACAAAAGGCTGCTTATAAAGCTTTCATCGCACAGGATAAATATCTTAGCGGACGCAGAGGTAAACATACAGAAAAATATGCCGGTGAAAATCCATGGTTTAACCAGGTGGATATGCGCATATTACAGGACTTCAATTTTAAAAATGGTTCTAAAAAGCAAACCATCCAGCTAAGTCTTGACTTTGTAAACATTGGTAATTTAATCAGCAGTAAATGGGGTGTTTACAAATATGCTACTACTTCCGGGTATTATCAGCCTATCTCAGTAAGCACATTTGATGGGGCTGGCAAATTCACAAATAATCCTATTTACCAGTTTGATCCTTCAACTAAATCAACTTTTACTTCCAGTCCTGATATTATCAGCCGCTGGCAATTACAGTTTGGTGTGAGATATATTTTCTAAATCCCTGACCCATTAAAATTCCATGAAGCTGTCTCCCCAAAGAGGCAGCTTCTTTTTTACCGACCATTCTCCCCCTTTTACCGAGAATATTTCCTTTAAAACATATTCATCATTGACCATTTACCATTCACATCTTAGCTTTGGTTAAAATTATTTGATATGAACGATTACAGGAAATGGGAAGAAAACTGGGGACAGAAATGGAAAGAAAGATGGGAGGAAAAGAAAAGACGTCAGAATCCCAACAGCCATCTCTGGCTCGGCGCCATATTAATAATAGTAGGTATTGCAGCAATTGCTAAATCTGCCTTTTTTGATTTGCCCTACTGGTTATTTACCTGGCCGATGATTTTGATATTGATCGGTCTCTTTAGTGGCATCAAACATAATTTTTGCAATAATACCTGGTGGATACTGATGCTGATTGGTGGCTATTTTTTATCCAATGAAATATTTCCCGGTTTAGTTGAGCGGCAATATTTCTGGCCTGTAGGAATTATCATCGTCGGCATAGTAATGATATTAAAGCCCAAAAGAAAATGGGACGACTGGAGCAACTGGGACAAAGGGCAGCCAAAAACAAGCAATGCTTCAACAACAAATGATACTGCTAATAATACCAGCGCATCGCAAAATACCAGCAGTTCAGTTGAAGACTATCTGGATATTGCTGCAGTATTTGGAGGTATAAAAAAATCAGTGTATTCAAAAAATTTCAAAGGCGGCAAAGTAAGTTGTGTATTTGGCGGAGGAGAGATCAATTTATTACAGGCTGATTTTACAGGCACTGCTGTTTTAGAAATGAATGCAATATTTGGCGGATGTACATTGATCATTCCTTCCAACTGGCAGTTAAAAATCAACACCAGTCCTTTCTTTGGCGGAATTGATGACAAGCGGCAACAACCCAATGTGATCAGTTATGATAAAACATTAGTAATAACCGGAGGCGTAGTGTTTGGAGGAGTTGAAATAAAAAGTTACTAACGTTATACTTTAAAACCATTAACAATTTTTCCAACTGTAAAAATAGCTGCTATGAACTGGTATTTAGCCAAGATAGTTTACCGCATCATTTGCGGCAACGGAGAACACACCGCTCAGTTTGATGAACAACTCCGCTTAATTGCCGCAGATAATGAAGAAGTCGCTTTTGATAAAGCACAACAAATAGGGCAAAAGGAACAGGATTGTTTTGCCAACGTTAACCAGGAAATGGTGCAATGGAAATTTATTAATGTGGCCGAGTTGTATAAACTCCAGGATTTAATTGATGGTGCAGAATTGTATTCCATGATAAAGGAAACTGGCGATGCACACAGTTATATCCGGTTCATTGAAGAAAAATCCAAACATATTCAGCAAAGAACCACACACCAGATTTTACAACTGCTTTAATTACTACTTGTGCGTAAACCATTATTTGGTTCATATAAAAACAAATTACTTTTTGTATCGCTGGTATTAATGATAATGCTGGCCAATTATCTAGTTTTATTATACACCGGGTTCCAGTGGAAAACAGCAGTAATTGACAGTATCGTTACCAATTCTATTCTTGTGGCTGGTTGCCTGGTATTAGCGACCATTATACGTTATTATCTGCCTAAAAACAGTGATTACTTCAATCTTATAGGAATTGGATTTGTTATTACTTTAATCTGGCTATTCCTTAGTCGCTCAGTTTTGGTTTATGTTTCTGGTATGGAGGAATACAATCACTTCTTTACAAAATCATTTCCCATACGTTTTACTTACGGTTTGCTGATGATTGGTTTTATGGGATTGCTTTGTGTGTTGTGGTACACACAGCAGGATCAGAAAGAAAATGAAAAAAGAAGAATTGAAGCTGAACAGTTAACTAAAGAAGCAGAGTTATTCAAACTCCGTCAGCAATTACAACCGCATTTTTTATTTAATAGTTTAAACTCCATTAGCGCCTTAGTTGGTACAAGACCGGATGAAGCAAGAAAGATGATACAACAGTTATCAGATTTTTTGAGAGGGACATTAAAGAGAGAAGAACACCAATGGATAACCCTGAAGGAAGAATTGCAATACCTGCAGCTTTATTTGGAAATAGAACAGGTAAGATTTGGCAACAGGCTTACTACCAAAATTGAAAGTGATGACAAAACCTGCGAGATGAAAATTCCGGCACTCTTATTACAACCATTAGTAGAAAATGCCATCAAGTTTGGCTTGTACGATACAACAGGCGAAACCCTGATCATTTTACATGCTTCAGCTGTAGATAACGTTTTACAAATAACTGTACAAAATCCATTTGATCCCGAAACTTCTTCACCCAAACAGGGAACAGGTTTTGGTTTAAGTTCTGTGCAAAGAAGATTGTACCTTTTGTTTGGCAGAAATGATTTGGTGAATACTAAAGCAGATAATAATCTTTTTATAACTACGGTTAAAATACCGCAGACATAACTGAGGTGTAAGACACCCGAACAAAAAATAATATTATGAGCAAAGTAGTACTGATTGATGACGAGCCATTAGCAAGGATGATTGTAAAAGAATATTTGCAAAAGCATCCTTCATTAGAAGTAGTGGCAGAATGTGGTGATGGTTTTGAAGGGGTGAAAGCTATTCAGCAATACCAGCCTGATTTGATTTTCTTAGACATACAAATGCCAAAGATCAACGGCTTTGAAATGCTGGAGTTGCTGGATGAAAAACCATCCGTAATTTTTGCTACGGCCTTTGATGAATATGCCATTAAAGCTTTTGATGCCCATGCGGTGGATTATTTATTAAAACCCTTCAGCCAGGAACGTTTTAATAAAGCCATCGAAAAATGGCAACAGCAACAACCGGCTCCAAAAAATAATTTGAATGAATTGTTAGATACCGCTGCGCAATCACCAACTCAAAACAATCGTATAGTAGTAAAGAATGGCAGTAAAATAAAAATCATTCCTGCACATGATATCTGGTACCTGGAAGCAGCTGATGATTATGTAAAGGTTCATACACAGGAAGGATATTTTCTTAAGAACAAAACGATGAGTTTCTTTGAACAGAGTTTGGATACAGCACAATTTGTCCGCAGCCATCGTTCATACATCATCAACATACAGCAAATAACCAGGATTGATCCCTACGAAAAAGACAATCATATTGCCATTTTAAAATCTGGTGCAAAGGTGCCGGTAAGCCGCAGTGGTTATGTAAAACTGCGGCAGGTGTTAGGGCTTTAGTTTATTGGCTTTTCGTTTATTGCTTTAACTGGCAGTGTCTCATTTTGAAATTCAGCTTGCCGCTGCTTTGTTTTTTTCTGAACCACAGCGACAGGGGGGCACAAAGTTTCACAGAGAAGAATTCTGTGCAGCTCGGTGTCTATGTGCCTCCGTGGTTCATTTTTTTTTAATTGATACACTGCCCTTTAATTGTTTTTAGAAAAAGTAAATGCTAATGGTGCTAAATTTACAGCCTTAATCACTACTACTTGAACAGTGTTTTAATTATAGACGATGAAGAAAAACTCCGCAACCTGCTGGCGAAGATTATTGCGCTGGAAGGGTTTGATGTGCAACAGGCGGCAGACTGCAAATCTGGATTTAAAAAACTGGAGCAGTCGGAAGTTGATGTGGTGCTCTGTGATGTAAAACTTCCCGATGGTAATGGTGTGGAGCTTTCAAAAACCATTAAAGAAAAATATTCTTCCACTGAAATCATTCTTTTAACTGCTTATGGCAATATACCGGATGGTGTGCAGGCTATTAAAAATGGTGCTTTCGATTATATTATCAAAGGTGATGATAATAATAAAATTATTCCGCTGCTCAACAGGGCAATGGAAAAAGTGGCTCTTGCCAAAAGAGTACAACAGTTAGAAAAACAATTAGGCAATAAATATTCATTCAGCAGTATTATTGGCAAATCAAAAAAAATTACTGCTGCAGTGGAGGCGGCTACTAAAGTAGCGGTAACGGATGCCACTGTTTTATTAACAGGAGAAACAGGCACAGGAAAAGAAGTATTTGCACAAGCCATTCATAACAACAGCCACCGCAAACAAAAAACATTTTTCGCCGTTAACTGCTCTGCCTTCAGCAAAGAATTATTAGAGAATGAATTGTTTGGTCACAAAGCCGGAGCATTTACCGGCGCCATTAAAGACAGTAAAGGAATTTTTGAAGAAGCCAATGGTGGTACTGTTTTTTTAGATGAGATTGGTGAAATGCCTTTAGAATTGCAGGCAAAGTTGTTGCGGGTTTTGGAAACAGGTGAGTTTTTAAAAGTAGGCGACAGTAAATCAACCAAAATTGATGTACGCATAATTGCTGCTACTAACCGTGATCTGCAAAAAGAAATTGCTGCTGGAAACTTCAGAGAAGATTTATATTACCGTATTGCCGTTTTCACTATTCCTTTGCCTTCCTTAAAAGAAAGAGTAAGTGATATTGAAGAACTGGCTAACTTCTTCACCATACATTTTACTGCTAAAACAAATAAGAAGTCAATACAAATATCAAAACCTTACCTGCAGGCATTGCAACTGCATAACTGGAAAGGAAATATCCGTGAACTGAAAAATGTAATTGAACGCAGCGTTATCCTCACCGATGGCAATGAATTATTGCCCGATAGTTTGCCAAATGAATTTCAGCAATCAACCACCACTCAAGGGAAAACACTTTCTGCATTTGACTTAGCCAGTGCCGAAAAACTGCATATTCAAAAAGTACTGAATTATACCAATGGTAATAAAACAGAAACTGCCCGGCTGCTAAATATTGGCTTAACTACGTTGTATCGTAAAATGCAGGAATATAAAATTGGCTAATGAATAAAAATGTATCTTTGACAAAATAGCAGTATGAAAGATCTGCATATAAATATTTCCGAAAATCTTGATGGCGTAGTTTTTGGTTTATCAGTAGCAACACGAATGGAAATTAAAAAAGAGGTTCCGGGTGCCATACCAGTTGCCAGGATTTTTGTTGCCTATGATACTAAGTCAGACTTCGAATCCTATCATGGTAAAATTGAAAAACAAATTGTTCCGGCACTTACCGGTGTAGACCTCTCTGCAATTCAAAAACATTTTAGGAAGATTGTATTTATAAATACAGAAACCAATGAAAAATATCAGTTAGATGCAACTTTAGTCTGAGTATGATAAAACAAAACGAAAAAACATACAAAGGTAAAGCAGCCCAATTGCATGTAATGTCTTTATTGTTACTAAAAGGTTGGAACGTAGCAACCCCCGAAATAGATACAGGTGATGATATTCTGGTATTAAAAGATGAGAGCGGTGACCTGAGAAAAATACAGGTTAAATCAACCTATACTATTCTTAAAAAAAAGAATCAACAATTTCAGGTTAAATTTAATGTACCTGGCAGGCAACTTACCAAAGCTCAACCAATAGAATTAACCTATTTTTTCGTTTTACTCAAAAATAATGTATGGCACAACAAAATATTAATAATTGAAAGGACTCAATTAGAGTATCAACTTTCAAAGCTTAATAAAAAACTTGGTAGCGGGAATATAAATTTTTACTTAACCTTTTCAGGTAAAAAAGTTTTTTCAACTTCTAAAAATATATCCATTGACCTGGTGAAGTTTGTAAACGATTACTCAAATTTTCCCACTCAGTTTTAACCTCTTTCAAAATGATAGTGTCACCCTTTCAAAATGAAAGGGTTTTCTATTTCTCTTCAATCCCCAAAATTCACGGAATCCCCACCTGCAAAGGCTTTAACGTTATCTACCAGCTTTGGCTTATGGCTTGCCAGCTAATTGGCATACCAAACACTATTTAATATGGAACGTTACAGTAAAGTGATTAAATCCTGGCATTTATTAGCAGGTGTTTACAGCCTCATCATTATTGCCGGAATTATTTATAGAATCTTAAATGCATAAACTATGATGACGATAATATTAACCGCAGCCGGTATTGTGGGTTTTATCCTCTTTTATAAAGTCATTAATTACTTCGAAAAAATATAAGTTATGATTTACCTGTTCCTCATAGCCATAGCCGTGTTTGTTTATATGTGCTATGTATTACTAAAACCCGAAAAATTTTAAGCCATGAGCACTGAAATAACCGGTATATCAATAATGTTTGTTCTTTTGATTTTACTTGCTATTCCGCTGGGTAAATACATAGGCAAAGTGTACAGTAATGAAAAAACATGGTTGGATGGTTTATTAAATCCAATAGACCGATTTTTTTTCAAACTCGGTGGTGTTAACCCATTAAAAGAAATGAACTGGAAGCAGCACCTGCTGGCTTTATTAACGATAAACTTTATTTGGTTTCTTCTTTCCATGTTTGTGCTGATGAACATGAGTTGGTTGCCACTCAATCCTGATCATAACCCATCCATGCCGGCTGACCTGGCATTCAATACCACTATCAGCTTTATCAGCAACACTAACCTGCAGCACTATTCCGGTGAAACAGGCATGTCTTATTTTGGGCAACTAACAGTAATGTTGTTTCAATTCATCAGTGCAGGTTGCGGTATGGCAATGGCAGCAGTAGTGTTTTTTGCAATGAAAGAAAAAGCTACGGACAAGCTGGGCAATTTTTATTTTTTCTTTATAAGAACCTGCTCCCGCATTTTATTACCACTTGCTTTAGTGGCAGCGGTAATATTTGCTTTTAACGGCGTACCAATGACGTTTAAAGGAAAAGATACCATCACAAGTTTGCAGGGCGATACTGTACAGGTGAGCCGAGGGCCTGTTGCAGCATTTGTTGCTATCAAACAATTAGGCACCAACGGTGGTGGTTTTTTTGGGCCTAATTCCGCACATCCATTGGAGAATCCATCTTATTTCACCAACATTATTCAAACCATTTATATTCTGCTTATTCCCATTGCTATGGTATTTACCATGGGCTATATATTGAAACGAAGAAAATTAGCCTGGGTGATATTTGGTGTGATGCTGACAGGCTTTCTGTTATTATTGATTCCCACCATCATTAATGAAATGAATGGCAATATGGCCATTACCAAAATGGGTATAGCACAGCCATTGGGAAGTATGGAAGGAAAAGAAATTCGTTTTGGCTCTGCCGCCTCTGCCTACTGGGCAATCAATACCACTTGTACGAGCAATGGTTCTGTCAATGCGATGCATGATAGTTTAACACCACTCTCGGGTATGTTTGTCATGCTGGGTATGATGGTAAACTCGTTGTTTGGTGGTGTAGGCGTTGGTTTTTTAAATTTCTACATCTTCATCATCCTCGCTGTATTCATCAGCGGATTAATGGTGGGAAGAACACCGGAGTTTTTAGGAAAGAAAATCGAAGCAAGAGAGATGAAAATTGCGATGATCATTGCTTTGTTACACCCGTTGCTCATTTTAGCAGGCACTGCTATTTCCAGCTATCTGTATGCACATAATTCCACCGCTTATGCTTCGTGGTTAAACAATCCCGGTTATCACGGATTTAGTGAGATGCTGTATGAATATACTTCGTCCAGTGCCAACAACGGTAGTGGCTTTGAAGGGTTGGGAGATAATACTCCTTTCTGGAACATCACCTGTGGAATAGTAATGTTGCTGGGAAGATATTTACCCATCATCGGGCCGGTTGCTATTGCTGGTATCCTCGCCAATAAAAAATATATTCCCGAAAGTGCAGGCACATTAAAAACAGATACAGGAACATTTGGATTGATGGTTTTTGCTGTGATTGTTATTGTTGCTGCACTATCCTTCTTCCCTGCACTGGCATTAGGACCTATAGCTGAACATTTTTCTATTCATTAATCATCGAATCATGAAACAAAGAACTCCTAATAAATTATTTCAATCAGACCTGGTGAAAGAAGCATTGAGGGATTCCTTTATCAAACTGAGCCCGGCCAAAATGTTTCGTAACCCGGTAATGTTCACCGTATGGATTGGCACCATTGTAATGATTGGTGTTTGTATTTGGATTGCCACCGGCGAACAAAGCCAGGGCAATCTTACTTATAACATCATTGTAACCGGTGTTTTATTTATCACCTTACTCTTCGCCAATTTTGCAGAAGCTATTGCCGAAGCAAGAGGTAAAGCACAGGCTAATAGTTTGCGCAAAACAAGAGAAGAAACTCGGGCCAAATTATTACAGCAGGTAGGTGAAGTATTTATGAATGAAATAAAGATCATTCCATCTTCTTATTTAAAAAAAGGAGATGTATTTGTTTGTGAAGCCGGAGATATTATTCCTTCTGATGGCGAAATCATTGAAGGATTGGCCACTATTGATGAAAGTGCCATTACCGGTGAAAGTGCCCCGGTAATAAGAGAAGCCGGTGGTGATAAAAGCAGTGTTACCGGTGGCACCAAAGTATTAAGCGATAAAATAAAAGTGAAAGTAACTACTGAGCAGGGAGAAAGTTTTTTAGATAAAATGATTGCGCTGGTTGAAGGTGCATCAAGACAAAAAACTCCCAATGAAATTGCACTAACTATCTTACTGGCAGGTTTTACCCTGGTATTTATCATTGTAACAGTTACATTAAAACCATTTGGTGATTATGCACACACACCTATCACCATAGCCGCTTTTATTTCTTTATTTGTTTGTTTAATACCTACTACTATTGGCGGTTTATTATCTGCCATTGGTATTGCCGGTATGGACAGGGCATTAAGGGCTAATGTAATTACAAAAAGCGGTAAAGCAGTAGAAACGGCAGGCGATATAGATGTATTGTTATTGGATAAAACCGGAACCATCACTATTGGCAACCGTAAAGCCACCAATTTTTATCCGGCACATGGAGTGGATGAAGCACATTTTATTCAATCGGTTGTACTAAGTTCACTGGCAGATGAAACACCTGAAGGAAAATCAATCATTGAACTGGCAGGTATTGACATAAAAAATTTTACACTTACTAATCCCAGATTCATCAAGTTTACCGCAGAAACAAAAAGCTCCGGTATTGATGTGGATAATGTTAGAATACGAAAAGGCGCTGCCGATGCTATCCGCCAATTATGTGAAAGAAATGGCAATACCTTTCCTGAAGAAACCGGCAAAATTGTAAAAGGCATTTCCAGCAATGGCGGAACTCCGTTAGTAGTTTCAGAAAATGAAAAAGTTATTGGCGTAATAGAATTGCAGGATATTATTAAACCAGGCATACAGGAACGCTTTCAGCGTTTACGCAAAATGGGTATTAAAACAGTAATGGTTACCGGCGATAATCCTTTAACCGCAAAATACATTGCTGAAAAAGCAGGAGTGGATGATTTTATTGCCGAAGCCAAACCGGAAGATAAAATGAATTACATCCGCAAAGAACAAAAAGAAGGAAGATTAGTGGCGATGATGGGCGATGGCACTAATGATGCCCCGGCATTAGCACAGGCAGATGTAGGCGTGGCAATGAACAGCGGTACACAAGCCGCTAAAGAAGCCGGCAATATGGTTGACCTGGATAATGACCCCACTAAACTGATTGAAGTAGTAGAGATAGGCAAACAGTTGCTGATGACAAGAGGAACATTAACTACCTTCAGCATTGCCAATGACGTGGCAAAATATTTTGCTATTGTTCCGGCCTTATTCATTACTTCTATTCCTGCATTGCAGGCATTGAATATTATGAAGCTGCACAGCCCGGAAACTGCTATACTTTCCGCAGTAATTTTCAATGCCATTATTATACCGCTGTTAATTCCATTAGCATTAAAAGGGGTTACCTATAAACCAATTGGCGCCAGTGCACTATTAAGAAGGAATTTATTTATTTATGGGTTGGGTGGTGTTGTTGTTCCGTTTATTGGTATCAAACTGATTGATGTACTGGTAGCACTATTCATTTAAAACTTACAATTATGAAAGAACATATTTTTCCGGCCATAAAAATTACATTTGTTTCATTGCTGTTTTTCTCCGGCATCTATACATTGATTGTATTGGGTGTGGTACAATTCTCCACCAATAAAGGAGATGGAAGTATTATAAAAGAAAATGGCAAAAAATATTACAGTAATGTTGGACAGAAGTTTACAGATGATAAATATTTCTGGAGCCGCCCATCGGCCGTTGATTATAATGCTGCCAGTGCAGGCGGAAGCAACAAAGGGCCAACCAATCCTCAATACTTAGCACAGGTACAAGCAAGAACTGATACATTCTTAGTACATAATCCCGGTGTTAAAAAAGAAGATATCCCGTCAGACTTAGTTACGTCAAGCGGCAGCGGATTAGATCCGCACATTTCGGTTCAGGCAGCTAACGTACAGATAGATCGTATTGCTAAAATAAGGGGTATTGCTGCCGCCAATATTGAACAACTTATTTTAAGTAATACCGAAAAACCTTTGCTTTGTTTTATGGGAACAGAAAGAATAAATGTTTTAAAATTAAATTTAGCGTTGGATAACCTGAAATAAAAATCAGTATCAATGGCCGATAAAGAACAAACAGTACAGCATTTTTTAGACCTCATTAAAAAGTCAAGAAGAGGTAAGTTTAAAATTTACATTGGCATGAGTGCCGGTGTGGGAAAGACTTACCGAATGTTGCAGGAAGCCCATGCTTTATTAAGAAACGGAATTGATGTAAAGATTGGTTACATTGAAACACATCACCGAAAAGAAACACATGAACTGCTGGATGGCCTGCCGGTGATACCAAGAAGAAAATTATTTTATAAAGGAAAAGAGTTAGAAGAATTAGATGTGCAGGCGGTGATTAATTTAAGACCGGAAGTGGTAGTGGTGGATGAACTGGCGCATACCAATATTGAAGGCAGTAAAAACAGTAAACGCTGGCAGGATGTGGTTGAAATACTCGAAGCCGGCATCAATGTAATCAGTGCCGTAAATATCCAACATATTGAAAGCCTCAATGAAGAAGTAAAAGAGATAACCGGTGTGGAAGTAAAAGAACGCATACCCGACAGTGTGGTGGCAGAAGCAGATGAAGTAGTAAACATTGACCTGACAGCGGATGAGCTTATTACCAGACTGAAAGAAGGAAAAATTTATGATGCAGCCAAAATAGAAACGGCTTTAAAAAACTTCTTTAAAAGTGAGCACATTCTTCAACTACGGGAGTTAGCATTAAAAGAAGTGGCCTCGCAGGTAGAAAGAAAAGTGGAGAGTGAAGTGACTAAAACTACCGCCATGAAACATGAACGCTTCCTGGCCTGCATCAGTTCCAATGATGAAACTGCCAAAACCGTTATCCGCAAAACAGCGAGGTTAGCCAATTATTACAACAGTAAATGGTATGTACTGTATGTACAAACGCCTGACGAAAAGCCAGATAAAATTCCATTAGATAAACAACGTCATTTAATCAATAATTTTAAGCTGGCTACTGAACTGGGGGCCGAGATTATTAAAACAGAAAATGATAATGTGTCCAAAGCCATTATTGAACAGTGTGATGAAAGGAGCATTACCACCATTTGCATTGGCAAACCGCATTTGAATTTGTTCAGGGTAATACTGGCTACAAACGTATTCAATGAACTGTTAAAAAAATTATCGGCCAGCAGTATTGACTTAGTAATTTTAAGCTGATGAAAATTAAAACCAAATTATTACTCGGTGTGGGGCTACTGTTTGCCATGGTCATTGCTATTACTATTGTAAGTGCCCTGCTTATTAACCGGCTTACCGATGATACTAAAAAAATACTGGTAGCCAATTATAATTCGATTGACTATTCCCGCATCATGCTTCATGCTTTTAATAATGATACTATTGATATTGCCGAGCAAAAAATCTTTGCAGATAATCTAAAAAAACAACAGCAGAACATTACCGAGACAGGCGAACAGGACCTCACCGATAAGTTAGCAGCAGATTATTTATTGTTGTCAAAAAACTACAGCGATATTAACCTGATGAAAAGCATTCGTAATGATATTTCTGATATTATGCTGCTCAACATGCAGGCCATAAAGCGGAAAGAGAAACAGGCGGAAACTACTGCGGAAAATGCCATCACATTAATCACATTGGTAGGAACAGTTTGTTTTATTATAGCCCTTGTGCTGTTTTTTAATTTACCGGGAAATATTGCTAATCCTATTAAAGAACTTACTTCCAGCATTAAACAAATTGCTCAAAGAAATTATTCCCAGCGGGTACATTTTGAAAAGAAAAACGAGTTTGGGGACCTGGCAGAGTCATTTAATACCATGGCAGAAAAACTGGAAGAATTCCAGGCAAGCAGTTTACAGAAACTGATGATTGAAAAGAAGCGGATTGAAACACTCATCAACAATATGAACGACCCGGTGATAGGTTTGGATGATAGTAAGAAAGTGCTGTTCATGAATGATGTAGCGTTGAAAATATCCGGATTGAAAACGGAAGAAGTGGCCGGCAAACCGATACAGGATATTGCGGTGAACAATGACCTGATACGTTCTTTAATACAGGATTTATTTGCTGATAATAAAGAAGCAGCAGAAAAAATTCCTGTTAAGATTTATGCAGATAATAAAGAGAGTTACTTTGAGAAAGAAATCATTCCTATCAAAATTATCCCTACCGGCGAAAAAGAAGAAAAACTAATTGGCAATGTAATCTTCTTACAAAACATTACTCCCTATAAAGAATTGGATTTTGCCAAAACCAATTTTATTGCAACCGTTTCACATGAATTAAAAACACCGATTGCCTCTATTAAAATGAGTTCTCAGTTATTGGAGAATAAGCAGGTAGGCGAACTGAATGAAGAACAGTTAAGTCTTGTACAAAGTATTAAAGAAGATGCGGGAAGATTATTGAAAATAACCGGTGAATTACTCAATATGACACAGGTAGAAACCGGAACGATTCAATTATCTGCTTTACCGGCTTCTCCAAAAGAAATTATTGATTATGCAGTGAATGCCAACAAAACACTGGCGGATGAAAAAAACATCAAACTGCAGGTTTCCGTACCCAGTGAAATAACTAATGTACTGGCTGATAAAGACAAAACAGCCTGGGTACTTACTAATCTTATTTCTAATGCCATCCGGTATAGTTATGATAATTCGGTGGTGCGCATTGAAGCAGCGCCTGAAAATAACTACATCAAATTTTCAGTAACGGATACAGGCCAGGGAATAGAACCACAATATGTAAATAAAATCTTCGATCGTTACTTCCGTATTCCCGGCACTAAAAAAGAAGGCACCGGTTTGGGACTCAGCATCAGTAAAGAATTTATTGAAGCCCAGGGTGGAACAATTACTGTACAAAGTGAATTTGGAGCAGGAAGTATTTTTTCCTTCTCCCTCACAAAAGCAAGTTAACTCATTGATTATTTTTGCAGCACTACGGTAATATCGGCACTTTGTTTAACGGTTGCCATAATACCATTATCATCTTCCTGAAATGAATTAGTGAACTTGCTGGTTAAAGTAAGTTTATTACCGGAAATAACATATTTGTATCCAATCGGCTTTGATTCCATTGAATCAAGACCAATAGCTATGAAACCACCTGTGAAGTATAATGAATCAGTTCCAACCAGTTTATACGAGCCTGATGAATTACCTGGAGGAAGTGTAAAAGAAAAAGGCATGTCCAAACTATCTTCCAGCACACCATTGGTATAGAATTTACCATATGCTGTAGTACTCAAATCATATCCAATACCTGTTCCTGTAAATGTATTAGTGGCAAACGTAATTGTTCCTTTATTATTGGTAGTAGAATAATCAGCAGTTGTGATGGCCCTTACAACATCAGTCCCGTCGGTTTCAGATACATCTGATTTTGTATTGGCAGAGAGCCCAGCAAAATTCCATGTTCCTGATACAGAACCGGATCCGGTGCCACCCGCAGAAGTGTCAATGCTATGTTCTTTTGAACATGAGAAGATGGTAACGCTGATTAACATCCATAAGGTTAATTTGACAAAGGAATACTTCATACGAATTATTTTTTTTCGAAATTACAGTTTATACTTCAAAAAAAAGAAGCTACCGGCTTTTTTAATAGTGTATCAGTTTCAAAATTTGACCGCTGAATGCTTTGATTTCACGCCAGGACGCAAAGAAAATAAGCCTCAAAAAATCCTGGCGCCTTTGCTCCTTATATTTCTTTGCCTGAAAAGTTCAAACTTATACACAACTTTTTTTTATTGCAACGCCTCTTTTAACAGCACATCCACAGTTCTTTCATATAATGCATAAGCCCTTTGAGGTGAACTGCCAATACAAACCAATCCAATTTTCCCGTATTGCGACATAGCACCTATTAAATGAAACATCACCCCTTCCTGTGATGATCCATCATACATCAATCCATTATACATAGCTATATCAATCAAATCATGCGGAGTTAGTCCTTTGTAAACATCATTCTTTAAATTATCGGTAGCATAATAATACCTGGTTTGTCCGTTAGCGGTTTTATAAATACCTGTGGCCGAATCATAATTACCATCAGTAAGAAACTGCAGCATTAAATAAGGGTGCGTAGTGCCTCCTTTACGGAGGTTGATTTCAATAGCGTAGTGTTTCCACCGGTCATTTTCTTTTACAGATATAAAGTCGATACCAAATCTTCCTATTACGCCATAATGCTTTAATACCTCCGCCACTCTTTTTCCCATCTCCCCTATTTCAACCGCATAATCTTTATTAGCCGGAAAGCTGGCACCCATAAATACCTGTCCGCTTTCTCCTCCTAATTCCTGGTCGTGTGTGGAAATAACATCTACCATTCCTAATGGATTAACACGGCATTGAACAGAAGGGGAATTAATGATCTCCCCTTCGATAAAGGCTTCCACAATACCACCCATATTCTGAAACTTATAAAAATATTTTTCATAGCTCAATTCATCCGCCACAATGCGAAATGTTTTTTTGAACATGGCATTTATCCATCTCCTCAAATCATCATTTGCAGGTGCCCCATCGTAATGAAATACTCCATTCCCTTCACCGGAAAATCCATCATTCATCTTTACTACTGCTTTTTTTACCCATGGGTAATTAATTTTCAATTCAACAAGTGCATTAATTACTTCTTCTTCATTTTTTAAATTTTCATAACCGGGCGGAACAGGAATATTACATTCTTTAAAAATTTTACGGCTGCCGCTTTTGGTTCCTGAAAAATATAAATCAGGATCACAACCATATAACGGCATATTTAATCTCACCGCTAAAGACCGCTCATGTTCCGTTACATTAAAACAAGCCAGATGACAAATATTACCTTCAGGGATATACATGCGGATACGCTGCATCAATCTTGGCCTGGCTAATATTTTTTCAGTGAGTGATTTATGTGAAGCATCAAAACAACTCAGCAAGATCAACCGCTGCCTTGCATGATAACCGGTAATGCCGGGAAGCAAATGCAAATAATAATCAATAATCACCGGATCAATCGGCACACTGGTAATGTAAATAATTTGTGTGCGGGGCATCCGCAGCAACATCAATAAACACAATAATCTTTCTTCATAATGCAGCACTCCATTTATTTTGGAGAGAATTTCCTGGTCAAGTGTAAGACTTGGAATGATCACTACTGTTTTAGCGGCGAGTTTATCCGGAAATGAATTTTCGTACTCCTTAGTAAATCGTTTTTGTAATTGGTGGAACAAAGCAATTTCTTCCACCGAACCCTGCGGAGGATGATGAAACCCGTTTACAGATCCCAATACATATTCAGCGGTAAAAGGCATGCAAGCTTTATTACCCTTACAAGTTATACGTTAGATACGACAGTAGTGTTGAGTTGAATCGTTCAGGTTAATGACATTTATCAGGCATCCTGCCCAATCCACACAGCGCCGTTAATGCTGTTTCGGGAAGCACCGGTTACGGAAGCAAGTACATTGTATTCTTCCCGCCACCTTAATACTCCTATTAATGCCATTACTAAAGCTTCTTTATAGTTAACCAATTTTTCATCGGGCACTATTACGTCTATATTTACTTCCGTCAACATTTCGTTTAAGCGATGAATGAGAAATTTGTTGTTAGCACCGCCGCCAGTAATAAGTAGTTTGTGGTTTGTTGTTTGTGGTTTGTTGTTGGAAGAAAATGAAAGAATTGAGTTTTTTATCTGCTGACAAATATGCTCAACATAAGTTCTTAATGCATCCTGCACATCAATACCGGCTTCTTTAATAATAGGATAAACTATATCGGTTCCAAAATCATTGGCGAGTGATTTGGGCCATGATTTTTTGTAATAATCTAATGCATTTAATTTATCCAATAAATTTTCATCTGCTTCTCCACCGGCTGCTATCATTCCATTTTCATCATATTCTTTCCCTGCATCTATAGCCAGCATATTTAATACACGGTTAGCTGAACATACATCAAAAGCGACATACGCATCTGCATTGATTGAAATATTAGCAATGCCTCCAATATTTAGAAACAAAGAATAATCTCCCAACAATAATTTTTCACCTATAGGAACAATGGGTGCACCTTGTCCGCCCAATGCAATATCCATAGCTCTTAGGTCAGACACTACATTAATTCCCGTTTCAGCAGCGATAGCAGCACCATCTCCAATTTGTCCTGTCATTTGCTGTGCCGGTGAATGAAAAGTGGTGTGACCATGTGAGGCGATCAATTGAACTTTATAATGCAACTGATGGGCTTCAATAAAACGATTAACTTCCCTGCCCAGGTAATGCCCATAAGCAGTGTGCAGCAACTGGTAATCCAATGCAGGCAGATGAACAGCATTTTTTAATTTCTCTTTCCATTCAACAGTATATGGATAACAGTCTGCGGCTAATATCTCATAACTCCATTTGCCGCCATTTTCGTGTATTTCTGCAAACACTATATCCAGTCCATCCAGCGAACTGCCGCTCATTAAACCAATTGCCCGGTACAGCATAAATTATATTTCAGATTTCAGATTGGAGAATTTAGATTTGTTGGGCAAAATACGAAGAAGAGTTGGCAGTTGACAGTTGGCAGCCCTCAACAAGATTTATAAATACTTTTTTATTATTGTTTGATGATTGATTGTTTGATTGTTTTTTTAAACTTACAATCCGGCAATTCAACAAACAAACAATAGAACAATCAAACACCATGGTCATCAATTTAAGCGAAAATCATTCACTGATCAGCAACTGGATAGCTGAATTACGGGATGTGGATATTCAAACCAACCGGATGCGTTTTCGCCGCAACCTTGAACGTATTGGAGAAGTAGCTGCTTACGAGATAAGCAAAACATTGGAGTGGGAAGAAAAAGAAATTCAAACTCCATTGGGAATTTCCAGCACTAAAATGCTGAAAGTTCAACCAGTGCTTGCCACTATTTTAAGAGCCGGGTTACCATTACACCAGGGAATATTAAATTATTTTGATAAAGCAGATAATGCTTACATCTCCGCTTACCGCAAACACAAACCGGATGGTTCATTTGAGATCAGCCTTGAATATATTGCCTGTCCTGATTTAGAAAATAAAGTACTTATAATATCAGATCCAATGCTGGCAACCGGTTCCTCACTCGTAAAAACCATTCAATATTTGCGGGAAGAAGGTAAGCCAAAAGAAATTCATATTGTAGCGGCTATTGCCTGCAGCGTAGGTATTGAATATGTGCGGCGGGAAGAACCTAATGTAAGAATCTGGTGCGGAGATATTGATGAAGAGCTTACGGCTAAGGGTTATATAGTACCGGGATTAGGCGATGCCGGTGATCTTTCCTTTGGAAGTAAAGTACAGATGTAATTCTTTTAACATCTTTTAGCTCATTTTTGTTACGCTCAGCTATCATTTTATTGTAAATTGATGTAATTTACCTGCTCATTATGCAGCGGTGCCGGCTTTCTAAGAGTCATATCTGAAAGCTAGCGGAAAACTTAACTGGATGAAAAAGATAATTGTTGCCTTATTGATTGGCGGATTGATCAGCTCAGGTGTGATAGCACAGGATCCGCATTTTTCCCAATTCTTTGCCTCTCCGCTTACTTTAAATCCTGCTTTTACCGGCAAGTTTGATGGTGCATTACGGGTAGCAGGTAACTATCGTAATCAATGGCCTTCTATTAACAATGCCTACACTACCGGAACCATATCTGTAGATTTTCCCATACTGGAAAAACGCATTCCTGAAACTGACCGTTTTGGTATTGGCTTTTTAGGATTGACAGACAGAAACGGTAATGGAATTTTGCAAAACAATTTTGTAGGTGCATCATTGGCTTATCACAAAGGATTAGATGAAAGCGGTTATCACCAGCTGGGTATTGGGTTCCAGGGAATGTATGTAAACAAAAGACTGGATCTTACTCAAGCCAAGTTTGAAGACATGTTAACGACCAGTGGCTTTACAGGTGTAACACAGGAGATATTCAGCAATTACAATGAGTTGAAGTTAAATTATGCCGATTTGAATGCCGGCATCATGTACACTGGCTCTACAACAGACGATAATTTCTTTTACGTTGGTGTTTCCGGCTATCATTTAAACAGACCTAAAGAAAGTTTTCGTGGTGCCGATTATATTTTAAATACCCGTTATACTATTCATGGTGGTGCTTATTTTCCAGTAGGGGATAATTTGAGTTTGCATACCAGCATCATTCATCAACGCCAGGCTACCAGTGCTAATGAAACAGTAATTGGAGCTGCTTTAGGATATACCGTACCGGGTGGAACGGCTTATCAAACGCCAACGGTATTTTACTTTGGCTCCTGGTACCGGCTGAAAGATGCTATTATTCCATACGTTGGTATGGAGTGGAATAATTTTAGATTAGGCATAACCTATGATGTAAATACCTCTTCTTTAAAAACTGCCTCTAATCTCAAAGGGGGATTAGAAGTATCGCTCATCTACACCAAACCATACAGGGAAGGTGGTAAGGCTATTAAGTGTCCAAAGTTTTAATTACTAATCAACTTTCATAAACTCTTTCTCACTCTTAGCAATTACAATAGTAGCTACTCCGTTACCAATGATGTTAGTAATTGCCCTTGCTTCACTCATAAATTTATCTACACCTAATAAAAAAGCTAATCCTTCCAATGGAATTTTATGAATAGCAGTTAAAGTAGATGCCAGTACAATAAACCCACTGCCGGTTACACCAGCTGCTCCTTTAGATGTGATCATTAAAATACCAATGATGGCTAATATTTCCCCGCTATTTAAGTGTACATTATATAACTGTGCCAGGAAGATCACTGCCATTGATAAATAAATTGAAGTGCCGTCTAAATTAAAAGAATAACCAGTTGGAACTACTAATCCTACAACAGGTTTGCTGCAACCCATCTGCTCCAGTTTTTTCATTATAGAAGGCAGTGCTGCTTCTGATGAAGAAGTTCCTAATACAATCAGCAGTTCTTCTTTTATTTTTCCTAAAAATTGCCAGATACTTTCTTTGTAATAACGCATGATCAATCCCAACACTCCAAAAATGAAAACTGCCATCGTGCAATAGACGGTCAGCATCAATTTGGCCAATGGGATTAAAGTATGTAACCCAAATTTCCCAACAGTATAAGCCATACCACCAAAAGCACCAACCGGTGCTAAATACATTACATACTTCAAACCAAGGAATACATAATGAGATGCTTGTTTAAGTACAAAAATCGTTTTTGTATTATTCCTGACGAGTCCTAAAATAATACCGGTAATAATAGCAACGATCAATACCTGCAAAGTAAAATTGTTCATGAAAAATTTATACCAGTCAATGCCAGCAGATGGTTTATTGGTGTACTTACTGGCATCCTGCATCAACAATCCGGTTTTATTGATCTTTCCGGGTTGAATAATGTTGGCGATTACAATACCGATGATAAGTGCCAGTGTAGTTACTACTTCAAAATATAAAAGAGCCTTCAACCCAATTCTTCCTACTTTACCAAGACTTTCCATTCCGGCAATACCTAACACAATGGTAAGAAATATGATAGGACCGATAAACGCTTTGATGATATTTATGAAATAAGTTCCCACCTTTTCCATCTTCACGCCCGTTACCGGATAGTAATGCCCAAGCAACACACCAATGATGACTGCTATCAACACCCAAAAAGTAAGATTCTTTAAAACTTTTTTGATCATTACAATGATTATTGTTTTTTACCGCTTACGTACTTGCTATTCTTGATAATAAACCGATAGAGAAGTTTAGCATCTTCACCAGCATAATCAACTCCAATTCTTGGAGTAGCTGCTATCATACTCTTTATGATTTTAAATCCATCATCAGCAATATAGATTTCATCACTCAGCAAATTCAAACCACTATGTTTTGCAAAAATGCCTAACGCTTTCGCCACATTACCCGGACCTTTTGTTAAAGTAAAATCAGCTTTTTTCTTTTTTGTTCTCATCAGCATAGTTGCTATTCCTTCAACCGGCTCAGCTGCTCTTATTAAAATAGCATGCGGTGCATCCAATTTATTAGTCACCACATTAAATAAATGATGAATCCCATAACACAGATAAACATAAGCAGTACCACCGGTTGCATACATAATTTCGGTACGGTTGGTTCTTCTTCCATTCCATGCATGTGATGCTTTATCCATAACTCCGGCATAAGCTTCTGTCTCCACAATTCTTGCTGAAGTATATAAACCATCAAATGTTGTTATCAGCACTTTGCCCAGCAGGTCCTGTGCTATTTTCAGCACATCGCCTCTTTCATAAAAGCTTTTTGGTAACTTACGCATCGCTTGTGTAAATTCGCCTATAATTACCAAACATAAAAAAATTTACGGTTGCTCAAGGAATTAGTTATTGCCATCCAATCCTATTACAAAGCTCACCGGTTTATCATTAAGCATAAACTGTGGAAATGGATCCTTATTCCCGGAATTATTTATGCGTTGCTTTTCTTTAGCGGTATGTGGTTGTTCTGGAGCAGCAGTACAGAAGCCATCACCTGGCTTAGTGGCAAATTAGGTGTGATACAATGGCTGAAAGAATCTGATAACTCCTTTCTCAACTTCCTTTTTATTTTCAGCAGCATCGTTTTCCGGCTGATATTAATGTTCTTCTATTTTTCATTGTTCAAGTATATTTTTCTCATCGTTGGTTCGCCGGTATTTGCCTACCTGAGCGAAAAAACAGAAGCCATATTAGAAGGAAGAGATTATCCCTTTAATTTTTCCCAACTGCTAAAAGATATTGTACGGGGAATAAAACTCGCATTAAGAAATACGTTGTGGCAAACAGTATATACCATTGCTATTCTGATTTTATCAATGATACCGGTAGTAGGATGGATAATGCCAGTGATTGCATTTGTAATAGAATGTTATTACTATGGATTTTCAATGCTTGATTATAGTTGTGAACGACACAAATTAACGCCATCGCAAAGTATTGATTTTATTGGGCGGCATAAAGGTTTGGCCATTGGTAATGGTATTGTTTTCTTTTTAATGCACGGTGTATTATTCATTGGCTGGATACTGGCTCCGGCTTATGCAGTAGTAGCCGCCACTATAAGTTTGTATCATCAAAAAGATGAATATTGACCCCACCCCGGCCCTCCCCTAAAGGAGAGGGAGAAAATTGAAAAAAAATTGAAAAGCATTGTTTATCTCATACCAACTGTTTTAAGTGAAGACGCTACGGCAACTATTCCTGCTTATGTAATGGAAGCTGTAAAGCAATGCACAGTTTTTTTTGTGGAGAATGAACGTACTGCCCGTCGCTTTCTAAAATCATTATGGAAAGAAATGGTGATTGATGATTATGAATGGCATGCAATTCATAAAGCCGAGGAAGAAGTACTTTCAATTTTCAAACAACGAATAAAAGAAGGCAAAACAATTGGCATCATCAGTGAAGCAGGCTGTCCGGGTATTGCAGATCCGGGACAGATATTGATTGAAGCCGCACAACAATTAAATGCTACTATAAAACCATTGGTAGGGCCAAGCTCTATTTTATTAGCATTGATGGGTAGCGGTATGAATGGTCAGCAATTCCAGTTTGTGGGTTATTTGCCTATCGATAATCAGGAAAAATTTAAAACACTGAAAGAACTGGAAGCCGAAAGCAAAAAGAAAAACTGTACACAAATTTTTATTGAAACTCCTTATCGTAACAATCAACTCATTGAAACAATTTTAAAAACCTGTCAGCCATCAACCAGGTTATGTATTGCTGCTGAACTTACTGGTGCCAATGAATTAATCAGAACAAAAACGATTGCTGAATGGAAGAAAGAAAAAACCGACTTTCATAAGAAGCCGGTTATATTTTGTTTACATGCATAATGCTGGTGTATTTAAAATTTTCGTACTTGACACCCACCCCTATCAAATAGCCTTTTATTTTAAACCACTACTGCCCCTCCCTGGAGGGGATAAAACAACTGCAAATTGAAACTGAAAAAGGTTAAAAAATACGAAAATTTTAAATGCGCCTTGCATGTTATTTTACCCGTTCATAACCCACAATCAGGTATTCACTATCTCCCCGCCAGGGTAATGTACGGCGGTACTGTTTGTACTTCAACTGCACACATTCATCCTGTAATTTTTCCAGCGAATCAGCAATGCTTTTATCCGCAATAGAAAATAAAAACTTTTCTGCATTCACCGTTTGCCGGCAACTCAGCCACATTTCCCCTTCATATGTTTTAAATACATTTCCTTTTTTAGAAATTTTAATTAATGAACCTTTACGTTCGCCTTCACTAAAAGGATTATAATAAAACCAGTAAATAAGGAGTGAACCAACCAACAGAAGAATAAGTACTGTTGTCCATCCAATTCTTTTAAAACTCATATTGCAGTTATTAATAAGTTAGTTTATAAACCATACTTATCCACCAGGTAAATAAATGCGGCCATCATTGCAGCACTTAGTTTCAGCTCCCTTTCACTTACTGCTTCTAATTTATCTGTTGCCGCATGATGTACATCAAAATACCGTTGCGAGTCAGGGTAAATATTTGAAAGTACTGTTCCCAGCTGTTTCAGGTCACCAATATCAGCACCGCCACCACCTTCATGCATTTCATACAACCCGTATGGATGAAATAATGGCATCCATCCTTTTACTTTCTCTACTACTTCTTTTGAACCGCTTACACCAAAACCACGTGGCGTAAAACCACCTTCGTCGCTTTCCATGGCAAACAAATGCTTTTCTCCTTTTGCTTTTGCTTCTTCATAATATTTATCGCCGCCTTTGCCTCCATTCTCTTCATTCATAAACATTACTGCTCTTATTGTTCGCTTAGGTTTATATCCCAATGCTTTTAATACACGTAACACTTCTATACTCTGCACACAACCAGCACCATCATCATGTGCACCTTCAGCTAAATCCCATGAATCCAAATGACCACCAACAGTAATAATCTCATCAGGAAATTCTGTTCCTTTTAATTCACCAATCACATTGTAAGATTTTACACTATCCAGCATTTGACTGTTGGTACGTAAATAAACCTGTTTCATAATTCTTGTCTTCAATGCTTTGCTTAAATACTCTGCGTCCAATGTGCTGATGGCAACAGCAGGAATTTTTGGGAACGAATCATTATAAGCCATCGCTCCTGTATGCGGAAAATCGTTCACATTACTTGCCATTGAGCGAACGATACAACCAATTGCGCCATATTTAGCAGCCTGACTGGCACCTGCAAAACGATACTTGCCTGCTTCCCCATAAGCCTGGAATGTATTGACAAAGGTTGATACAAAAGGATGGTTATAGAAAACAATATTTCCTTTGATCACTTTTTCTCCTAATGTTTTCAGCTCATCAAAATCTTTTACTTCAATCACATTGGCCGTAACACCTTTATCTCCGCTTCCTAATGAATTTCCCAAAGCCGTTACATCTAACGGATACGTTTTGCCTCCTGCATAAATAATTTTCGCTTCTTCTTTTTTGCCACGTACCCAGTGAGGCACCATACATTCCTGTAACCATACTTTATCTGCCCCTAAATCTTCCATCATCTTTTTTGTTACTTCCACTGCTTTTGCGGCTTGTGGCGAACCGCTCAATCGTGGGCCAACCTGTTTGCACAATACCCGCAGGTATTCATAAGCTTTCCCGTTAGTTAAAACTTCATCTGTAATTTTTTTGATCATTACTGAATCGTCCTGCGCCATGGATGAGATAGAAAACAATAATCCTGTCAGTAAATAAATAAGTTTCTTCATGTTAATGTGATTAAAAATGGAAATTACGATTTTTTGAAATGCAGGAAATAAGCAATGAATATAAACCGTCCATCACTTATGAAAAGCATTAATAACAATTAACATATCAGGCTTCTTAGGCACGACCTTACACTTCGTTTTTTCTGCCTAACTTAGCGCCTCATAAAAAAACTGACGATGAACATAGGCATTGCCTGCTACCCTACTTTCGGCGGAAGTGGTGTGTTAGCAACAGAATTAGGAAAAGCTTTAGCAGAAAAAGGACACAACGTACATTTCATTACTTACCAGCAACCGGTACGGTTAAATGAATTTCACGCCAATATATTTTATCACGAAGTACAGGTGCCAACTTATCCTTTATTTGATTATCCACCATACGAAACCGCATTGGCCAGTACGATGGTAGATGTGATTATGAATAATAATTTAGATATCATTCATGCACATTATGCTATTCCGCATGCATCAGCAGCCTATATGGCTAAACAAATTGTACAGAAGCAGGGAAGAAACGTAACGGTAATCACTACACTGCACGGAACAGATATTACGTTGGTGGGAAGAGATAAAACCTATGCTCCTGTAGTTACTTTTTCTATTAACCAGAGTGATGTGATCACTGCTGTATCTGACAATCTTCGCAATGAAACATTCAAATCATTCAAGATTGAAAAAGAAATTGAGGTGATCCACAACTTTGTAGATGTAAAACGTTTTCACAAAAAACCAATTGACGCTTTTAAAAAAGTTATTGCTCCCAATAAAGAAAGAGTGATACTGCATGCTTCCAACTTTCGTAAAATAAAAAGAGTGGATGATGTGGTAAAGATATTTTACGAGATCAATAAAGTAATTCCTTCCAAATTAATTATGATTGGTGATGGGCCTGAAAGACCAAAGGCAGAAGAGCTTTGCCGTGAATTACATTTATGTGACGAGATTCGCTTTGTTGGTAAACAGGTGGAGATGGAAGATGTGCTGGCGATTGGCGATTTGTTTTTGCTGACCTCGGAATATGAAAGTTTTGGTTTGGCTGCCTTAGAAGCTATGGCGGCTGAAGTACCAGTAGTAAGCACCAACGCCGGAGGCTTACCGGAAATTATTATTGATGGCGATTGTGGTTATATGGGCAATGTGGGTGATGTGGCTGATATGAGCCAGAAAGCCATCAGCATTTTAAAAGATGATGAAACGCTTAAAAAATTTAAAGCTGGCGCCATGAAACAGGCTGAACGATTTGATATACACAATATCGTTCCGCAATATGAAAAGCTTTATGCCTGTTATGCAAAATGATTAATGCCTGTCTCTTAACCAGGATTCAGGATTGAGATAGCTGGTTTCTTTCATTACCATAAATTCTACCTGGCCTCTTCCATCTTCAGAATCACTATCGCCGGCACGGCCAATTGCCTGCCCTGCTTTTACAATAGCATTTTTAGCAACAGAAACAGAACCGAGGTTACCATAAGTAGTATAATAGTTACCATGACGGATGATAACACCATAATTACCTTCTACATTAAATACTGATGCTACTTCCCCATCAAATATTGCTTTTACATTCGCATTCGTGTTGGTTGAGATGGTGATACCAGAAGAGTTCCAGTGAATTTTTGTTCCTTCAATTACATTATCACCAAAGTGAGCAGTTAAATAACCATTATCCACCGGCCATGGTAAGCGGTTTTGATTTCCTCTAAATTCAGATGCTAATGCATAATCAGCTTCACTTAAATTAAAATCAATTGCTTTTTTCTCAACAACCGGTTTGCTTTTGGGTGCACTAGCTTTATTTTCAGATTTAGGAACAACAGCTGTTACCGGATTAGTTTTTTCTTTTTCTTTTTCCAGTTTAGCTAATCTCTCTCTTTCCAATCTTGCTTTTTCCTGTGCTTCTTTTACTTCTCTTCTAACAATGGCGTCAATCTGTTTTTTATAATTGGCTAATTGCTTCTTTTTATTAGCTACAACAGCGCCTAATTCTTTTTCCTGGGATTTAAAACGAGATACTATCTGATCTTTCTCCTGTTTTTCCTGTGCTAATTTCTCTGCTTCTTTGTTCTGATCCTGTAATGATTCACCTTTCTTTTGCTTGTTAGCTTTTAATAGGCCAAGCTTTTCATTTATCTGGTCTTGCGTCTTTTTAATAGTTTCGGCCTGCTGTGCCCGATAGCTGCGATAAGTTCTTAAATAAGCTATACGACGGATGGCATCATTAAAACTATTAGCAGAAAAAATAAAATTTAAGAAATCAAAACTGCTGCGGCTTTTGTAAGCATATACAATGCTTTTGGCGTACTCCTGTTTCAATGTATCCAAATCATTCTTTAAACGATAGACTTCTCTGTTGTTTTTATAAATATCGTCATCAATGACATGAATCTGGTCGTTGATGGTATTGATCACTCTCTGACGGAGAACCAGTTTTTTATTTGCCAAAGCCTGCGCTGCAATACCTTGTTTTTTATTTTTCTGAATCTCCTTCAGGTTAGCATTAATCTCATCAATTTCTCTTAATGTTTCCTGGCGTTTACGTTCCAGTTCCTGTTTATCCTGTCCTTTGGGTTGTTGTGCAAAAGATGCCTGTAACAGTAACAGCGAAAAGAAAGTGATGATAATACGTTTCATTGGCTTTAGGTTAAAGGGTTCAATTTTCAGTAACGGAACTATTTTTAAAAAATTATATGTTTTTATTTTCTTGTGAATCTTTTAGGAACATTAAATGGGTATGTTTGATCCGCCGGGTTGAAATCAAACTGCTTAAATTTCAACTGTATCTCCAGCTTTGACTTTTCTGATATCACAATATTGCGGTAGGTTGAAAAATTAACACCGTTTTTGTTTTCATATTCTTCATAAGTAAGATCGCAGGTTCGGTTTCGGGTTGGATCTTCATCATCCAGTTTACTGTGAGTGATAAGATCATCAGTACTTAATGTAAGTAAATGCTTGAATACTGTTGTAATGCTCAATAAACTAACATTACTGCTGGCGTCTTTGCGGTAAGCAGAGATGCTGTCTGAATTAAAGAAAACAGGATTACCAACAATCATGTTTTGTAACGTAGCAAAGTCCAATGGAATCTGGCTGATCTCCTGCAAATACGATAACTTTCTCACGGTATAAGTATTAGCTAATTTATCCAGTATAAAGATGCTGTCGGGTGTAATTTTCACACGAAAACCTTCAATACCTAATGTGCCGGTTAACGACATCCATATCACTTCATCTTTTTTCATTCGGATATTGGCTGTGAAGTCAGGTTGTTTCCCTCTGCTGTTTTGATAATCCACTTTTATTTTGGCTGAAAAAGTTTTAAAGTCAATGCGGTAAGAATTCATTTTGCCAATAGCATCTTTTACTAAGGCTACCGTATCAATTTTAGGTTCATTGACAATCACTACAACTGAATCGGTTTTAACAGGTGCAATTACTTTTTGAATTTTCTTCTGGCTGCGGCAACTGATTAAGAAAGCTGCGGTTATCAATATGTATATTATTTGTTTAATCGTCATTTTTTTTGTTATAATAATTGACTTCGTCGTTTAATGGTTTAATAGTTTAATGGTTGTTGCGCATGGTCTATTGTCTATCGCCTGTTGCCGGTTGTCTATTGCCTATTGTCCATTGTCCATTATCTCCTGCCAATTGCTCATTGCCTATTGTTTTCCTGTATGACCAAAGCCACCGGTATTTCTTTCAGTAATATTTATTTCTGTTGCTTCAATCCAATTCGCTTTTTCTATTTGTTGAATCACCATTTGTGCAATACGATCGCCGGGATGAATAGTTTGTACTTCATTGGACAAATTGATCAGTATTACTTTTATTTCGCCCCTGTAATCGGCATCCACTGTGCCGGGAGAATTTAAACAGGTGATGCCTTGTTTTAAAGCCAGCCCACTTCTTGGTCGTATTTGTGCTTCATAACCTTCAGGCAATTCAATAAAAATACCTGTTGGAATAAACACTCTTTCTAAAGGTTTTATTTCAACAGGCGATTCAATAAATGCCCTTATATCCATACCGGATGAACCATTGGTGGCATAAGCCGGCAAAGGATTATTAGATTGATTAATTATTTTGATATTGATTTCAGCCATCGGGCAAAAATAATTACTGTTTTTTAAGAAGACGATTATGAAGATAAAATGGATACAATGGTTAATCTCCCTCAATCTTTTTTAACAATACGGTAGCATACGCCATCAGTCCCTCTTCTCTGCCTACAAATCCCAATTTCTCTGTAGTAGTTGCTTTAATAGAGATATCAATCAAATCAATACTCAGCACTTCGGCAATGGTTTGCCGCATTTGTTCTGCATAAGGTTTTATTTTAGGCATCTGCAGGCAAAGTGTTGTATCAATATTGATGATACGGTATCCCTCTGCTGCAATCAGTTCTTGTGTTCGTCTTAATAATATTTTACTGTCAATATTTTTAAAGTCGGCGCTGGTATCCGGAAAATGAGTACCAATATCACCGAGGCTTAATGCACCAAGCATTGCATCGCATATGGCATGTAATAATACATCTGCATCACTATGACCTAATGCACCTTTATGATGAGGTATTTTAACACCACCCAACCACAATTCCCTTCCTTCAATCATTTGATGAAAATCAACGCCTGAGCCAATCCGGTATGACATACAAACTTTATTAAACTAAAAAGGCGAAGGTAATAAACCTCCGCCTTTTATATTGAGTAAGTTGAATTAGTTATCAGTTGTGGTGGTTGTTTCACCTTCGCCTTTACCAATATTATCCAGGTCAAATATCAGGCTGAAACGAAGTGTATTACTTAACGGGTTACGGTTAACCCCATTACCGGAAGGAACGAGGTAAGAAAGGTTTAACCCAAACACATTATACTTTAAACCGGCACCAACGGTAAAATATTTACGGTTACCTTTTGTTTTATCCTCGTAAAAGTAACCGGCACGTAAAGTAAACTGATCATTATAAGTATATTCAGCACCTAATGAGAAAGTGATCTCTTTAAGATCCTCACCATCGCCCAAAGAAGAGATCCAGCTGGAGGCAACACTTTTAGTACGATAAGCCTGGATGCCTGCAGCCGAAGTATCGTTAGGGGTAGGTACTAATAATTTATTCAGATCAAGTGCAAATGTTATCTTATTGATATCGTCGATCTTTTTAGTGTAAGCAGTACCTACACCAAGATTGGCCGGTATATAATCTTTTGTTTGTGCATCACTTGAGTAAGAAATTTTTGAACCGAGATTTGTTGCCGCAGCACCAAAGCTCCAACCACTTCCTGCTTCACTTATACCGTTATAGTAAAAACTTAAGTCACCGGCAACTGCATTACCGGGTTTGTATGATGAACCGGAGATAGTAGCACTTCCTACCAGGTTAGAGTGAATATATCTTAATGCCACACCCAAACCTGTTTTGTCGGAAAGCTTACGGGAATAACCGGCATCAAAAGCAAATTCTCTTGGGTTACCATCAAACAGCGTTTGACCTGAAAAATCGGTGAAGGTGATCTTACCCAAACTGAAATATCTTAATGAAGCAGAAATAGCCTGCTGGTCATCTAATTTATGAAAACCTGAAACAGACCCCAGGAATACATCGTTTACCTGGAGATCTCTTAACCATGGAGTATAGGTAATAGAAGCTGCATTATTATTTTGTGCAAAAGGAATTTTAGCAAGGTTCCAGAAGATTGAACTGGCATCAGCTTCGGTAGCCAATCCTGCATCTCCCATACCACCAGAACGGGCATCGGGAGATATTCTTAAAAAAGGAACTGCAGTGGTAACTACATTAATTCTTTGAGCATTTAATAAGGAAGCTGACAATACGCAAATAAATCCTGTGGCAATTAGTTTGATGGTCTTACGTTTCATTTATTCTTAATATTTCGGTTGCAAAAATAGGTGTAAAGAAAATCCGGATAAATTAAAGCAGTACTAGTTTTTCTAATTTACGGGCTTTTTTCCCGTCGGGTGTTGTTACTTCAATGCTATAAAAATATACGCCCCTGCCTGTTTTATCGCCAAAATCATCCTTACCATCCCATTCAATTTCAGTAGAACGGTTTCCGGTAGTATTTATTGTTTGATGGATGGATTTAACCACCTTGCCGGTAATGGTCATTATGCGGATGTTTACCTGCAGGTTTTCACCGGGCCGGTTATGCTCAAACCAAAACTGTGTATGAGTGGTAAACGGATTAGGATAATTCAGCACATGTGTTATTTCCAAATCCCCGGATTTTACCACTCTGAATGTTAAGAGGTAAGTAGTAGAATTATTGGCTACATCCCATGCTTTGATGGTTAAAGTATGCACCCCCTCTTCTAACTGTGGCAGTTGAAAACGAATTGTTCCTTTTTGATAACTGTCAACCTCAGCCTCGTAAAAATCGTTGAGGTTATAAAATGTATTAGTGTTATTATCAATCGTTGCAATAATATCATGCCCTATACCGGTGCCAACGGTATTAATACCGCTGGAATCACTCAGTTTTACAATCAGAATTGGATTAGCATTAGTGATACTGCCATTCACAAATTTCTCATCATTTAAATAAGCTTTTATTATTGGGCCGTCTTTATCCTCAACAGAATTATTTCCTGCACCGCCAATGATAATACTGTTATTAAATCCTGCCGCATCTGTTAAAGTATTATCAGCATAATAACTGATCTTTCCCCTGCCAAACTGGTAATTAATATCCTTGGGAACGATAAATGTAAAACTGAATTTCCCATTGGCAGCTTTAGCCTTTCCTTTGTACAAAACATTTGTTTGCTGATTAAAACTCGTTACCGGACTTTGTGCATCATTACCCAATGTATTTATCACCTGGCTTTTATCGAAGATGGTAGCATAAACAGTACCATTAAAATCTGCCATTAAAACACCTGATGCATCTGTTACCCGGCCTTTGACAACATATTTATTCAGGGCTTTTAAAGTGTCTGCTCCATTAACATTATCGTTTATAGAAACAGTATTGACATTTAAGTTGGGGAAACCAAGTGTTAATGACGGATCACCCAGCAGTGTAAATTTTCTGTTATTAATTACGTCTGAAAATGTTGAATAAGTATAATTTTTACCTGCCTGCACAGCTTCACCTAGGCTGCGGTATTTTCCATTGGGCTTTTTTTGTAAGGCAAGGTTGAAGTAATTATTGTTCATGATGCGGTTGCTGAAAGCAAATACCACTCTTGTGGTGGTCATTAAACCAATGGCTCCGTTTTTTTCCCGCAGTAAAATATCTTCACCAATAGAGTTGATAAAAGGATTATCATAAGGTGCAAAATCGCAAGTGGCTGTAATGAATAAAGGAAGTTTATTTGGGTTAATCCAGGTCTTCACCATATCAGGATCAAGAATGGCTTCTTCAGCTAAACGGGTGGGGCCACCATGGCCACTATAATTCCATATTAATGTGCCGGAGAAGATTTTGTTATTGATAGCAGCATTTACATCCGGATAACGGCTGCCGCCACTGCCACTTTGTTGTTTATAGGCATCTAAATAAATTTTTTGTTCATTGCCTAATGGATAAACAGATGATACCGTAGCGGACATTGTTTCAGCATCGTTTAAATGCAGATTAGCATCTTCATCATCCGCTACAAAAGTGAGATCGTTGCGCCATGGGCCTAAACTTTCTTTTTGTGTATAGGCAATGATCTTATCCACTACATTTTTTGCATCCGTAACATTTTTTGCAGGAATTCTTCCAATGCCAATATCCAATAAATTAGCAGCTGCACTGCTGTTGATGTTATCGTTATCATTCAGCATCCCAAAAAAATCATCTGAAGTATAGGTTCCCAATGGATCCAGCGAACTTGGACTTTCATAACAGGGAACGAGGTTGGTATTGTTTTTTAGATGCCCAACATAATCATAAGATGCATCGCCAAAAAGCAATAAATATTTGGGCATCCTGGCCGAGTCTCCTGCTGCTTTATCGTAATACATCTTTACAAAGTCCCTTATCGCAGTTGGATCTTGCGAGCCAGATGAAAATTCATTATAAACCTGGTCGGTGGTAACCACTACTGTTTTTAATCCTTCCTGCTGAAAATGATGTGCCGCCAATCGTTGTGCTTCGCCAACTAAAATATTATGTGTAATGATCAGCATATCTGCATAAGATGAATTATGCAAATCCTGTTTATCAATTTTTCCAACCGCTGATGGTGTTAAAAAATTAGCAGCATTAAAAGCAACATATTCTTTTAACGAAGAGCTGGAGTTGATAAACTTATATTCACTGCTACTTAAACTTCCCTGCATTTTAACCGCACTCAATGGATTGGTAACATCCCATACTTCGGTAGTTGAACCAGCATTTTGAATTTTAAATTCAGCAACATTACCAGAACCGACACTACTCCAGGCACGGAACAAAACCTGGTCAACGCCATTTAATGATAAATTTCTTATTCCAAAAATTTCAAACCAGTTTAACCAGGCCTGTGCATTTATGCTGGTGGGTGCATAATTAAAATTGATGGTTAGTTGTGATTGCGAAGCGTTGAAATTGGTGGTTTGCTGACTGGGAATTGCCACTGCATCATATTGCCCCGAACCAACCGGTGCAATAAAATGTTGCTGGGTAAGCACATTATTAACGGTTACATCCATGCGGGAAGATGCACCGGCACTACGGGCTGCTACATTACTTATTATTTGTAAAGGCTGGCTGACATCAAGATTGGGAAAGTTTGTATTAAAGCCAAGCGATAATGGTTTGCCCGGTATATTACCAAACTCTTCACCATACCATTCTCTTCCTGAACTGAGGAAATTTATCGTATCTGTCTCATAAAAATACCGGTCATTAAAGCCGGTTACTGTAAAATTGGCTATGCCTGAAAAATTGTTTGGAGTTATTCTTTTGCCCGTACCTCCAATTGAAATGAAGAAATACGATTGTGTTGAATAAAGATTCTTGCGATGAGAAAATTTCTTATTGGCTGCATCTGTTATCCACTCATCAGGCCCTTTGGCATAAAAAAGAAAATAATCGTTTGCGTTAAAAACACCATCACCTCCATCAAAAACTTCTATGGGATTTTCTATAAGATCATCTGCCCGGGCCGCAGCATTATCCTCAGGCAGCATTTGTCCGCCATTTCCAAATAAACGAATAGCACTACTATTGATAGAAGCTGTATTAACACCAAGGGAATTTAAGAAGGCAACGTCCACTTTATAAATACCGGCCTTTTTTACTCCAATTTTGAACCATGTACCTGATGCCAGCACTGAGTTGGCTGAATAGGTTCGTTGAGCAGACGCATTTTCCCACATCAGCAGCAGTAAAATCACTAAAAAACCGGTAAGCCGTTTGCACATAGCTCAAATATAGCAATCCAGCCTGTTAATAACTCTGGCGCTGCCGTTTAATTATCAGGAATTTAATAGCTATATTCGCCAACTGAAAAAATGATTTTTTCAGGCCGTTTTAGTACAATATATCTGAAAAATTATCGTTTAACCTGTTTAGTACAAACATAGAACCATGCAAAAAGTAACGAGCATTAAAAATCTTTGTATCCTATTTGCTGCCGTGGCCCTCATCAGTTCTTGTAAAAAGAACGGAGGCTTATTCAGCAAAAAACCTGAAAAATCATCCAACACAGGCTGGACCTATAACGACCCTAAAGGAAGTGGGTTCAGGGTTTCCAAAGAAAAAGAACAAAAAGCAGGCCCCGGGCTTGTATTCGTACAGGGTGGCACCTTCACTATGGGCGCCACAGATGAAGATGTTATGCGTGACTGGAATAATATTCCACGCCGGGTAACCCTTCCTTCATTTTATATGGATGAAACTGAAGTAGCCAACGTTCACTATCGTGAATATCTGTATTGGTTAAACAGGGTTTTCCAGGGAGACTCTAATATTATTAACAAAGCACTACCTGATACACTTTGCTGGAGAGATGAATTAGCATTTAATGAACCTTATGTTGAATACTATTTCCGTCACCCATCTTATAATGATTACCCGGTGGTTGGTGTAACCTGGCAGCAGGCCCACGATTATGCACTGTGGAGATCAGACAGGGTAAATGAAAATATTTTGTTTCAAAAAGGTATTATTAATCAAAAAGCTGAACTGCAAAAGCAAATGCAGGGTAGCGGACAGGAGAACTTTAATTCTAAGGCATATTTATTAGGTGTTTACCAGGCCACTCCGGGTAAGAATCTGAAAAATTATAAAGACCCCATCACTAAACAAACTCCTACCAGCATCACCTTTGAAGATGGACTGATGTTGCCGGAGTACCGTTTACCAAACGAAGCCGAGTGGGAATATGCCGCTTATGGTTATATCTTCCAAAACCCTCAACCCCGTAAAAAAGAAAGCAAACGTGGTGAGGAATTACAGGCAAACCGTTCCATCTATCCATGGTTAAATAAATGGAATGGTGTTCGTGAAGACAGACATGGTGGATGGCATGGTCAAATGCTGGCTAACTTTAAAAGAGGTAGCGGTGATAACATGGGTGTTGCAGGTGGGTTGAACGACCGTGCTTCTATTACAGCTCCGGTAAAATCATTCTTTCCAAATGGATTTGGTTTGTATAATATGGCTGGTAATGTTAGTGAGTGGACGGCTGATGTATTCAGACCATTATCAAACCTTGATGTTAGTGACTTTAACCCATACCGTGGTAATAAATGGACTAAAATTGATATGAGTTCTGGTCAACCTGAGGTTGACAGCATGGGTCGTATTAAAACTGTTGACCTTACTGATGCAGAAGCCAGCAAGAGAAGAAACTACCAGAGAGGTGATGTAAAGAACTTTATGGATGGTGATAGCTCTTCACAGGTTACTTATGGTTATGGCCAAACTACTTTGATCAACGATAAATCAAGAGTATATAAAGGTGGTAGCTGGAACGACAGGGCTTACTGGTTAAGTCCGGGTACACGTCGCTTCCTTAATGAAGACCAGGCAAGTTCACAAATCGGTTTCCGCTGTGCTATGATACGTGTAGGTAGCCAGGAAGGTAATGGAATGAAGACTGGTAACATCTGGTCCCGTCGTAAACAAAACTCCCGTAAACGCTAATAATTTTTGCTCGTTATAAGTTACATTTTCCTCCCCAACAAGTTGGGGAGGATTTTTTTTTTTGATATTTGCCATATGACGATTGAACAACTCTATTCTATCTATTTAAAATATCCTTTTTTACAAACAGACACAAGAAAACTGAAAGCAGGTGATTTGTTCTTTGCATTGAAGGGTGAAAACTTTAATGGAAATCTTTTTGCCAAACAGGCATTGGAAAAAGGAGCAGCTTACGCAGTGGTGGATGAAAATGTTGATGAAGCAAATGAAAGAATAATTAAAACGGATGATGTATTAACCACTTTGCAGCGATTAGCAAAATATCACCGTAAGCAATTTAATATTCCATTCTTAGCCATAACCGGGAGTAATGGAAAAACAACTACTAAAGAACTGATACATGCAGTGCTGTCGTTACATTATAAAACATATACAACAGAAGGAAATCTAAACAATCATATCGGTGTGCCCCTTACGCTTTTAAAAATTAAAAGTGATGCTCAAATGGCAGTAATTGAAATGGGTGCCAATCACCAGAAAGAGATAGCTTCTTACTGTACTTATGCGTTGCCCAATTATGGTTTAATTAATAACTGTGGCAAAGCTCACTTAGAAGGTTTTGGCGGTGTTGAAGGAGTTAGAAAAGGCAAAGGTGAATTGTATGACCATATAAGAAATAATGGAGGAAGTATTTTCATTAACAACGATTATGATTATTTGAAAGAGATGAGTAAAGGAATTGATAGTAAAATTTCTTATGGTACTGCTGATGCTGAAACAACCGGTCACCTGCTGGAGTCGGAACCCTTTTTAAAAGTTATAATTACAAGCGATGAGTCTATTGGTACAATACAAACTCAGTTAGTAGGAGATTATAATTTGCCAAACGTTTTGGCAGCAGTGGCTGCAGGAAAATATTTTAAAGTACCAGCTGATAAAATTAGGTCGGCAATTGAAAATTATATACCATCCAATAGCCGCTCACAATTAATTGAAAAGGGCAGTAATAAAATTATTTTAGACGCTTATAATGCCAATCCCAGCAGCATGAAAGCAGCTATTGAAAACTTTGCCAAAATACATGCTGATAAAAAAATACTGCTGCTCGGTGGCATGGCTGAATTAGGTGAAGAAAGCATGGCAGAACATATGCTGCTGATTAATTTAATATCTAAATATAAATGGTCCGATGTTGTTCTGGTAGGCGGCGATTTTGGCAAAGTGCCGCATCAGTATCATTACTTTCCAAATGTATCGGCTGCTAAAGAATGGTACACAAATGCAGGATTAAAAAACACTTATATGTTAGTAAAAGGTTCCAGGAGTTTTAAGATGGAACAACTCGTCGATTGATAGAAATACTTCATCGAATTGAACAGCATTTTGGTCTAAAATTCCTGCTGTTACGGAAATTACGGTCTACTTTTGTATCGTAATAATACGAAAGTATCTACCATGAAAAAAGCACTAGTTACCGTTGCCCTTTTAATACAAACCATGGCCGTTTTTGCCGCTACCACCACCATTAAGCAGACTAATGTGAACTGGAACAGCACTTCTTCCTGGAACCAGGGAAGATTGCCTCAAACCGGGGACACTGTTATTGTTCCAACAGGCCAGGCAGTTATTTTAAGTAATGCTGTTTACTCCAATAAACCTAAATTATACATAAAAGTTAGTGGTACCATCAGCTTTCAACCATCAGGAAAACTTGACCTGGGTAACAATTCTGTTGTAGAGGTAACTACCGGTGGATCAATTATAACCAGTGGAACTGGCTCTGAAAGAATTTATATAGGAGGTGTACTTAAATACAAAGGCCAGGCAGATGGAACAATCACTGGTTTTGCACTTGCTAATTCTTCCTCAGGCAGTAGCGGATCAGGCGCAGGATCTGGATTTATTACCCAAATACTCGATATTATTTTAAAAGATTTTAATGCAGTGCGTAAAAATAATTCTGTCAATATTACCTGGTCAACTCTTAGCGAAACCGAAACAGATTATTTCGAAATTCAAAGTAGTACAGACAGAAATGATTGGAGTACAATCAATAAAATAAATGCCGGTAATTATTCAACTGGTAATTATTATTCAATTAATGATTCAAGGGTTCTTAGTACCAATACTTATTATCGTTTAAAAATGGTAAACAAAACAGGTTCGATTACTTACTCTGAAATTTCTTTGATTCGTTATAATGGCATCATTTCTAAAATGAGTGTTTATCCTAACCCAGCTACCGATTATATATACATAACTCTTAATCAAAATGCAAATAATGGAACAATAAGGTTATCCAGCTTTGAGGGCAAAACAGTTATCAATAAAAATATCAGCAATTCATCCGGCATAGTGAAATTAGAAACACAAAATCTGCCTAAAGGGATTTATGTTGTTGAGGTTAAGGATGCTAATAATAATATTGAGACCAATAAAGTAATTATAAACTAAACGTAGCATTTAAAAAGCAGATTATATTAAAGAGGCTGTCCCAAAAGTCGGAGACGGCCTCTTTTTATTCGGTAAGGTGATGGAGAAAGTTTTCTTTTAAGCGATTTTCAAAGCCTTCATTTTACTTTTGGGACAGCCTCTTTTTTTCAAAGTCTGTTTTATTAAATATTCAACAGCATATAGTTATTTTCTTTCCTGGCAAAGTTCTATCAACACACCATTTGTTCCTTTGGGATGTAAAAAACAAACCAGCTTATTATCTGCACCCATCTTAGGCTTTTCATTCAGCAATACAAATCCTTCATGCCGCAAACGCTTCATCTCTGCTTCTATATCTTCCACATCAAAAGCAATATGATGCATGCCCTCTCCTTTCTTTTCAATGAATTTGGCAATCACGCCGCTTTCATCACTGCTTTCTAATAATTCTATCTTGGATTCCCCCTTTTGAAAGAAAGCCGTATTGACTTTTTCACTCTCTACCGACTCGGTTTTATAGCAGGTAGTATTCAATATTTTTTCAAAAACCGGGATGGATGCGGCTAAGCTTTTGACAGCCACGCCTATGTGTTCAATTTTACGCATATACAGAGAAGTTTTTACTAAACCTTGTTAGTTTACGAAATGAGGAAAAACAAAAGGTTAACCCTTTCACAACCAAAATTATAGAACCATATGAATTATTTTTGTGTTTATTATCAGGACAATTCCTTTTAAATATCATTAAAACATGCTCAAACTACCAATTTACCTTGACAATAATGCTACTACTCCCATGGACCCAAGGGTGCTGGAAGCTATGATTCCCTATTTTACCGAAAAGTTTGGAAATGCCGCCAGCCGTAACCATCCTTTTGGATGGGAAGGCGAGGAAGCTGTTGATTATGCCCGTGAACAAGTGGCAAAATTAATTGGCGCCGACCCGAAAGAAATTATTTTTACTTCTGGTGCTACTGAAGGTGATAATCTTGCAATCAAAGGTGTGTATGAAATGTATGCCAGCAAGGGCAATCATATCATTACTGCTAATACAGAACATAAAGCCGTATTGGATACCTGCAAGCATATTGAAAAATCAGGTGGCGAAGTAACTTACCTTGATGTTAAACCTGATGGTTTGATTGACCTTGCAGAATTAGAAGCTGCTATCAAACCAACTACTATCTTAATCGCCATTATGTATGCGAATAATGAAGTGGGTGTTATAGAACCTGTAAAAGAAATTAGTGCTATTGCTAAAAAGCATGGTGTGTTATTTTTTACCGATGCTACACAGGCTGTAGGAAAAATTCCTGTGGATGTGAACAAAGATGGTATTGATATAATGGCTTTCAGCGGACATAAAATGTATGGACCAAAAGGTGTGGGTGCTTTATATGTTCGTCGTAAAAATCCAAGAGTAAAAGTTACCGCACAAATGGATGGCGGCGGTCATGAAAGAGGTATGCGAAGTGGTACATTAAATGTTCCCGGTATTGTGGGTTTTGGTAAAGCCTGTGAATTGTGTATGCTGGATATGGAAGCTGATACCAAACGCATTTCTACATTAAGAGATAAATTAGAAAATGCATTATTGAAGTTAGAAGAAGCTTATGTAAATGGAAGCAAAGAACATCGCTTACCACATGTAAGCAATATTTCTTTCAAATATGTAGAAGGTGAAGGATTGATGATGGGCTTTAATAAAAACATTGCAGTAAGTTCAGGTTCTGCCTGTACTTCTGCTTCATTAGAACCTTCCTATGTGTTAAAAGCATTAGGGCTAGGTGATGATCTGGCACACAGTTCACTGCGTTTTGGGTTAGGACGTTTTACTACTGAAGACCAGATTGATTACACGATAGAACAAGTGAGTAAGACTGTACTAAAGCTTCGTGAAATGAGTCCGCTGTGGGAAATGTATAAAGAAGGTATTGATTTGAACACCATTGAGTGGGCACATCACTAACACAAATGTCCTAATTAGCCAATGTGCTAATATGCTAATTAGTAAGTTTATTATATTTTAGATATGTCCAATTAGCACATTGGCATATTTTCACATTATCAAATTAAAATTTATGGCATATTCAGAAAAAGTAATTGACCACTATCAAAATCCTAAAAACGTAGGTACGCTTGATAAAAGCAAACAAAATGTAGGTACTGGCTTAGTAGGTGCTCCTGAATGTGGTGACGTTATGCGTCTTCAAATTGAGGTGGATGATGCTACCGGTCTTATTAAAGATGCCAAATTTAAAACATTTGGCTGTGGCAGTGCTATAGCTTCTTCTTCTTTAGCTACAGAATGGTTAAAGGGTAAAACAGTTGATGAAGCACTGAAGATTGATAACATGGACATAGTTGAAGAGTTGGCTCTTCCTCCTGTAAAAATTCACTGTTCTGTACTGGCAGAAGATGCGATTAAAGCAGCTATCAATGATTACCGTGTTAAAAATGGAATGGAAGCGTTGAAATTAGATGAAAAAGTAGTTCACTAAACTGGAGCAATGCAATGAGTGCAGTGGCAATGGACAATGCAATTTATGTTAGCGATAAGGCTAAAGAAAAAGTGACAAAGCTGATGACTGATGCCGGTATCGGCAGTGATCCTTCTTATTTTTTGAGGGTATCAGTTGTTGGCGGAGGATGCTCGGGTCTTAGTTATAAACTGGACTTTGATAACGAAGCTAAACCCATGGACCAGGTTTTTGAGGATAATGGTGTAAAAGTAGTAACAGATTTAAAAAGTTTTTTATATCTCGTAAATACTACACTTGATTTTAGTGATGGATTGAACGGCAAAGGTTTTTATTTTACCAACCCTAATGCCAGTCGTACCTGTGGTTGTGGGGAGAGTTTTTCAGTATAAAAATTTTTAGAAATAAGTCATAACTTACAAGTAAACGTAAGCGACTTATCATGATATTAAAATATATTATAAACCTTAGCCTTTTAATACTTTCAGCAATCCCTGTTTATTCTCAAAAAGAAAAGAAATATGCTGATATAACATCTCCAAAATTTTACTGGGGCGTTACTGTTACACCATCCTTATATTCAAAAGCGCATATTTATGATAATGCCGGTGAATATCAGGCTGGATTTACCCGCCGTGCAGGAGGAGAGATATTGATCAATTATTATTACAATGCAACGCCAGACCTGGCAATAGTTTTTAGCGCAGGAGGAGGATCGCTTGCTCAACAGTTCCGTTATTTAGTTTCAAAAGAAACATTTAATTCTGCTACTGGAATGAATGTATTAGTAGCTCTTACTGGTCCACTTAATACAGCTACCTTTTATATAAAAACACAGGGAGAGGTGCAATATAAATTTGCCAAAATGCAAAATAAAAATTGGTTCGGAACGGCAGGGTTGGCACTATTGTACTCCTTAGAAAGCACTAGTGAATACAGCGAGGCTATACTTACCAGTTCTAGTTCATCAAATGCAATAGAGTATGTAAGTATTATTCAGGATAATAATAATAATAATCGTAAACCCTGGATAAACTTTCATATTGGTATTGGCTATGAATGGAAATTAAATTCTATAAACTTTTTACAGGCAGGCTTAAAATTTAATTATTCCCCCATAAAATTTGTATCAGGCACATATCAGTTTGATATAGGAAATCTTCCAGAAGTAAAAAAAAATTATGCAGTGTCCGGTTCATATTTGGGTATTAATGTATCTTATTTTTTTTCTATGCCAGCAAAAAGGTGATATAACCCTGACCAAAATAATAAACCCCGCTTTTGGCGGGGTTATTTGTTGCAGTTGGTTTTGGGTACAGCTAATTATTGTTTAATGAACTTCTGAGTCACTACTCCATCCGCAGTTTTGGTCCGAAAGTAGTATGTACCCTTGCTCAAAAATTCCACATTTAGTTTGGTAAGCGGCCCGCCTGGTACAAAAGACTTATAACACGGCCGTTAAATGAGACAAGCTCAATTATTGAAACGCTGCGCAAAGCAAAAATTTTTTAAGTAAAAGCTCCTAACCAGTATATCATTGGCAATTTTCACTAACAGTTGGAAGCAAATGTAAACATCCCCCGTTTACGCATTGAGCCTTATAAGATTTGATAATGGATAAGTCAATTATTTTAACTGAATATATTTTTTCAGGCATCCCTTTCACTTGGCTAAATTTGCTCCTATGTGGTCAGTCTGTAAAAAAGAACTAAGGCAATTTTTCAGCAGCTTAACCGGCTATATTGCCATCATTATTTTTCTCCTGCTCAACGGGTTATTCCTGTTTGTTTTCAACAAGTCAGGCATTTTTGAAGAAGGTTATGCCAGCATGGACAAGTTCTTTGAGCTGGCTCCCTGGATTCTGTTACTCCTTGTTCCAGCTGTAACCATGCGTTTACTGGCAGATGAATTTAAATCGGGCACCATCGAATTATTAAAAACCCGGCCTCTCAGCTCCTGGCAAATTTTAACCGGAAAATTTTGGGCGGCATTTATTGTAATCATCATTGCTCTTTTACCAACAGTTGTTTACATATTTTCCTTAAAAGCACTGGCTGCGGGCGGCACTACTTTAGATGCTGGTGGTATTGCCGGTTCTTATATCGGTCTTATTTTTTTGTGTGCTGCTTTTACGGCAGTAGGACTTTGCTGCAGCAGCTTAACCAATAATGCAGTGGTTGCTTTTTTATTGAGTGCATTTGTTTGCTTCGTTCTTTATTTTGGATTCAGTTCACTCAGTCAGTTACCGCAATTAAAATCAGGTGCTGATTATTATATTGAAAAGATCGGTATCGATTTTCATTATCGCAGTGTTTCCCGTGGCGTGATTGACAGCAGGGACCTGATATATTTTATAACTGTTGTGATGCTGTTCTTAATTCTCACACAAAAAAGATTAGCTAAAAAAATATAACCCGCCATCGTCCATGAAAAAATCATTTAGCAGTTTACTCAATTCATCATTTGGCTGGTTAGTTTTAATAGCATTGCTGGTGCTGGTAAATATTACTGCCACCTTTTTTAAATTTCGCATTGATCTTACAGAAGAAAAACGTTTTTCACTTTCTACCCCAACTAAAAAATTATTAAAGCATATTGATAGCACCATCACTGTTGATGTGTTACTGGAAGGTGAATTACCAGCAGACTTTCGCAAGCTGCAGGTTAGTACAAAAGATTTATTAAACGAGATGAAAGAATATGCCGGTAAAAAGTTGGAGTATAATTTCATTAATTCTGAAACAATAGAAAAAGATTCGGCTTACCAGTTGATGCTGGCATCTTTTGATCTTATACCCACTGCAAGAGAATCTCAAACAAAAAAAGGTGAAGAGAAAGTAATGCTCTATCCTTTTGCAGTAGTAAACCGTGGTGATAAAAAAATCGGTATTGATCTGCTGAAGGGAAAGATCGTATATGATGTTGATCCTATTAATGGTACAAGACAGATTAATGAAGCCAAATCCATTAACGCTGCAGAAAGTTTATTAGAATTTAAAATTGCTGATGCTATTGATAAAATTCAGCAACAAAACAAACCTGTTATTGGATATTTAATGGGAAATGGAGAACCTCCGATAGGTCCACCAAATGGAATAGAAACTTATGATTTGGTGAAAACGCTTGAAGCCAATTATAGATTATTTACATTAGATATAAATACTCACCCTGTTATACCATTAGAGTTTAAAGCATTACTAATTGTACGACCCACTCAAAAGTTTGAAGACTCTACTAAACAAAAGATTGATCAATACATCATGCAGGGAGGAAAAGTATTGTGGAGTTTGGATAATCTTGATGCAAATAAAGACAGTTTAGCAAGATTAGCTAATACAGTAGCATTTGATATGGGTATTAATCTTGATGATCAGCTATTTAAATATGGCGTTCGTATTAACCGTGATTTGGTACAGGATATGCAATGCGATATGGTTCCTATTGTAATTGGACAAACGGGCGGACAAGCACAAATTCAACCAATACCTTTTAACTATTATCCATTATTGACTCCATCCAACAATAACGCTATTACACGTAACATGGAACCTGTACTGGGTCAATATGTAAATTCTATTGACACGGTAAAAGCAGAAGGCATCAAGAAAACTGTATTATTATCTTCATCAGAAAATTCAAAGTTTGTAAGTACACCCGCCATTATCAGTTTAAATGAGTTGAAAACAATTGAAGAGCCGAAACTCTACAATAAAAAATTCTTACCGGTTGCTTATTTATTAGAAGGAAAATTTAATTCCACCTTTGCGCATCGTACATCACAGGAAACCATCAACCAGTTTGAACAATGGTATAAAACTCCATTTAAAACGCAATGTGATGAGCCTACTAAAATGATTGTAATAAGTGACGGAGATATTTTTTTGAATAAATATTCGCAATCCCAGCAACAGGAACCACCACCGATGGGATTAAGCAATACGCAGCAACAATTGTATGCTAACCGTACTTTTTTATTAAATGCCCTGGAGTACTTAGTTAACCCGTCAGGAATTATTGAAACAAGAAATAAAGACATAACACTTCGTCTGCTCAACAAAACAAAAGTGGAAGAAGAAAAGACTAAGTGGCAGATTATTAATATTGCTGTTCCTGTTTTATTAGTAATTGCTGCCGGTTTTATTTTTCAGCAGATACGCAAGAAAAAGTACAGTTAATCAAATAACATGAATCCACAGCAATGGACATATATCACTTTTGGTGCAGTGCTCATCTTAGCCATCACTTTTGATTTAGGCTTGCTGAGCAAAAAAGGAACGGCTATTTCTATAAAGCAGGCATTAAGGCAAACACTTTTCTGGGTTGTATTAGCACTTTCCTTTTTTGGATTCATGTGGTTTGAATATGGACATGAACATGCATTTGCATACCTCAGTGCTTACTTAATGGAATGGAGTCTCAGCATCGATAATATTTTTGTCTTTATTCTCATCTTCAATTTCTTTGGTGTAAAAGAAAAATTTACAGGAAGAGTTTTACTCATCGGCATTTTAATGGCCATTGTATTCCGCATCATCTTTATTACTGTTGGTGTGGAGCTGGTAAAACATTTTGAGTGGCTGCTTTATATATTCGGGGCTTTCCTTGTTTACACTGGTTATCATTTGTTTTTTGTAGAGCAGGAAGAGGAGTTTAATCCAAGAGATAACAAAGTTTATAAATTTCTGCAACGCATCTTCCCTATTACACATGATGATGGTGATGGCAAATACACGATCATTCAAAACGGAAAAAAATACTATACCACCATTTTTGTAGTGGTAATCATTTTAGCTACTACCGATATTGTTTTTGCTGTTGATTCTATTCCAGCCGTATTTGGAATTTCAAAAGACCGGCTGGTGATCTATACTTCCAACATTTTTGCGGTGCTGGGCTTACGTTCTCTATACTTTATGCTGCGTGGTGCTGTAAGTAAATTTGATTTTCTGCAACAGGGCATTGCTATTGTTTTAGTATTTATCGGTTTCAAGATGATAGCCGAAGGCATCCCCTTCTTTATGGAATTATTTGGAGCCAGCAAAGAAAAAGCAGGAGCTTACCAACTGCATGTGCCTACCTGGCTGTCGCTGATGGTAATTGTTACCTGTATTGGCGGTTCTATTTTATATTCTTTGTATCATAAAAAGAAACATTTGCCGCCTGATATAAAAGAATAAAAGTTTTATTTGCCGGTGAATTGTAATTTTATTCTTTCTTTATTGCATGCCACAATATACCATCTCCTCACTATGTGAAATTGTAAACGGCCGTTTTATTAAACAGTCAGCTAATGCTGTAATTGAACACCTGCAAATTGACAGCCGGAAAATAACTCATCCAGCAGCATCATTGTTCTTTGCCATTATAACACCGCACAGAAACGGGCATCAGTATATCGAAGAAGTTTATAAGAAAGGAGTAAGAAATTTTATTATAAGTAAGCAATTAAACTGCACCAATTTCCCGGAAGCAAACTTCATTGTAGTAAATGATACACTGAAAGCATTACAACAATTAGCTACCTATCACCGTAAACAATTTTCTATTCCTGTTATTGGTATTACCGGCAGCAATGGAAAAACAATTGTAAAAGAGTGGCTCAATCAACTGCTGGAAGATCGTTTCAATATTGTAAGAAGTCCTAAAAGTTATAACTCACAAATTGGTGTACCGCTTTCTGTATGGCAGATACACCAAGCTCATGAGCTTGCCATCTTTGAAGCCGGTATTTCTCAAGCCGGAGAAATGCAGCAACTGGCTGATATTATTCAACCAACCATCGGCATCTTTACCAATATTGGTGAAGCTCACCAGGAAGGATTTAAAAATATAGATGAAAAAGCAAAAGAGAAAGCTATTCTCTTTCAGCATACACAACAATTAGTTTATTGCAGCGATTATACTGCTATCAGCAAACCAGTGTCTCTGTATAATGCAAAAAAGTTTGACTGGAGTAAAAATCAAAAAGCATGGCTTATTATAAACCAAATTGAGAAATACAATTATGAAACAAGCATCAAAGCAAAATATAATGATCAGCCAATAAGCATTATCATTCCATTTACAGATGATGCTTCTATTGAAAATGCCATTCATTGCTGGTGTGTGTTGTTGCTGCTCAACATCAGCCAGCAGGAAATACAAGGCAAGATGAAACTGTTGCGGCCTATTGGCATGCGGCTGGAAATGAAAAAAGGCATCAACAACTGCACCATCATCAATGACAGCTATAGTGCAGACCTCAGTTCCTTACAAATTGCCTTGAATTTTTTATCACAACAAAAACAACATACCAAGCGAACGGTTATACTTACTGATTTTTTGCAAAGCGGTAAAACAGATAAAGAATTATACAGCAGCATTGCTTACGAACTGCACCGCAATAATATCAGCCGCATTATTGGTATTGGTGAAAAAATAAAGCAACTATCCGGTTATTTTACTTTAAAAGAAAAAGAGAGAACAATCACTTCTTTTTACCCAACGGTTAATGATTTTCTAAAAAATTTTGATTCCAATCATTTTGCCGGAGAACTGATCTTAATTAAAGGCGCCCGTGCCTTTGAACTGGAGCGCATCAGTCGTTTACTGGAGCAAAAAACACATCAGACTGTTTTAGAAATTAATTTGAATGCTGTAGCACATAACCTGAAAGAATTCAGAAAACAGTTAAAACCATCTACCAAAATTATGGCGATGGTTAAAGCTTTTTCTTATGGCAGTGGTAGTTATGAAATAGCAAGTTTATTACAGTTTCATAAAGTAGATTACTTAGCCGTTGCTTATGCTGATGAAGGTGTTGAATTAAGAAAAGCTGGCATTACCTTACCCATCATGGTAATGACTGCTGAAGAAGAAACATATCCTGCCTTAGCGGAGTATGATTTAGAACCAGAGATATATTCATTCAACATACTGCAATCATTTGCCGCCTTCCTACACAAAGAAGGACTACAATCATATCCTGTGCACATAAAATTAGATACCGGTATGCACCGGCTTGGCTTTATGCCGGAGGAAATTCCTGAATTATGTGAGCAGCTGAAGCATAAATCTTATTTCAAAGTCCAATCCATATTCAGTCATTTGGCAGCAAGTGAAGATGCTGCATTGGATGATTTTACATTACAGCAATATCATTTGTTCAGTAATTCAGTAAAACTTATTGAAGAAAATTTAGGTTATTCTTTCATCAAACATATCGATAACTCTGCCGGTATTCTTCGTCACCCGCAACTGCAGATGGATATGGTGCGGTTAGGAATTGGTTTATATGGTATCAACAGCAGTAACTCTCCGTTATTACAGTTACAGGAAGTTTCCTCTTTAAAAACAACTATTGCCCAAATAAAAAAGATCAAAGCAAATGAAACTGTTGGTTATGGCAGAAAAGGAAAAGTTGACAAGGATTCTGTTATTGCCACTGTTCGTATTGGATATGCAGATGGCTACAGCCGGAAACTGGGTAATGGTGTTGGCAAAATGCTGGTGAATGGTATAGCTGTTCCGGTAATTGGTAATGTGTGCATGGATATGACCATGCTTAATATAACAGGTATTAATAATGTAAATGAAGGAGACGATGTGATAGTTTTCGGACAAGAACTTTCTATAAATGAAGTAGCCAAAGCCGCCCAAACAATTCCATACGAGATAATGACAGGAATAAGTCAAAGGGTAAAAAGAATCTATTTTGAGGAGTGATTTACTCAAATAAATTAACATTCTGTCAACTGCCAACTGCTAACTGTCAACTCATTCTCTTCCCCTATCTTTGCCAATCAAAAAATAAAAAGAGTGAAGCTTAAGCATCTTATTATTCTTATTGCCCTCATTGTAATTGCAGACCAATCATTAAAGATCTGGGTCAAGACAACATTTACATACGGAGATCCTAAAAATGTTTTTGGGTCATGGTTTCAGTTAGATTTTATTGAAAATGAAGGCATGGCTTATGGGTGGAAGTTTGGTGGTGCCTGGTGTAAGCTGGCTTTAACCGTTTTTCGGTTAGGCGCAGTAATTTTTGGTACCTGGTATTTAGGAAGAATTGTAAAGAAAGGATATCATAAAGGTTTTATTATTTGTGCCGGTTTGATTTATGCCGGTGCGTTGGGTAATTTAATTGACAGTTTATTTTACGGGATGATATTTGACAAAGGAATGTATATAGAGCCTGGCACTTTTCGTCAAATAGGATATGATGGACTCGCACAATTTTCATCAAAAGGATATTCCAGTTTTTTGCATGGCAATGTAGTGGACATGCTGTACTTCCCCATTATCGAAAACAAAAAGATGCCTGATTGGGTCCCTTTTTGGGGTGGCGAACGTTTTACTTTCTTCTCCGCTATTTTTAATATTGCCGATGCTTCTATTTCTATTGGTGTAATTACTTTACTATTGTTCCAGAAGAAATTATTTAAACATCATTATGAGCCGGAGCCTGACCCAGCTATTGAAACAAATATCACAGTAACCGACGAAACACAGGTATCATAAAAATTATTCTGCGATAAACGGAAATTTAAAACCACTTTAATGCGAGGTGAAGTTTATCGCATTATAACTTAATGATGGATTTATTGATCACCGTCCCTTCAAAACGGATACGCAAAAAATAATTACCGCTCACCTTTGCAGGGAAAGGATTCAACTGCAGCGCATTTAATCCCCTTTTAATATTTTTTGTTTGTGAAGAAATTGTTGAACCAAATAAATTCAATATATCAATTTCAATCATGCCCGGTTTATTAGATATTAACTGCATATCCAATTCATTTCTTACCGGGTTGGTATAAGAAATAAGCCCGATTTTATCAGCTTTGGTTCGTAACAAAATTATTTCGCTGTATTTATGAAGTCTGCCCCCCGTGGTCGATGCTTTAATACGGTAATACGCTAAATTATTTACAGGTGTGATATCTTTAAATGAATAAGAATATAGCTCTCCCGGGATAAATGAACCGGCCATCACTGTACCAATTTCATTAAAATGCAAACCATCTGTACTTTTTTCAACAGCAAAATATCCATCGTCAATTTTAATGTCCGTTTTCCAGCCCAGCATTGAATGATTATTGCTGAGGACAGCTTCAAAATTTCTTAACTCAATATTTAAAACGCTGCATTTTGAAATAACCAGCCTGGTAGCGCCGGATGACACAACTGCACAGTTAGCATTATTTAAATTGGCAGCTGTAGTTGCAGCTTTAACCCTTATCAAACAATTGCTGTCAGCATAAACCGGAATAAATTTATATAAAGACCGTCCCACAGAATCAGTACCCACCTTAGCTGTAAAACTGATAGTATCATTTTTAATGATGTTCCAGCTTACTCCATTGTTACAGCTTTTTTCCCAGCGTACATATTTGTAGTTGGTAAAATAAGTTCTTACTGAATCGATGAATGTTACGTTGGTGGCAGTATCGCATCCCACATAAGAGTTAGGCGGGTTTAATAACTGCACCGGGTTACAGGTTGCTACTTTAATATCATCAATAGCCCAGTCGTTACCACCACCTCCCGGTGCATTATTTCTAATTGAAATAGTAAAAGAAGATTGAGCTGCTCCGGTAATTAGTGTATATCCTTTTTGTATCCAGGTGCCATTGTACGGCATATTACCAGTAGTATAATAATCTATACCATCAATTTGAAAAGTAAGATTGGGCCGCACACCCGATGAATCATTTCCTGCCCCGGGAATAAATCCTGCAGAGCCTGCGCCCACGCCGGTTGAATCGCACCGGCAGCGGCGGCATACATTCCTGAACCATGCAGAAAACTCATAATAAGTATTAGGACATAAATTAGAAATAGTTTGTGTAAAGGCTGTATTGGGCTGATAGCTTGCATTAACTATTAATGCATATCCACCCGTTGAATTAACCGTATCCGTTGGCGGATTACCCAGAAAAGGATTAGTTGCACCCGTATGATCTCCTATTATATCCCAGACACTAAATACACGATTAGCATTAGGATAAGGAAGTGCAGCATTAGTGGTATAAACAGCACTTGTATTATTGGATACACCATAATAGTTATCGTTAGGTGTGTTTGTTGTAAATGTTTTATAAGTATAAGGTAAGGGCACCAGGGCTGAAGATCCCCTGTCTTTAGGTTTCCCTGAACCAAATGTGCCATTACTTTCAGATACCAATACGTTGGCTCCAATACTGTTAGAACATAATGAAAGGTTTTGAGAGAGTTTTAATGTGTAGGCCGAAAAATTAGAAGAGGCTGCTACCCCCGCAGCATCGTTATACCGAAAGTTACCTGCGTTTATAAAAATAGAAGTACCGTAAGGCAAGGGGGAATTAATTTTAACCTGGTATGCAATTACACGAATACAGGTAGTTTTATAAAAAGAAGGCCGCATATTATTTACCAATGTTCCCGCATTGGTTATAGTATTACCCTGCGCTGCTTCGCTGCAGGCGCCGGCTGTGTTTCCAATATTAACTCTTATAAAATTTCCGTTTACATTACCTGAATCAAGGTCATTCGCATCGGTGTAAGTAAAATAAGTAAAGCCCTCGTTGGTAATTGTTTTTAATGAGCTGGCAATGTACGTGCAGTTAACCGGAAGTGTATCGTTGTAGCGGAGCCTTGTTACCGTACCTGCACTTAACGCAATAGTGGCTCTTATCTCAAGAATATCTCCTGCTTCAAAAGTACCACCATTGGGTTTTGAAACATTTATATAACTTTTTCCAAATTGAGCTGTTTGAGAAAAAATTTCCACAGCAAACCACGTATTGGTCACAATGGAGATAATTAATAAAACTGTTACATAACGTAAAGTTTTTTTCATAGGGGCAGATTTAATTTTAGAAACCGGATTAATATCTGAAATACTTTTATAAAGGTACAACTCATTTAAAATTCCGCCCCCTTATTACTACCTGTTTAGGTGAATATATATACTACGAAAAAATACTTTTTAAAAGGATATTTTACAGGTAGAAAAACGACACCGCTTTTATTCAAAAAAATATTTACAGTAATTAGCGCATCTTTCTTCGTCTTAGCAGAAGCTTGTAAAGATTTTAGAAGAAAACCGATGCAGGTAAGCCCTTAAATGAAAGTTTGCTTCCTGGCAACTGTTTTTATCGTGAATTTACTTCGTAATAATGCGCACTGCAGGCAGTTTAATTCCAGTTTCAGTTTTTTTTAACTGCCCCCTGCAAGAAAAAATTTACCGAACCGTTAATAAGGTGCAGGTCGCATCAATGATATTGAAAGGCCCTTAGCGTAACCTGTACCATTTTTTTAACACATATCCAAACCCTAAATGAAAAGACCAATAATTCCACCTGCGTTATTAACGATAGCCATTAGCTCACCGCTAACAATTATTGCTACAAAGAGTAGTGCAACGTTTATTAAAGAAAATGATACAAGAGGGTGGTCCTTTACTAAAATACTTTCAATAAATACTAAAACAAGTGAAGTAAAATACAAATATAGCAACCCATTGCCACAAAATGATCCAGACTGGTTTGCTAATTATGAATAAGTTTTTTACCCATCTTTCACATAACAAAAGGGTTTGTGTGTATATCAGCATCATTTATTATTTACCCATAATAAACTTCCATCACCATAACTTAAAAAGCGAAAATCATTTTGTAATGCATAGTCATATACTTTCTTCCAGTCATCACCCACCAAGGCAGCTACTAAAAGTAATAAAGTAGAATTAGGTTGATGAAAATTAGTGATGATGGCATCAGCAATTTGGGGAACATAGCCCGGTGCAACCAATAATTGTGTAGGAATAATAATGTTATCCATTTTTCTTTCATCCATCCAGCCGATTAATGATTGCAGAGATTGTTGTGTATTGATTGTTTTATCAGCCAGCTCATACACATCCCATTGTTTTATTTCCATTTTCTTTATACTTATGGCTGAATCATAAAACGCCTTCACTCCCATCCAGTACAATGATTCTATGGTTCGAAAAGAAGTAGTACCAACAGGTATAATATTTTTTGAATGAGCATGCAGAATGTGTTCAATCGTTTCTTTCTTCACATCAATCCATTCACTGTGCATTTCATGGCCTTCCATCGTTTTACTCTTTACCGGCTTAAACGTTCCGGCCCCTACATGGAGTGTAATAAAGTGCCGGCGAATGTTTTTATTACTGAGTGATTGAATTACTGCATCAGTAAAATGCAAACCAGCTGTTGGCGCAGCTACTGATCCTTCATTTTTTGCATAGATGGTTTGATATCGTTCTATATCAGTTTGCTCAGCCTGCCGGTTAAGATAGGGTGGTAAAGGAATTAAACCGGTCGCATGTAATACTTCCACAAAACTTACATCAGCCGGTTTCCACGAAAGTTCAATAACAAATATATCCGTTAGCTGTTCAACTTTTTTAGCATACAAAGAGATCGTTTCATGGTTATACTTAATTTGTTTTTCCAGTAAACCCGATTTCCATTTGGAGGCACCTCCTACCAAACATTTCCATTTAGCTTTTTCTTTTTGCATCATGGCATGTGTTATATCTACTCCACCCCATGGTTCCAGGCAAAATATTTCTATTACGCCACCTGTTGGTTTTTGAAACAGCAATCTTGCTTCCACCACTTTGGTGTTATTAAAAATTACTAATGAATCAGCAGGAATATGATCAGCAATGTTTTTATAAATAGCCTCCTTTATCAGACCTTCTTTATACACCAATAATTTTGATTCATCTCTTTGTGGTAAAGGATATTCAGCTATCCGCTCATCAGGTAACTCGTAAGTAAAATCTTTTATAGCCAGCTCTCTGGGATGTATCATGCTGCGAATGTCGGGGATAATGAGGAATTAAAAATACAGCACCAAAACACTGCTATTTCTTTTCAGGAAGGATAGCCATACCCAGCAGTAAACCAAGTAAAGCACCATAACCGGTACTTCTCCATGGATGACTCCATATCATACAACCATTATTACAGCCAATTTTATTGTAATAAATATAACCGGCAACTGCACCGATAATGGTTAGGATAGAAACAACAATGATCTTGTTTTTAAACATACTGCAAATATAAAAAGAAAACTGCCGGTAATAAAACAGCTGCCTTCATTGAGTGGTACTTACTATAGCATTGTAACCGGCTCTTTATATTCCGTTAACGGAAACAGGCCGGAAGCTTTTAATCCTTTAAAACCCGGTTTAATATTTATCAGTTTATGAAACCCTCTTGATTTGAGAATTGAAATAAAGATCACACTGCGGTAACCACTCTGGCAATGGATATAATAAGTTTCATCGGGATCAAGTTTATACATATTGTCATTGATATAATCCAAGCAAAAATTTTCTACACCAACAACATGCTCACTATCGTATTCGCTTTCTTTTCTTACATCCAATATTTTTATAGATGGATCTTTTCGTTGCAGTTCAGCCAGTTCGTCCGGTGAAATACTTTGAATACTGTCAAAAGGCAATCCTTCTTGTTGCCAGTTTTCAAAGCCTCCATCTAAATAACCAATACAATTATCATAACCCACTCTGGATAAACGGGTGATGGCCTCTTCTTCTTTGCCAGGTTCTGCAATTAATAAAATTGTTTGTTTCAAATCTGGAATTAATGCACCAACCCAGGGAGCAAAACTTCCACCCAAACCAATATTGATTGCATTAGGAATATATCCTTTTACAAACTCATGCGGGTTTCTTGTATCTAATAACAAAGCTTCTGTTTCTTCAGCAGCAGCTTCAAAAGCTTTGGCATTTAATGGTTGCAAGCCACGGTTCAATACTTCCGTAAAACTTTCATAACCTAATTTATTCAATCGCACATTTTCAGGGAAGTATTGTGGAGGAGCGGTTAAACCAGTGAGCACTTCTTTAATGAATTCATCTCTTGTCATATTACTGCGCAAAGCATAATTGAATTGTTTTTGATGACCTAATGTATCTGCTGTTTCATTACTTATCTTTTTACCACAGGCAGAGCCGGCACCATGACCCGGATAAACAATAATATCATCTGGCAAATTCATTACTTTATTACGAAGTGAATCGAATAAATAACCAGCCAATACCTCCTGTGTTATTTCTCCCCGTTGTGCTAAATCGGGACGGCCAACATCACCAATAAACAAAGTGTCTCCTGAGAAAATAGCTGCCATTTTACCATTCTCATCTTTCAATAAATAGCAAGCTGATTCCATTGTATGCCCCGGTGTATGCAAAATCTTAAACGTTACTTTCCCTACTTTAAATTCTTCGTTATCTTCCGCTACATGGGCTAAAAAGCGGGGCTGAGCAGTTGGACCATACACAATAGTAGCACCTGTTGCTTTTGCAAGATCAAGATGACCACTTACAAAGTCAGCATGGAAATGGGTTTCAAATACAAATTTGATTTGAGCACCATTACGCTCAGCTCTTTGCAGGTAAGGTTTTATTTCCCTCAGCGGATCAATGATCGCCGCTTCGTTTTCGCTTTGGATGTAATAGGCACCGTGTGCAAGACAACCGGTATAAATTTGCTCCACCTTCATAGTAAAGTATTTTATGGCGCAAAAATGCCGGGAATTTAAGAGTTGGCCTATGACTTTAGTCACGCAGCAGGATGAGGGAAGTAGTCTGTTTGTAGTTTGTGGTTATGGTCATAATCAACTACAAACCATAAACCACAAACTACAAACAAATTTTATTTTTCCATTTGCTCAATCACGGCCTGTGTTACACCGGTGAAGGAGAAACCTCCATCGTGGAAGAGGTTTTGCATAGTAACAAATTTTGTAAGGTCGCTGAATAACGTGATACAATAGTTGGCACAATCATCTGCACTAGCATTACCTAACGGGCTCATCTTTTCAGCATATGAAATAAAACCATCAAATCCTTTAACACCACTGCCTGCTGTTGTTTTGGTTGGAGATTGTGAAATAGTATTGATTCGAACTTTATTACGAACACCATAATGATAACCAAAACTCCTGGTAACACTTTCCAATAAGGCTTTTGCATCCGCCATTTCATTATAATCAGGAAACACTCTTTGTGCTGCGATATAAGTTAATGCCACCACACTTCCCCAATCACTGATAGCATCCATATCCCATGCAGTGCGTAACACACGGTGTAAACTCATGGCAGATATGTCAAGTGTTTTTTGGTTCCACAAATAATCCATCTCTGTATAATGTTTGCCCTTACGAACATTTAAACTCATACCAATGGAATGCAGTACAAAATCAACCTTACCGCCAAAATGTTCCATAGCTTTGGTAAAAAGATTTTTCAGATCATCCATGCTGGTAACATCGGCCGGTATTACCGGGGCATTGCCGCAAGTTTCAGCCAGCTTATTGATTTCTCCCATACGCAATGCAACGGGAGCGTTGGTTAATACTAACTGTGCACCTTCATCATAAGCTTTTAAAGCCGTACGCCAGGCTATTGATTTTTCGTCCAATGCACCAAAGATGATTCCTTTCTTTCCTTTGAGTAAGTTATTTCCCATAATTACAGTTTGTGGTTTATGGTTTTTAGTTTGTTGTTTTGGGCAAAAATAGTGGTTCTTTTTTTAATGCTTTAGTTGTAATAATTTGAAGAAAATAAATAGTGTAATAGTGACATAAGCAAGAGCAGATGGTAGCATTACAACCAGGTATAAAAGGAAGGTTTTAAAACTTTTCCGTGGGTTTATTTTCCTCTTCAGATACAGGTCAAAATAATAAAAAGGGATGCTGATGATTACCACAGGCGTAAGTAATGTAATAATATTATTCATTCCTGCATCAAAATTTTCAAATCTTCAAATCTTGAAATTTTTTATCCCTCCACCATTTCTTTGGCAATCTTCATGGATGCATCACTTACCTGCTCACCGCTCAGCATTTTGGCAATGGCTTCTACCCTTTCCTTTTCATTCAATCGGCGAACATGTGTCTTTATCTTACCCAAACTTTCTTTCTTATAAACAAAATAATGCGCATCTGCTTTAGCAGCAATTTGTGGTTGATGGGTGATGGAAATAACCTGGTGTTTCTTTGCCAGTCCCTTCATAATAATTCCGACTTGTCTTGCTGCTTCGCCACTGATGCCCGTATCAATCTCATCAAATATTAGTGTGGGCATAGAGACAGATTGAGCCACCAGTGATTTAATAGACAACATCAAACGGCTTAATTCACCACCGCTGGCTACTTTACTTACTGGTTCAAAACGGTTGCTTTTGTTGGCATCAAACAAAAATTCAATCGCATCAGCACCCGATAAATTCAACACCACTGGTTTTATCTGCACTTTTAATCTTGCATTGGGCATGCCTACCTGCAACAGCAGTTTGTTTACTTTATCTTCTAATGGTTTTATTTGTTTGGTTCGTTGCTCAGTTAGTTTGGATGCAGTGCTTGTTGCTTCTTTTAATAATTGTTCGGTTTCTTTTGCTTTTTTGCTGATTGATTCTTCGATATTCAATACTTGTTGCAGCTTGTTTTCCAAATCAGCTTGTATAGCTAATAATTCATTGGTTGTTTTCACGCCGTGCTTCTTCAGCAATTTATAACCAGCAGAAATACGTTCATTTACTTCTTCAATTCGTTTAGCATCATAATTAACCGAATCATTAATGCGTTCCAGCTCGGATGCTATATCGCTTAATTCTATTTGAGAGGATTGTAATCGCTGCACTAACTCAGGGAACCTGTTATGCAGCTCAGTAAATGCATTCAATTGATTTACCAGTAATTTTAATTGCTGAATGATGGGCTGATCTCCTTCACTTAAATTATAAGTGGCAGCTGACAAAGCATTCTTAATATCTTCTGAGCTGTTGAGTAATTTTAATTCAGTTTCTAAATCTTCCAGTTCATTTTCTTTCAACGAAACTTCTTCCAGCTCACTGAATAAAAATTTATAATAATCTAACTCTTTGTTGGCAGTGCTTTGTTTAGCCGTTAATTCTTCCCATTCTTTTTTAATAGCCTGGTATTTTTTATAAACAGATTGGTATTGCAGTAATAAATTTTCATTGCCAGCTAATGCATCCAGTACTTCCCGCTGAAAATCGTTTTCAGTTAATTCGAGTGTATCAAATTGCTGATGCAAATCAACCAGTAAAGAAGATAGTTGCTGCAATTGAGAAAGATTTACCGGTGTATCGTTGATGAAGGCTCTTGATTTTCCATTAGCGGCTATTTCCCTGCGAACCATCAACTCTTCCGTTTCGTCCAAGTCATTTGCTTTTAAAAATGATTTCACTTCCTTCTTCTCAGCAGTACCAAAGCTTCCTTCAATTACACATTTCTTTTCTTTGTCAGATAAAACAGAAGTGTCAGCCCGGTTGCCGAGTATCAAACCCAATGCGCCCATTAATATAGATTTACCTGCACCTGTTTCTCCGGTAATAATATTGAGCTGAGAAGAGAAATCAATCGTCAGCTCATCAATTATCGCATAATTCTGTATGTGAAGATTCTTCAACATGAAATGCTAAGATATATAATTAGCCAATGTGAAAATATCGCAATTGCGCAATTGCGATATTAAGAAATTAAGTCATTCATTTTTACACCTTGCAATGCCGGCTTTGGCTTTTTGGTCTAATGAGTTTTTATAATCATGGTCATCCATATCAAGGCAACGCTGGTACCATTTGATAGCTTCTGCTTTATCGCCTTTTTCCTCGTAAATAAACCCTGATTGAATAGCAGCCCTGGCAGCAAAATATTGTTTTAATTGCTCTCCATTGTTGATGGTATAAACATAAGCCTGAATTGCCTCGGCTGTTCTTCCCATATCATCATAAATTCTTGCCAGCCGGTAGCTGAATTCAACTTTTTCTTCCAAAACAGTAAAGTCGTTGGCGGATTTACCATTTAACATTGCTAATGCTTCGCTATTGTAACCTCCATCATTCAGCAGTCTTGCTTTTAATAAAAGAATGAATGGCCACTTACCGGTTTTAGCTTCTTTCTGTGCCTGTTTATCTGCTTCACTATCGGTGTTTCCATTTGCTATTACCAGCTTACAATACTTCTCTGCTTCCGTCATATTTCCTTTGAGGTAATAATACCAGCTTAACTTTTGCAAAGCATCTTTCACATAAAATTTTCCTTTAAAATTATCAATAAAGCGTTGCAGGTAAATATTAGCATCAGTCTCCAAATGATTTAGTTTGGCATATCCCATTTCCAAATCCCATATGGAAATTTTTAAGTATTCGTTGGAAGGATTTCGCTGCTGAATAATTTGTTTGGCATAAGCCGATTGTTTATCGTTGATAGCAAGGTTAGCAGTCATGTAAGCATAAAGATGATTGTTCACCACATCCAGCTGCTGTTGTTTGATGTATTGCAATACTTCTTCTTTATCGTTGAGCAAATGAAACTTCAGATAAGCATAATAAAAAACTGCTTCTTCTTTAAACACTGGCATCCATGCATCATTTGAATTTAAAAATCCTTCCAGCAATCCCATACCATCTTTAATACTTCCTTTCATTCCCAATAAATTGCTCAGCCATTTATATCCATCCGGAATAGTACCGGCTACTGTTTGCATGGCGCCATATAACATATTGTTGGGTTGAAAGGAAGGAAATTTTTCTTTATTGGCTTTCACCTGTAAATAGGAACGGCGAAACTGCCAGCCGGCATCCCAGCGATAGCCAAATTTTACTTTCACCGCTGCCCATTGAAAATTGATAATTGCTTTAGTGTATTTATAAAATGGGGAATTAGCCGGACCTTCATCCATCTTATCTAATCTGTCAGAAAGATTTTTAATTCTTGCTTTATATTCTGCCGGGTCTTCATTAAAAAACAATTCAAAGAAGTCAATATAGTTTTCAATAAAGTATGGAATAAGATTATCCGGGTTTGATTTCTTTTCTGCATTCAATATTTCCTGCCCGGCATTTAGTTTCAGTTTTACTATTTCTTTATAAGCCCGTAAACAGTTGGTATTAAAATCAAATTTCTTTTCTGCCTGTACTGATACAGAAAGAAAAATCAGCAATGCAAAAATGAAGAAGAAGTATTTATTCACGGAACGTAAAAATCAATCAAAACATTAAATCATCCAAAAGAAAAAGGCACCGTTACTACGATGCCTTTAAATATTATGAATTGTAAAATTATTTTACCTCAATTGAATCATGCAAATCGCTATCTACTAAAATACGACCACAGTTTTCGCAAACGATAATTTTCTTGCGTTGCTTAATTTCACTCTGGCGTTGAGGAGGAATAGAGTTGTAGCAACCACCACAAGCATCACGAACGATAGGAACAACAGCTAAACCATTTCGGTAATTTTTACGTATACGGTCGAAGCTAATAAGTAAGCGGTCTTCCACAGCTTGTCTTGCTTCATTATCTAATTTTTCATAGTGCTTTTCTTCCTTATTAGTTTCACCGATAATTTTTTCCAGCTCACCTTTTTTATGATTCAGGTTACCTTCTTTACCAGCAATGGCTTTTTTAGCAGATTCTAAATGCTTGGTTTTTTCAGCTATTTCTTCAGTTGCATCTTTGATATGCTTTTCCGAAAGTTTTACTTCCAGCGTTTGCATTTCAATTTCTTTGTTAATGGCTTCAAACTCACGACTGTTTTTTACATTGTCGCTTTGCTTTTCATATTTCTTAATCAAAGCTTCCGCTTCCTTCATCGCATCTTTTTTACTGCTGATGAATTCCTGAATACCGTTCAGTTCTTCTTCAATCCTTGTTCTACGTGCATGCAAACCCTGAATTTCATCTTCCAGGTCGCTTACTTCCATTGGAAGTTCACCACGCAGAATTTGGATTTCATCCAGCTTGCTTTCTATTTTTTGTACAGTAATGAGGGAAACTAATTTTTCTTCTACTGAGAATTCTTTTACATGTGCCATATCAGGTAAAATATTGAACCGGGTTTGTTTGTATCTCCGATTTAAGGACGGCAAAGGTAGGGAATTTTTTCACCAAAAGTTCAGCCAGAAAGTCTATTGTGTATTGTTCGCTTTCAAAATGTCCGATGTCAGCAATAACCATCCGCCCATTGGCATCAAAAAACTCGTGATACTTCACATCGGCTGTAATGTAAAAATCTGCCCCGGCATTTAAAGCCCTGGAAATCAGGAAGCTACCGGCACCCCCGCAAACTGCCACCTTTTGCACTGGCTTACGAGTTAATGGTGTATGACGTATAACCGAAAGTCCGAAATCAGATTTGATTTTAGTGAGAAAAGTCTGCTCATCCATTTTTTCAGGCAAATGACCAATCATACCTGAACCCACTTTTTGAAAGAAATTATCCAGTGCCACCACATCATAGGCCACCTCTTCATATGGATGGGCTTTTATTATGGCTGAAATAATTTTATTTTCTAACCATGCTGGAAAAATACCTTCAATCCTCACCTCTTTTTCATAATGGCGGCTGCCAACTTCTCCAACAAAAGGATCAGCTCCTTCATTTGCTTTAAAAGTTCCGGTTCCTTCCACACCAAAACTGCATTCGCTGTAATTACCAATGTTACCGGCACCTGCATTAAAAATGGCATCTCTTACCTTTTCAACTTGTTCAATCGGAACAAACACAAATAATTTCTTTAGCAGGTTTTCTTTTGGAGAAAGTATAGAAGTATTAATTAACCCCAGCTTATCGGCAATCACTTTATTTACTCCATGGGATACATTATCCAGGTTGGTATGTATAGCATAAATAGCGATACCATTTTTAATAGCTGTAATCACCGCTCTCTCTACATAATTCTTACCATTAATCTTTTTCAATCCACCAAAAATGATGGGATGATGTGCTACAATGAGATTACATTTTCTTTCAATAGCTTCGTTAACTACTTCTTCGGTTGCATCGAGTGTACACAATACACCGGTGCATTCCCATTGAGGCATCCCGGTTAATAGTCCTGCATTATCATATGATTCCTGCAATGATAATGGTGCTGTTGCTTCAAGTTCCTGTATGATTTGTGCAATCTTCATATTAATAAAAATATTAAGTTTTATTCAAAAATCAGTAATAGCCCTTCAGCAAAAAAGTAGTATTACGAATGACGCCGGTTATTAGTACCCGATTTTAAAACTTAATGGTGCAATGTATTTGATTTTTATAAAAACCATTTTACTTTAGTCTTCCATTATCCAAATAAGAAAACCAAAGCCTGTGATAAAATTTTACGCTGCTCAACATACTCCGGTTAATTGCACACACCAACCGGTAATTTCATTAAAACATATTGCTAAGAATTTACCCATTGAAAACTACTTCGATGAGTTGAAGCTAACTAACATGTTCTGCCGTCAACTCTTAGAAGATGGGCAAAAAACAACCCTTTACTGCGGTTGAGCCCGTTTTTAATTGTACCCTGAAAACGCTTCGACGGTAGCTTACCCAGAAACCCTAAGAAGCAAAAACCTCCCGTCTTAACGAGAGGTTTATTTTTTTATATCCATTGATTGATTATTTAAATTGCTTTGAACAAATTACTGCAATTGATGTTATCATTGTTTTGAAAATAAACACAAATGAAAATTGAAGTTGGGCAACCTGCACCTGATTTTACTTTATACAACAGCGAAAAAGAAAAAGTTACGTTAAGTGATTTAAAAGGGAAAAACGTTTTACTTCTTTTCTTTCCCCAGGCATTTACCAGTACCTGTACCAAAGAGCTTTGCAGCATAAGAGATGATATTTCCAGGTACGCTAATGCTAATGCACAGGTGCTGGGCATATCGGTTGATTCAGTATATACATTAGCTAAATACAAAGCTGAACAACATTATAATTTTCCCTTATTAAGTGATTTTAATAAGACTACATCAGATGCCTATGGTTCCATATACCAACACTGGAATTTTGATATGAAAGGTGTCTCTAAACGCTCCGCTTTTATAATTGATAAAGCAGGGATTGTACGTTACGCAGAAGTACTCGAAAAAGCAGGGGATGTTCCGAATTTTGAAGTCATCAATACATTGCTGGCTGAGCTTAACTAATTGGAAATAAATGTTAAAAAGAAAACGGGTACATACCTCGTACCGTTCTTTTTCGTTGCCGCCGGCAAAATATATTTGCATTCCCACTCATATTATGCTATTTTTGTTTTGATGCGAAAATTGTTACTTATACTTCCTTTATTGTTCATCCTTTCCCCCGGAGTTTCTGCTCAAACGAGGAGCGGAAGCTTAGGTGATGCTACAGTAAAAATGGTGAAGTATTACCCCAACCCGGCAGTAACAGTTATCAACTTTGAGTTTCAGAAGAATTACGAAAAATCCTACAGTTTCCAGATTTATAATTTTGTGGGAAAGAAAGTTTACGAACTCCAGAATGTAAACCAAAAGAACACCATCAACCTTGACCAGTTTAGCCGTGGTGTTTATATCTACCAGCTCCGTGACCAGTCCGGCAAAATCTTAGAAGCCGGAAAATTCCAGGTGGTTAAATAGAGTTTCAGATTTCAAGATTTCTCCTTTCAAGATTTGAAGATTTCACTATTGCTTTTGCTTAATGACTTTATTATTTAAAAAGAAGTTCGAACAATCAAACCATTTAACAATTCATCAATCATTCAACCTGTACAATCAAAAACTTTAAATAATTCGTATTCTCCCATCCTCTGATTATTGGGTGATCTGATGCTTGTGCCTGGAAGGTTACTTGTCTTAGTTTCCGTCTTGCATCTTTAGCAGCCATATCAATGATATTTAAAAACATTTCAGGTTGTACTAAGTTGGTACAGGAAGAAGTTACTAAAAAACCACCCGGCTTTACCAGCTTCATACCACGCAAGTTGATTTCTTTATAACCAGTGATAGCTTTTTCAATGGTTGCCCTTGTTTTGGTGAATGATGGTGGGTCAAGCATTACCACATCATATTTTCGTCCGTCTTTCACCCATGTTTTTAATACATCAAAAGCATTTACGCATTGAAATTGGCAGATATCCTGCAAACTATTCAACTCAGCATTTTTTCTCGCCATTGAGCAGGCGTTTTCAGAAATATCCAAGCCCAAAACGGATTTAGCTCCATAATGAGCTGCATGAATTTCGAATGTGCCAGTATAACAAAAAGCACCTAATACATCTGCTCCTTTTACAATATGCTGTATGGCACGGCGGTTATCCTGCTGGTCTAAGAAATAACCAGTTTTTTGTCCATTCTCTACATCAACAAAAAATTTGATTCCATTCTCATTGATAGTAATTTCTGTTGGAAACGGATCGCTTAAAAAACCTTTGTGCTGCTGCAATCCTTCCAGCTCTCTTACCGGAACATCATTGCGTTCATAAATTCCTTTGGGCTTAAAGATTTTATTGATAGCAGCAACAATCGCCGGTTTCCATTTATCAATACCCAATGCTAATGTTTGTATAACAAAATAGTCGTTGAACTTATCTATAATAAGTTGTGGCATATAATCGGCTTCACCAAATATTAACCGGCAATTTTCCACATAACCCAATTGCTGACGGTATTGCCATGCTTTGAGTAAACGGTTATAAAAGAAATCATCATTCACCGTTTCGTTTTTATCTCTCGTCAACAACCGAACTACTATTTGTGATTGCGGATTAACATATCCTTTGCCTACAAACTTATCGTCATGAGTAAACACGTCAACTATATCACCAGCCTGCGCTTTTTCATCTATCAAATTCACTTCGTTACCAAATATCCAGGGATGACCATTTAATACTCTTGGTGAAATCTTTCTCTTTAATACAACTTTTAACATGGCGCAAAAATACAGTTCTGCGCTTCAATGCCTCTAACAAATTTTTAAGAATCACTGGCACGGAATTTCAATTACTATCTGCAATTATTAATAACTAAAATCATCAGCCATGAAGAAATTTTTACTCAGTTTTATTATTGTATCTGCATCAGCTTATTCATCAAGCGCACAGGTTTCGTTTGGTGTACAGGCCGGCAGTAATGTATCTACTTTAAAAGGAGATGCTATTAAATCGCTCAACAACATGTTTGACATTACCAATGGAATGGTTGACCAAACTTCTAAGTTTGGTTTTACCGGAAGAACTTATGTTTCTATTCCTGTTGACAAAAATTTTGGAGTAGAAACAGGTTTAAGCTACCAGCAAAAAGGATATAAAATAACAGGAGATTTTAATTCAAGTTTTTTAAAGTTATTAAATGCCAAAGCTGATTTGATTAATCCCAGTCAATACATTGGCCTGGATGCTTTGGCTAAAGTAACTCCTACCGAAGGCTTGAGTATTAAAGCTGGCCCGCAGGTGAGTTACCTGGTAAAAAACAATTTGAAAATCCGCAGCAGTGTGCTTGGTTTTAATTTATTAAACCAGGATGTCAACCTTACCAGCAACACCAATGAATGGGATTTTGGATTAACCGGCGGAATTGGATATAAATTTAAAAATGGTATAAGCCTGAATGGTTATTACAGTCATGGTTTATCACCTATTGATAAAAACTCCAATATTAAAGCCTATAACCGTAGCGGTGGTGTTACGGTGGGTTTTGAATTTTAATAAACTTAGTGTTTGCGCATAATGTGGGGTGGAGCGGAGGCTCTGCCCTTTTTGTTTTGAGTACACGAATTGGACTAATTACACGAAGAAAATATTGCTCACAGATTACACGGATTGTCACAGATGGATCAATAGAATTACCAAACCATGAAGTGAGTGACACAAGGGACGATGCACAGGGTTGAGAAAGCTGGTTTCATAATCATCTCTTCACCCCTCAAAACAGCGTCAATTTGGCTGCAAAATAGCTATTGGCAAATGCTTTGCCCATAGTACCTTTGCGCCTCCTTTTGGGTGAAAAACGAAATATTTTCAGTTTATGGCCCAATGGTATGAAGGTTTGACACAATACAACAACTATGAGTGAGAAAAAACATAATCCTGCGGAAGAAACAAACGGCCAGGCGGCTACCGGGCAGCCAACAGTAGATATGGGTATTAATGCCGATGAAAACATGGCCGGAACCACGCATTTGAATGATGCTGTGGCTACCGAAGATGAACTGGAAAAATTACAAGCCCAGCTGGCTGAGCAAAAAGATAAATACATCCGCCTGATGGCTGAGTTTGATAATTTTAAACGCCGTAATGCTAAGGAAAGAGTAGAGCTGATTCAAACAGCCGGTAAAGATGTAATTACTTCTTTGCTGGATGTGCTGGATGATTGCGACCGGGCAGAGAAAGTGATGCAGACCAGTGAAGATATAGTAGTGATCAAAGAAGGCATTCAGTTAGTCTTTAATAAACTCCGCAGCAATATGCAATCAAAAGGTTTGAAAGCGATGGAAAGCATTAACCAGGATTTTGATGTGGAGAAACATGAAGCCATTACGCAAATTCCTGCACCAACAGAAGCATTAAAAGGTAAAGTGCTGGATGAAATTCAAAAAGGTTATTACCTCAACGATAAATTAATTCGTTTTGCAAAAGTGGTGGTAGGAAATTAATTAGATAATTAGCCAATTTGCTAATGTGCCAATGACTTAAATTATTAATTGGCTAATTGGCAAATTATCACATTAGCACATTATGAAAAGAGATTATTACGAAGTATTAGGCGTGAGCAAAACCGCTACTGCCGATGAGATTAAAAAAGCTTATCGCAAAGTAGCTATGCAGTATCACCCCGACCGTAACCCGGGAAATAAAGAAGCAGAAGAAAAATTTAAAGAAGCTGCTGAAGCATACGAGGTATTGAGTGATGCTGATAAGAAAGCACAGTACGACCGTTTTGGACATGCAGGCATGAGTGGCAATGGTCGTGGTGGATTTAGTGGCGGTGGTGGAATGAATATGGATGATATCTTCAGCCAGTTTGGAGATATTTTTGGCGATGATGTGTTTGGAAGTTTTTTTGGCGGTGGCGGACAAAGAAGTCGTGGAGGTGGCGGCAGAACAAGGGGTATCCGTGGCAGCAATCTCCGTATCAAATTAAAAATGACGTATGAAGAGATTGCGAAAGGTGCTTCTAAAACAGTTAAAGTAAAAAAACATGTTCCCTGTACTACTTGCGGTGGCAGCGGGGCAAAAGATAAAAACTCCATTCAAACCTGTACTACCTGTGGTGGACAAGGCCAGGTAAGAAGAGTGAGCAATACTTTTTTGGGACAGATGCAAACAGTAACCACCTGTCCTACCTGTAATGGCGAAGGAACTACTATTGCCAACAAGTGTACCCATTGTAAAGGTGAAGGAAGAATTTATGGTGAAGAAACTGTGACGATTGATATCCCGGCCGGTGTACAGGAAGGCATGCAGTTGAGTGTGAGTGGCAGAGGCAATGCTGGTGAACGGGGCGGACCTGCCGGTGACTTAATTGTGCTGATTGAAGAAGAACCACATCCGCAATTACAACGGGATGGATTGAACGTGGTATTTGATTTACATATTTCCATTCCGCAAGCTGTGTTTGGAGCAGAGATACAGGTGCCGACCATTGATGGTAAAGCAAAAATTAAAATTCCTGCCGGTACACAAAGCGGAAAGATATTCCGGTTGAAAGGGAAAGGTTTCCCCTCTGTAAATAGTTATGAAAAAGGTGATGAACTTATTCATGTAAATGTGTGGACACCACAACATCTTACAGCAGAAGAAAAGCAAATGATGGAAAAACTTTCTCATGCTCCCAACTTCCAGCCAAATCCCGGCAAAGGCGATAAAAGCTTTTTTGAGAAGATGAAAGAGATGTTCAGTTAAACCCCCTAACCCCCTGAAGGGGGAATCAAAATATGAATAAAAAAGTCTTGCAGTTATAGCAAGACTTTTTTTATTGAGCATATTCTATTATATAAACTATCAACTTATTCAAGAATTTTATAAAGAGAAAAATCAAATACCAAAAAAATTACTCCCCTTTAGGGGCTGGGGGTATATTTGTAAGGATAAGCTATTCAACCGATAGCATTTGCTCAAAACTATTTGCTTAAAGAAATGAATAATTCAGAAAACGTTTATTCCATTCCTGTCCGGTTTCGTAAGATGGAAAACCTGCATATTGTATTCTGGCTGTTAAAAGACATTAGCTGGTGCATGGTGTGGCGACCACTTGGCGTTGCCATGGTGTTTCCCACTTTAATTATTTCCATCATGATTGCGTGGAGAACAAGGCAAATGGTTTCTGAATTAACCCATAACCTCGCCATCACCTTCTGGATTAGTGCCAACTCGTTGTGGATGTTCAGCGAATATTTTCACTTTGATGAAAAAGTAATTCTGTTCGGCTTAACCGGCAAACACAGTGCTATGATTCCTTTTTGCCTCGGAGCACTTATGCTTCTTTATTATTACGCCTGGTGGAAACCGAGACATAAGCATGAGTTAGAAACGATGTAGTACTACTTTCCTATTGCTACTTTTTTCATTTCATTCCTGCCATAAAAAGTTGGGAAATACATGAGCTCTGCTTTTGCTGGATTCAGGTGAAACTTACCTGTATATCTCGGTTCCAGTTCAATGGTAAACCGGTGTACCCCTGCGTACATCTTCTCTACAAAAATTACCGTTTTGTTTTTCAGGTATTCTTTATGATTGCTCCAATAATCCTGTTTCTTTTCGGCGTAAGTACATCCTGCCGGTATGGGAATTTCTATTTGTACATATTCAGCATCTTTCAACGCATTCACTTCAACCTGCATTTGAATTTTCTCACCTGCTTTTAATAAATTCATCTGCCTCCCATTTTTTTCAAACCACGAGCGAATAATAAAATTATTTGTTACGGGTTCCGGATTTGGATTAAATACTTTTTGATAAGCAGTAAAGTAAACCATTCCTCCACCCGTTTTATCAATCTGCAAATTCTTAACTGAAGGAGTTTTAATCGTGAATGGAAAATCTTTTATTGTACAATTAGTATCACCTGTAATTCTTAATGATGCCGGAACTGTTATATTACTTACCGTAAATCGTGGCAAAATAGTTGAAACAATAGATGCTGCTTCAACTGTATTTGTCCATCGGCCATACTTTCGCTTCTCCATGAAGTATTGAATAATATGATTTAATTCTTCTGAATAATTGCCATCTTTTTCCAGCACTTTATAGGCTTCCACAGTAGTGGCGGTAGCATTGCGATTCCACCACCAACCTTCTTCCCCAAAGTATAAACTACCTAACATGGTTTCATGTTTTTGTTTCAGCAATTTCTTCAGTTCAGCATTACAATCCATTTTCTGTTGTTGCTTAATACTTACATACTGCCATTGCTGGTGAACACTCAACGAGTCAAATGGAATAGCTGTTAAGTAAGTTTCAAAATTCATAAAATGGTTTGCCTCACTCAGTGTCAGTAATGTATTGAGCAAATCATCTCTTTTTAAATCAGGTAATTGATTTTGCAGATAAAGTAATGCATTGCGAATATTACTTTCCAGTTCAACATCTCCCCGCATAGTTAAAAGTGTTTTTACAATATAATTGGTGATTGAAAGATTGGTCTTGCCGTTTTCCCACCAGGGCCAGCCACCTTCATACAACTGTGCCTTTTGAATTTTATCTTTTAACCTGGTGATCTCTTTATCATCTTTAAATTTTTGATTCAGAAATAACTGAATCTTTTTCACCATCACTAATCCTTTTAGTTTAGAAGTGGTTTGCTCCATACAGTAATACGGATAATTTTTCAGCAAATCAAGTTCGCTTAGTAAAACATCCAATGTATTATTTTGTGCATGCAGTGTAACTGTACTGCTGCCGGGTTGTGCTTTAAATGCAACAACCGTATCACCGTTTAACACCCAAAAATTTCCAATGGTTTCTCCGGTTCCTTTCTTAACAACCGGTATCTTCCTCAATTCACCATCAGCATAACCATTGACAGAACGAATGGAATATTGTGCTGATAAAGTATCCATATCAACGGCAACAACCATCAACTCACTTGTATCAGCGCTATTCGTTTTAATTGCCGATTCTTTTTCGAAGACTGTTTTGTTATTAATACTAAAATGTTCTTTAACAGAGTTATCCTCCGCAGCATAATTTGTTTTCTTACCAATAAACAGTACGCTATCACCTTCTACTAAAAATTGCGGGGCAGAAAGCTGGGCCAACAGCGGTTTAAATGATTTTATGTTCACCGAAGTTTTAGCAATTCGTCTCTTTTTATCCATGCCTATTACAAAAGTTTGCCAACTGGTAATATTATCTGGATAAGTAACTGCGAATTTTGCTTCCCCTTTTTTGTTGGTGATTAAGTTAGGTTGCCAGAATGCATAATCCCTGAACTTTTCCCGAAGAGATGACCCTGTTATAAAATCTTTAGTGTTTATTATTATTACACCGTCTGCGGCCCTGGCTCCATATAAGCTTACTGCTGCTGCACCTTTTAATATGGAAAAATACATACCGTTGGTATCTAACCCGGCAGGCAGATCATCCATAGGAACGCCATTTACTACATATAATGGTTGTGATCCGAATCCAGCGGAAGAAATTCCCCGCACTGTAATTTTTGTATTTGCACCCGGGGAATAAGCACCCGTTACAGAAACTCCGAAAACCTTACCAGATAAAACACTGGTAATATTGTTAGCGCTGATTGTTACCATAGATCCCGTTAAATCTTTTCGCTTAGCAGTTCCATATCCTACTACCACTACTTCATCCAAATGTGCTTCAGAAACTTTTAAACCAGCTACAATACTTTCCGTTTCAAAAGCATTTAATTTAATCCTTATTTCTTTTGATACATATCCAACTGCACTGATCACTAATGTATAGTTACCTGCATTTATGCCTTTTAACTCAAAATCTCCATTTGTATTTGAAGATGTACGTGTTTTGTACCCCTTTATCATAACTACTGCACCAATAACAGGCGATTTACCTTTTTCATCAATTATCCTGCCCTTTACAGATGCATTGCCAGACATCACCCGCACTTCAGGTATCGAGTTAATACTCTCTATCATGTTTTTTTCTTTCGTTTCTACTTTTTCCTGTGGAGCTGGTGCTTTTAAATAATCATCTAATTCAGCATTGTAAAAAGTAAAATCTCCTTTGTTTATTTTTAAGCATGTAGAAGAATCAGGTTTCATTACGATTTCCTTTAATTGCATCACATAATTTTTATTAGTGATGAGTACCAATTCATATTTACCCGGTTCTAATGATGAGAATTGAAAGGAACCATCCATACGCACTGCCTTTTTCCATGGATTATTTTTAGGAAATAGTATAATATAATGCCAGGCTGAATCTTTAAAGAGATTCAGTACCAGCTTTCCATATCCTTGTTTTGTGTCATAATAATTGAATCCATAATTACCGTAAAAAGCCGGTATAATTTCTTTTTTGTATTGAATAAGAGGAGGTGCAGCAATCGTATCTCCTAAATTCCAGACCTCATTCTTAACAATTGGTAATTTAATTTCTTTTGCATCAGGGGAGAACAGACGGCTCTTTTCCAAACGAACCATACTTGGTTTGATCCTGTATTCGTAACCCGGTTCAAAATCAAACTTAAAATCAAAAGCACCCGGCTTAAAATACTGGAGTTGGGCATTGCGGGTAAACGGGCCCACAACATGCTTTCTGTTTGAACCCAGGTAAAACAATTTTTCATCCTGCCATATATAGCCATTATTTGTTCGGTAATCATTCTCCAGTTGCCAAAGACTGCTTTCTAATTCGTTTCGTTCAGAATCTGTCCAATAAGCAGGCATAACATAAGAAACACTATGAGGTGGCAGGTTCTTTATATCAATAAAAATATCATGCTTGTAATTAGGCTGCAGGTAAATGCTGTCTATTTGAATGTATCTGTCTCTTAGCCGGAAGGCTACTTGTGTATATCCCGGGTAAACCGGAAAACTGTAAACAGATTTATCAGTTGTTCCATTATAATATGCCAGTTGCCTGTTAATATAAAGCAGGTGTATTTCCTGCGGCACACCACTATCAACTGCAAACACAGATAATTGCGGCGCATAATCATTGATATAATTTTTTACGATTTCCATGCCATTAACAGGAAAAAGCAGCTGATAGTAGCGCATTGTGTCCAATCCGAATTTATTAATCCACTGCTTATGTCTGCCTAACAAAAATGATTTTTTGGATACCGCTATTCCCATTTCAAAATTGTCTCTAACAATTCTTCGTGGAGATTTAAACCGGTGAAGAAATGGGGGTTCTGGCATATTAATATCTTTTGCAAACTGGCTGTTATAGCTCACTGCTGTAAGATTCATTCCTGCCAATGGCCTGTTTTTATAATCAACAGCTTTAACAGTAATAGTATCTTTCATCCCGGGAAAAACAGTAGTGGTTCCGTTGATTTGTAATGAAGCTACTTTATCCATCAATACTATATTTTCAGCCCCTTTTTTTTCCTCTCCTGCCCATATATATTGCCATTCAACCTTGTAAGATTTTCCTTTGGGCAGTTTGCGTTTCCATACAATCACTGCATCATTTCCGGAAGACTTATCAATAATTTTATTACCATAAAAAACAGTGAAGTGAACCGGAACTTTATTAGGATTATACAATACAAATCCACTGGTATCCTGCTGCTGCAATCTTGTAAAACTGAGCCGGTAATCAGTTTTTAATTCATAGTAGTTGTTACATATACTTTTACCTTTTTCATCGTCCACATCAAAATCGTAATCTTCTGTATAGGCATCTAATTTTTGCGCATAGGGATAATTAACAGGAATAAATTTATCAGTATAACTTTTCATTAAAGTACCCTTTGCATTTTCCTGCTTCCCATTTTTTAAATACACGGCAAATATTGAATCCGCTGTTTGCTTTACATCTATCACATTTGATTCCGGTTCATAGGAAACAGAAATAGTTTTTTCCTGCACTTCATTATTGCTGTTTAAAAAGGTGGCGATCGCTTTTATTTCCATTGATGCCGGAGGCAGAACGGTTGCAGGAATTTCAAACTTTGTATCCGCATCTATGGCAAGAAGTTTTTCAGCTGTCCAGATAGTGTCGGGCACATACAAAGTATCCTTATACCATTTGGAAATTTTACCGGCAAGCAACTGCAATTTTATTTTCCCGTCCATTAAAGAAAGCCCGTTGGCATCTTTAGCATTAGCAAAAAATGTTAAAGTATCCGTTAAATAATAATTTTCTTTTTGAGAACGGATTTCATAAGTGCTTACTTCATCCAGCAAATAATCTTTCATTCTAAAGCTCTTCCATAAAACTTTTTTATTCTTCTTATTACGAAACTCAAGATTATAAGACATATCGCTTTTTAAAGAATCTCCCAATACAAAATCATAAACAAAAGCACCCGGACTTATTGGTTGTATAAAGGCTAATTTTTTATTGACGTATTCACCATATGCATCGTAATTAAGATACAGGCTTAACGGCTTTTTATATTGACGCAGGTGTTTATTAAATAAATAACCTTTTAATCGTAATGTATCTCCGGGTTTGTAAAGGGGTTTATTAAACAATACATATCCCCGTTGTGGCGTATAACGCCGTCTTCTTTTAAACCATTCACTTGCCGGAGATTCAATCATTTTCTTAATAGTATAATATGGCCAGGTAATTACCTGGCCTGTTTTAGTAGCACGAAACTTTTGCCAGCGTCGTTTAGGCACACTGGTATATACATCATCTTTAGCATTAAGCGTCGCCAGTAAAGTATCACCTGTTACACCTGCTTTTACCAATGCATCCTCCGGAAACTTTTTTTCAACCTGCCATGTTTTTGCTTTTGAATCATACAAAATCTTTTTTCCATTTACCCAAACTGTGGCATTATCAAAATAATTACCGGCAACATCTCTTACTTCCAACTGAACTTTGTGCTGGTTATTAACCGGCATTACCAGTAAATTGGTTTGGCAGTAATAGTCAACTTGCAGCTCATTATCCTTTACAGAAAAAATGAGATAATTACCAACCGGCAATTCATCATAATCAAGGCTGTCTTTTCTAACAACTGCAAATGGTACTTCATCCAGGTAATGATCGGGATTGGAAGTATTTTTCTTAATGTATTTTTCAGCAGTATCTGCCGGAATTTTATAAATGAATACCTGCCAGCTTTGTTTGCGGATGTTTTTTAAATCAGTTTGTCCATAAGTGTGGGCAGCAAGAAAAAGGATAATAAGCAGGAGTAAAAATTTCCTCATAAGTTTTGGTAATTATAACGGGAGGATGCCATAAAACCGGTGATTACACAAGGTATAATCAATTTTCTGAAAAAAGCCCTCAAACATTATCTTTGCGGCTCGTTAAAACCGTTTAAAAGTTTAATGGTTTAATGGTTGTTTAAAACTTATAACATCCATACTTAACCTTAAACCTTTAAACCCTTAAACTTTAAGACCTCTATGTACAGAACTCACACCTGTGGCGAATTAAGACTGGCTGATGTAAACAAAGAAGTAACCCTTGCCGGATGGGTACAAACTGTTCGTAAGTTTGGCAGTATCACTTTTGTTGACCTGCGTGACCGCTATGGCATTACTCAATTATTATTCAATGAAAATTTGAATGCTCAACTGGATGAAAATCCTTTGGGTCGTGAGTTTGTATTACAGGCCAAAGGAAAAGTAAATGAACGCAGCAGTAAGAATGCAAATATTCCTACCGGTGAAATTGAAATACTGGTGAGTGAATTCTCTGTTTTGAATAAAGCCGTTACTCCACCTTTCACTATACAGGATGATACAGATGGCGGTGATGATTTGAGAATGAAATATCGTTTCCTTGATTTACGCCGTAATACAGTAAAGAAAAATTTAGAACTGCGTTACTCGGTAAACCGAAGTGCCAGAAACTACCTGCATGAAAACAATTTCATGGATATTGAAACACCTTTCTTAATTAAATCAACTCCGGAAGGTGCGAGGGATTTTGTGGTTCCATCAAGAATGAATGCGGGACAGTTTTATGCATTACCACAATCACCGCAAACATTCAAACAATTACTGATGGTAAGTGGTTATGATCGCTATTATCAAATTGTAAAATGTTTTCGTGATGAAGATTTGAGAGCTGACCGTCAACCAGAGTTTACACAGATTGACTGCGAAATGAGTTTTGTACAGCAGGAAGATATCCTCAACATGTTTGAAGGTTTGATAAAAAGAATTTTTAAAGATGTAAAAGGCATTGACTATACAGAAACAGTGGAACGTATGAGCTGGGAAGACGCAATGTGGCAATATGGAAATGATAAACCAGATATTCGTTTTGGAATGAAGCTTTGCAATCTTAAGTTTCCTGCACACACATTCCCAACAAAAGAAAGTATTTCATCGTTGATTGATGGTGCCAATTTCCAGGTATTTGATGGTGCTGAAACAGTAATAGCTATTGCCGTTCCCGGATGCAGTGAATACACAAGAAAACAAACGGATGAATTAACTGAGTGGGTGAAACGTCCGCAGATTGGAATGAAAGGTTTGGTATTTATTAAGTGTAACGCAGACGGAACTTATAAAAGCAGTGCAGATAAATTTTACAGCGAAGAAAAATTAAAAGCCATTGCAGAGGCAGCTGATGCTAAAGCAGGCGATTTAATATTGATTTTAGCCGGTGCAGAAGAAAGAACCCGTAAAGCCACTAGTGATTTACGGATGTATATGGGTGATAAATTAGGTTTGCGTAAAGCAGATGATTTTAAATTATTGTGGGTACTCGACTTCCCATTGTTTGAATATGCTGAAGAAGAAAACAGGTGGGTAGCCCGTCACCATCCGTTCACGTCACCTAAGCCAGACCATATTGAAGTGATGATTAATAACAATCCTGTTATTGAAAATGCAGCTGAATATTTAAAACATCCTTATGCCAATATTAAAGCCAATGCTTATGATATGGTGCTGAATGGTAATGAAATTGGTGGTGGCTCCATCCGTATTTTCCAGAGAGAGTTACAGGAAAAAATGTTTGAGGCTTTGGGAATGGATGCAACAGAACAACAGCACAAGTTTGGTTTCTTATTAGGTGCATTTGAATATGGTGCTCCGCCACATGGAGGACTTGCTTTTGGTTTCGACCGTTTGTGTGCTATCCTTGGTGGCAGCGAAAGCATCCGTGATTTTATCGCCTTCCCTAAAAATAACAGCGGAAGAGATGTGATGCTGGATGCGCCAAGTACCATTGATGATAAGCAATTAGTTGAACTGAGTATTAAACTGGATGTGAAATAAAATTTTTGTAATTTTAATTACTAAACTGAAACCATGCAATACAAGAAAGCAAAGAGCAGTATTAAAAAAAAGAGAGGCAAGGCATCGGCTGATAAAAAGGTTGCCGCTTTTTTTGGAAAACTTCCGAATATTGAAGACGGATTAACTTATCAAAAGAAGGTGCGAAGTGAGTGGAAATAAATATTTGCTTGATACTAACATAATTGTTTATGCTTTGAAAGGCCTGGCTGACGTCAGGCCTTACTTTGATTCAAAACCTTTTATTTCTGTTGTTACGGAAATTGAAGTGCTTGGCGTTAAAGATTTAAGTGACAGGGAAATTAAAATCAGGGAAACAGCTATTGAATTCTGCAGTACCGTTGCCATCAACACCAAAATTAAACTCAGGGCAATTGAATTAAAACGCACAGTAAAGATGGCGATTCCTGATGCAATTATTGCAGCTACTGCTATTGAAGAGGAACTGACGCTTGTTACTGCTGATAAAGGGTTCAAAAGGATAAATGAGTTAAGTCTTGAATTGCTGGAATGGTAGCTTTATATCTTTCCCAAAAAATAACAGCGGAAGAGATGTGATGTTGGATGCACCGGGTACCATTGATGATAAGCAATTGGTTGAATTAAGTATTAAGTTGGATGTGAAAGAATAAATAACATGAATCGAATAACTATTTATAAAGTCTTTACGTTTATTTTAATTCCGTTTGCAACAATCTTCGGTTTACTGGCAATATTAATGCTATTGGTTGCTTTAGCAAATCCGGTTTTATTATTGCCTTTATTTATGATGGTAGGATTCACTATTTATACCGGTTGCAGCAGTATATTTCTTTTTAAAGGCATAATCAATAACCAGGCACTTAAGCCTTCTTTAAAAGACTGGACAAAAGTGAACGGCTATGTTTCATCAGCGATGGGAGTAATGACACTCATTAACACCATCACTTTAATGAATACCAGCAAAGCCGAATTAAGAAAATATGCCAAACAAATGCTGGCGATGCAAACCACCAAGCCAGCAGGTTTTGATGCGGACTCATTTATTAAGATGATGTCAGCCATGTCGTGGGGATTACTGGCATTTGCAATCATACTGATCATTCATCTTTTATATACCTTTACTTTCCTCAAAAAATATCAGCATCTTTTTGGTAACCCTCAGCAATAGTTTTATTTAGTAATTTGAGGAGTGAATTCATCCACCCCATTAGCAGAACGGTTAAGACCAACTTCTCTCGAAGAGTTGGCAGGTCAGCAACACCTTACCGGCAAAGGAAGTGTGCTGCGTACTGCTATTGAACATGGCAAAGTTCCCTCCATGATTTTATGGGGACCTCCCGGCACCGGCAAAACAACCATTGCCAACATCATTGCACATACATTAAAAGTTCCTTTCTATACACTGAGTGCTATCTCTTCGGGAGTAAAAGAAGTAAGAGAAGTTATTGAAGAATCAAAGACGAAGGAAAAAGCCATCTTATTCATTGATGAAATTCATCGCTTCAATAAAGGTCAGCAGGATGCTTTATTAGGCGCTGTTGAAAAAGGAATTGTTACGCTGATTGGTGCAACTACTGAGAATCCATCTTTTGAAGTCAACTCAGCGTTGCTCAGTCGTTGCCAGGTTTATGTTTTAAAACCATTAGGAGAAAAAGAATTAGTGGAGTTATTGAACCACGCCATTGCTACTGATGAATTTCTCAAAACAAAAAAGATTGAATTAAAAGAAACTGCGGCACTCATTAATATTTCCGGTGGTGATGCCAGGAAATTATTGAATTTATTAGAGTTGGTATGTGAAGCCGCACCGTCTGAATCCGGCGTTGAGCCGGAGTCTGGCGGTTTAATGATAACCGATGATTTAGTAATGAGCATTGCTCAAAAGAAAATAGCACTCTATGATAAAAAAGGCGAACAGCATTATGATATCATCTCAGCCTTTATCAAATCCATTCGTGGAAGCGATCCTAATGCAGCCGTGTATTGGTTAGCCAGGATGATTGACGGAGGTGAAGATGTAAAGTTCATTGCCCGCAGATTAGTGATATTAGCAAGCGAAGACATCGGTAACGCTAATCCCACTGGTATTGTAATGGCCAATGCCAGCTTCGAAGCAGTTAATAAAATTGGTTATCCGGAATCAAGTTTGATATTATCACAATGCGCCATCTATTTAGCTTCTTCTCCAAAAAGTAATTCTGCTACCGTTGCTATTGGTGAAGCATTTAATGCTGTTAAACAATTAGGCGATTTACCTGTACCGTTACATATCCGCAATGCACCAACAAGACTGATGAAGGAGATGGATTACGGGCAAGGTTATAAATATTCTCACATGGGTGAAGGAAATTTTATGGAGCAGGAATATCTTCCCAAAGAATTATCGGGCAAAAAAATGTACGATCCGGGAAAAAATGCAAGAGAAGAAGAGTTACGTAAATTTTTAAAAGAACGCTGGAAAGACAAATACAATTATTGAAATGACAAATTGGGTTTTAAAAAAGTTTGACGAGTTAACACCACATGAATTATATGCTATTCTTCAGTTAAGAAATGAAGTTTTTGTAGTGGAACAGAACTGTGTATTCCAGGATGCAGATGATAAAGATCAGCATTGCTGGCATTACATGGGCTGGAGAGATAATTATCTGGCTGCTTATATCCGTATTGTTCCTCCCGGTGTTGCTTATGAATATCCATCTATCGGCCGGGTGGTGAGCTCACCAAAAGCCAGGGGCTCAGGTATTGGCAGAGAATTGATGGCAAATGGAATTACTGTTACACATCAGCTTTTTGGTGAAGGCCCAATTAAAATTGGCGCCCAGTTATATCTCAAAAAATTTTATGAATTATTGGGCTTTGAACAAGTGGGTGAAATCTATGATGAGGATGGGATTGATCACATTTATATGATCCGCCCGTAGGTCATATCATTATTTTTACTAACTTAATACGGGAAATACGCAATATAGCCCGTGTTTCTTCGTTTTCAGTAAGTTAGAAACCAAAAAAGCTGCCTGATGAAGGGAATTTAGATTCTAAAAATTTGGATTGCAGACAAATGTTTTCTAATATTGAGTTCACAATATCCAGTAAATAAAGAAAAACTAAAATCCAGTAGTATGAGAAATAGTGGCTCACACTTTCTTACTAAGCTAACCTCTGCCCTTTTCCTCACGTTTATACTCGTTTCTTCAAACGTATATTCTCAAGCAGATTTATCATTTGGAAAACTTCGTTTCGAAGCTGGAATAGATGTTGGCCCTTCTGTATTCCTGGGTGATCTGGGTGGTCACCGTGGTAAAGGAACATATTTCTTAAAAGATTACAATTTCCCTGTTACTAAACTGATGAAAGGTTTGTATTTATCAGTTTACCCTGCCGAGTGGATTGGTTTTCGTGTTGCCGGAGGTATAACGCAATTAACTGGTGATGATGCATACATTAATACAAATGGTCATTGGGAATTAACCCGCAAAGTAAGAGACATACAGTTTCGCAGTAACCTGCAGGAAGTATATGGCGCAATGGAGTTATATCCTAATGTATTATCCAATATGAAGTATGATTATGTACCGAGGTTAAGATATTATGGTGTGATTGGATTAGGCTGGTTTCATTTCAATCCGCAAGGGCCCTACGTTAATCCCAGTACAGGTAAAACTGAATGGATTGATCTAAAACCATTGCGGCTGGAAGGAGAAGGTGTAATTCCCGGAAGAAAAGAGTACAATCTTTCAGGATTAATGATTCCTATGGGTCTTGGTATCAAGTATGATGTATCTGACAGATGGGTTATTGGGGTTGAAGTATTACACCGGAAAACGTTTACCGATTATATTGATGATGTAAGTATCCGTTATGCTGATATTAACCAAATATCCCCTTACCTCACTCCTCAACAAATAACTTACGCAAAATATTTCCTCGGCCAGGGGTTAACTAACTTACAGGTTCGTTCGCCTTACGGAGCAGGAAGAAGAAGAGGTAATCCGAAACGTAATGATGCATATTTTGCTTATACATTCAGATTAGCTTATAAATTTGGCAACCTGTATAACTCAGTATTCCAGAGTAGCCTGAAACAAGTAAGGTGTCCGGCATATCGTTTCTGATGAACTTAGTACGGCAAAGTATGCAATAAAAGAACAAATGGTTTATTGCTGCATCCAGGTCACTGTGAAAAACCAAAACAGCAACCGCATTCAGTTTTTATTTTACCATTCTTTGCCTTTTTATGCTTCTCCAAAATAATCTTCAGGATTAAATGGTTCATCATCCGGTGGAAAATCGGCAGGGTTGTTAAACAGGTGCCAGTCATCCGGCAAGTCATTGGTTTTATCAAAACAACTTACCCATTTTATAAATATTTCTTTAAAGGCTTCTATTTCTTTTTTTAATACTTCTGTATATTTTTCCTCTACTCCATGTATTTCTTTGCAGGCCCAAAGCTGCGCTTTTAACTGGCAGATATTTACTTTAATGATCACTGCATTTTCCATTACAATAATGTACACATGATCCACAGCCATAGCTCCTTTTATTTTTGCTGGAATAATAGAAGCATTTTCCATCATTAATCTACCAGTTACCTCATTATCATCTTCTGATAACAGATCACAAATGGTTTGCGTAGTATTTAAAATATCAATTGATTTCCTAAACAGTTCTTTTCCATGAATCTTTATGGGTTTCCATCCTTCATTTTCATTGTCATCATCCCTGAAATCATCAGCATTTAAAAAATTACCGGGATTATCCATATAATATGTTTAAGATTATTTTAATTCTTCTTTCAGGTAAATGCCAGTGTAACTATTTTTTTCTTTTACCAGTTCTTCCGGTGCTCCTTCAAATAAAATCTGCCCGCCACCATCACCACCTTCGGGACCCAAATCAATAATATGATCCGCTACTTTTATTACATCAAGATTGTGTTCAATTACTAAAACGGTGTTACCTCTTTCTACTAATTTATTCAATACATCCAGCAAGTGCTGAATATCTTCAAAATGCAAACCGGTTGTTGGCTCATCTAATATGTAAAATGTTTTGCCGGTATCTCTTTTTGATAGTTCGGTAGAAAGTTTCACCCGTTGCGCTTCACCACCACTTAGTGTTACGGCTGATTGCCCTAATGTGATATAACCTAAACCAACTTCTTCCAGCACTTTTATTTTGCGCCAGATATATGGAACATTCTGGAAAAACTCTACCGCCTCTTCCACCGTCATATCTAACACATCGCTGATAGATTTTCCTTTGTAGCGTATTTCTAATGTTTCCCGGTTATAACGTTTGCCATTACATTTTTCGCAATGCACATATACATCGGGCAAAAAATTCATTTCAATTACTCTCATACCACCACCTTCACATACATCGCATCTGCCGCTTTTTACATTGAAAGAAAAACGGCCGGCATTATAACCACGAATTTTTGCTTCGGGAACTGATGCAAACAATGTTCTGATATCAGTAAAGAAACCACAGTAGGTTGCCGGGTTACTTCTTGGTGTACGGCCAATGGGGCTTTGATCAATCTCAATCACCTTATCTATATGCTCCAGTCCTTTTACTGATTTATATTCCATTGGTTCGCCTTTGGAACCATATGCATGTTTGCTTAAGATTGGATAAAGTGTTTCATTAATCAAAGTAGATTTTCCACTTCCACTTACTCCGGTAACCACAATCATTTTTCCCAATGGAAACTTCACACTTACATCTCTCAGGTTATTTCCTTTTGCTCCTTTTATTTCAACAAACTTTCCATTTCCTTTTCTTCTTTCTTTTGGAACAGCAATATGCCGATGACCATTGAGATAAGAGGAAGTAAGCGTATCTAATTTCAATAAATCTTTTGGCTCACCTGCCGCTACAATTCTTCCGCCATGATAACCTGCTTTTGGTCCAATGTCAATTAAATGATCTGCATGCATCATAATATCTTTATCATGCTCTACCACCAAAACACTGTTTCCAATATTGCGCAGATTTTTTAATGCATCAATCAACCGGTGATTATCTCTTTGATGCAAACCAATACTGGGCTCATCTAATATATAAGTGATGCCCTGCAATTGCGAACCGATTTGAGTAGCTAAACGAATACGTTGCGATTCACCGCCACTTAATGATTTACTTGGTCTGTTTAAAGTAAGATAAGTCAGACCAACATTCAATAAAAACTGAAGCCGCTCTCTTATCTCTTTCAAAATATCTTTGGCAATAATGGTTTGTTTATTATTCAACCTTAATTCAATACCATCAAACCAGGCTGCCAGGTTATCAAGGTTCATATTGCTTAAGTCAGCAATATTCCTGTTATCAACTCTAAACCATAAACTTTCTTTTTTCAATCTTGCCCCATTACAGGTATGACAGGTTTTTAATGTCATAAATTTTTGCACCCACTCTCTTAATACTTCTGTACTATGTGTTGATATAAACCACCTCTTCAGCATCGGAATAATTCCTTCATAGCTTCCGGTATATTCCAGTGGTACTGATTCATCATCTGCATCCACTTCCAGCGAAGCACTGATTTCTTTATCGCCGTACAACAATAAATCTAATTGTGCTTTGGGCAAATCTTTTACCGGTACATCTAATTTTATTTTATTCTTTTTGGCAAAAGCAATTACTTGTTGAAAAACGCTGGCGTTTCTTTCTTCACCCAACGGGGCAATACCACCTTCTTTAACGCTCAGCGATTTATCGGGCAGCACTTCATCCATATCAATGGTATATACATTCCCCAATCCTTTGCAGGTTGGGCAAGCACCATACGGAGAGTTAAATGAAAATGCATTGGGTGATGGTTCTTCATAACTAAGCCCGGTATCTTCACACATCAGCAACTTGCTGTATTGAACAGGTTTTGCTTCATCATCATTCAGCAACAAAAACATCAAATCTTTTCCCAGTTTTAATGTTTGCTGCACACTCTGACTAATCCTGACTTTAAAATCATCTTCGACTTTCAACCGGTCAACCACTAATTCTATATCATGAATTTTGTAACGATCCACCTGCATCTTGGGAACAATATCTTTCACTTCACCATCTACCCTTACTTTTAAAAATCCTTTCTTCCGCATATCTTCAAACAACTCCCGGTAATGTCCTTTTCTTCCACGAACCAATGGTGCTAATAAAGTAATTCGCTTGCCAGGGAATTTTTTAAAGATGTTTTGTACAATTTCTTCTTCACTCCATTTGACCATTTGCTTACCTGTATTGTAACTATATGCTTCTCCAATTCTTGCATACAATAAACGTAAGAAATCATATACTTCTGTAACTGTACCTACTGTTGAGCGGGGATTTTTATTGGTTGTTTTTTGTTCAATAGAAATTACAGGTGAAAGTCCGGTTATCTTATCAACATCCGGTCGCTCCATATCACCCACAAACTGGCGGGCATAAGCACCGAATGTTTCCATATATCGTCTTTGTCCTTCAGCATAAATAGTATCAAATGCCAGTGATGATTTACCACTGCCACTGATACCTGTAATTACCACCAATTTATTTTTGGGAATAGAAATATCAATGTTCTTCAGGTTATGCACCCTTGCACCAAATACATCTATTTGTTCCAGGTTGGTGTTTACTGATTCTTCCAATGCTGTTTTACTCTCTTTTTTAGCTGATGATTTACCCATACAAAAGGACAACGAAGATAACAACAAACCACTTATGGTTTTGTTTCATAAAAATGACTGTCCAATATCAGTTTTTTATACCCTGAGTTACAGCATCTTTACATTTAACAATAAAATATATCCTGCACTGGTATGGTATTTGAAAGTATGCTAATTCTAAAATGAATGTTTATGAAACGGATTAAATTAATGACTTTCACAGTCGCTTTGACAGGTATTATTATTTCTTCTTGCCACAACACAAAAAAATCTACAAAAGGAGCAATCATTGGTGGAACAGGTGGCGCTATACTGGGAAGAATTATTGGTAATGCAGCCGGTAATAAAACAATGGGTACCATTATAGGTGCTGCAGTGGGCGGAACAGTTGGAGCCATCATTGGCAATAAAATGGATAAACAAGCTGAAGAAATTAAGAAAGACGTACCCAATGTTAAAGTGGAACGGGTAGGTGAAGGAATTGTGGTGGAATTCAACAGTAAAATATTATTCGGGTTCGATAAAAGTGATTTAACTGCTGATGCTAAGAAGAACCTGGATGATCTGGTGACTATACTCAATAAATATCCTGACACTAATATTGAAATACAGGGTCACACTGATGATAAAGGCACGGAACAATATAACCAGGGTCTTTCTGAAAGAAGAGCTTCCGCCGTGGCTGGTTATTTAAGTGCAAAGAATATCGCCAACAGCAGAGTCTCTACAAAAGGTTATGGTGAAACTGCTCCTAAATACAGCAATGCTACCGAAGAAGGGCAGGCTCAAAACCGCAGAGTGGAGTTCCTGATTACAGCCAATGAAAAAATGAAAGCTGATGCAGCGAAAGAAGCTGGTAAAAGCGGATCAAATTAAGCCGAAGATCAAACCAAACAATAGTTAGCAAAATATTTTTCAAGAGATCGATTGGTGATAGAATCTCTGTGCCTATATTTGCAATCCAGTTCTTTTGATATCACTTATTAAGAAAGGCAGAGGGTAATGGCCCGATGAAGCCTTGGCAACCCACACAGTCCACTCAACTGTGTGAAGGTGCTAATTCCAACCCGATATAATTATTGGGAGAGATAAGTCAGAGTAAGCTAACAAATATTGTTCAACATATTGAAAGCCCATCTGACACTATCAGATGGGCTTTTTTATTTCTGGTATCAGGTATCAATTGGCTGGATTAAAAATTATGTTTAACAATTAAAAAAAAATTACCATGAGCAATCTTCGTTTCGAAACCTTGCAGTTACATGCCGGTCAGCAAATTGACCCAACTACCAAATCAAGAGCGGTTCCAATTTATCAAACAACTTCGTATGCATTTGATAACAGCGAACATGCGGCCAATCTTTTTGGATTAAAAGCGTTCGGCAACATCTACACCCGTATTATGAATCCAACTACCGATGTGTTTGAACAACGCATCGCCGCATTGGAAGGAGGTGTAGCGGCATTAGCTACTGCATCCGGACAGGCTGCACAATTTTTAGCTATTACTAACATCTTACAGGCCGGAGATAATTTCATTACTACTTCTTATTTGTATGGCGGCACTCACAACCAGTTTAAAGTTTCTTTTAAACGCCTGGGAATAGAAGCCCGTTTTGCAGAAGGCGATAATGTTGAAAGTTTTGTTCCTTTAATTGATAAGAATACAAAAGCCATTTATTTAGAAACAATCGGCAACCCACGTTTGAACATTCCCGATTTTCAAAAGTTTGCTGAGCTGGCAAAAGAATATGATCTGCCATTGATTGTTGACAATACATTTGGTGCTGGTGGATATTTATTCCGCCCAATTGAATGGGGAGCAAATATCGTTGTTGAATCAACTACTAAATGGATTGGCGGGCATGGTACCAGCATTGGTGGTATTATTGTTGATGGCGGAAATTATAATTGGGGCAATGGAAAGTTTCCTCAATTCACAGAACCAAGTGAAGGTTATCACGGATTAAAATTTGGGGACATCTTTGGTGAAGGCAATCCATTAGGTTTACCCAATATTGCTTTCATTATTCGTGCAAGAGTAGAAGGTCTTCGTGATTTTGGTCCTTCTCAAAGTCCTTTCAATTCATTCCTCAATTTGCAGGGAGTAGAAACATTAAGCCTGCGTGTACAAAGACAGGTAGATAATGCACAGGCATTAGCACAATGGTTAGAATCACATCCGCAGGTTGAGTTTGTTTGGTATCCTGGGTTAAAGAGTAGCCCATATCATGATTTAGCAAAGAAATATTTAACCAATGGATTTGGTGGTGTACTGCAGTTTGGTATTAAAGGTGGAGTTGAAAATGGCCGCCAATTTATTGATTCATTAAAACTCATCAGTCATTTAGCAAACGTTGGTGATGCAAAAACATTAGCGATTCATCCTGCTTCAACAACTCACGAACAATTGAGTGAAGAAGAAAGAGCGGCAGCCGGAGTATTACCAAACTTAGTCCGCATCAGCACCGGTATTGAACACATTGATGATATTAAAGCAGATGTTGAACAGGCATTTGCAAAAGTGTTCAGCAAAGAATTAGTATAAAATATCGTCTGTTGTCCATCGTCAATGGTCAATTGTCAATAGTGAATAATTAAAATGCTAAGAGAATTTAAATATAATCAACCCTTTCAACTGGAGTCGGGAAGAACACTTCCCGGCTTCCATTTGGCTTATACCACGCATGGTGAACTTAATGCTGAAAAAGATAATGTGGTTTGGATTTTTCATGCGTTAACTGCCAATAGTGATCCTGCTGAATGGTGGGATGGATTGGTAGGTGAAGGAAAACTGTTTACACCGGAAAAATATTTTATCATTTGTGTAAACATGCCCGGTAGTTGTTACGGAAGTCTTAGTCCGCTGGAAATTGATGCAACAACTGGTGAACCATATTATCATCAGTTTCCTTTCTTTACTACAAGAGATATGATTAAAACTTACCAACACTTACGAAATGAGTTAGGTATTGGTAAAATTTATTTGGGAGTTGGTGGTTCCATGGGCGGACAACAATTATTGGAGTGGGCCATTGAAGAACCGGGAGCTTTTGATACTATTCTTCCCATTGCTACTAATGCACAACATTCACCGTGGGGAATTGCCTTTAATGCCTCACAAAGAATGGCTATTGAAGCTGATGCTACCTGGAAAGAAAATAATGCCAATGCAGGTATTGAAGGAATGAAAGTGGCAAGAAGTATTGCACTGCTCTCCTATCGTCACTATGAAACCTATGGTGTTAGTCAATTAGAAACGGATAACAATAAATTCGAAAAATATAAGAGCGAAAGTTATCAGCGTTACCAGGGAGAAAAATTGGCGAAGCGTTTTAATGCATTTAGTTATTATACGCTGGGTCTTGGTATGGATTCTCACAATGTGGGAAGAGGAAGAGAATCGATTGAGAAGGCACTAAAAACAATCCGTGCTAAAACATTGGTGATTGGAATTTCAAGCGATTTATTATTTCCCGTGGAAGAACAGAAATTTTTAGCTGCCAATATTCCTAATGCTCAATATGAAGAGATACATTCTTTTTACGGACATGATGGATTCTTATTAGAATATGAAGCAATGACAACTATCATCAGCAATTTTCTTGAAACACATCAGCCAAAATCAACAACAAACTATAAACCACAAACAATAAACTAAAAAATGTCGTACCATCAGCAATTAACAATAGGATTATTTGGATTTGGCGTAGTAGGCGAAGGTTTATATAAAGTACTGGAGAAGACACCTTCATTAAAAGCTACTATCAAAAAAGTATGTATCAAAAATCCGGAGAAGAAAAGAAATGCACCAGCCGAATTATTTACTACTGATAAAAATGAAATTCTTTTTGATGAAGAGATTAATGTGATAGTGGAAGTAATTAACGAATCAGAAGCAGCCTTTGAAATTGTATCTACCGCATTCAAAAATGGAAAAGCCGTAGTGAGTGCCAGCAAAAAAATGATTGCCGAACATTTACCGGAGATATTGCAACTGCAAAAAGAAACAGGTCTTCCGTTTTTATGTGAAGCTGCTGCTTGTGCCTCCATTCCCGTTATCCGCAACCTCGAAGAATATTATGATAATGATTTACTTCATGCCATTAAAGGAATTATCAACGGCAGCACCAATTATATTCTCACCAAAATGTTTGAAGACAAATTAGATTTCAAACAGGCTTTATTACAGGCACAGCAATTAGGTTTTGCTGAAGCTGATCCAACATTAGATATAGATGGATGGGATGCCTTAAACAAGTGGTGCATCTTATTAAATCATGCGTATGGTATTGTTGCTTCGCCTGAGCAAATTGTTTTTAATGGGATACAAAGCATTCAGTTAAGTGATGCACTGGTAGCCAAAGAAAAAAATTATCAAATTAAATTAGTAGCCCAGGCGCAAAAATTACAGAATGGTAAAGTAGCTGCTTTTGTATTGCCACAGTTTGTAAAACAGGATGACCATTTAGCTTTTGTAAAAAATGAATATAATGGTGTGGTGATTGAAAGTGGATTTGCTGATAAGCAATTCTTTTATGGTAAAGGCGCCGGAAGTTTTCCTACAGCCTCTGCGGTACTGAGTGATATTTCTGCTTTGCGTTATGATTATAAGTATGAGTACAAGAAATTATATCATCATGTACCAGGCGAATTAACAAAAGATTTTTATTTGAAAGTTTATTTGAGTTTTGATGACTGGAAATTTATTCCCCGTGAAAAATTAGAATGGATTGAAGAATGGCATGCAGAAGATGATCGCAAGTATTTGGTTGGCGTATTACCATTTACAGAATTAAAGAACAGCACCTGGTGGAAAGAGAACAACACCTCCTTAATTGTTTCACCAGAACCCATCATTGAAGATGTGGAAATAAGAAAACTTAAAAAGAAAAGCCTGGAATTAGCAGGTGTTATATAAAACTACAATCCCCCGCCAAACGGGGGATTTTTATTAGATAGTATGGAGAAATGACTTTAATGAATTGTAATCAACTTCAATGGTTGTTTTAACCGGTTGTTTGTTCATTATACCTTTTACTGAATCAGGTATTTCAATTGTTTTACCAATCTCCTGTTCCACTACTTCAGGGAATTTAACCGGATGTGCAGTACTTACGATAATTCCCTTTTGCGATGGATGTTGCTGCTGATAATCTTCCATTGCTTTAAAGGCAACGGCTGAATGCGGGTCGAGCAAATAATGATATTTATCGTAAACAGTTTTGATAGTTTTTCTGGTAGTAGCATCATCAATGCTGCAGGATTCCAGCATTGCTTTTGTTTCATCTAAATGCTGATGAAACAATTCCATAATACGTACGAAGTTGCTTGGGTTAGCTACATCCATTGCATTGCTGATGGTTGCTACTGCAGGTTTCAGTTTTAATTCACCGCTATGCAAATAGTTTGGTATGATATCATTTGCATTGCAGGCGGCAATAAATTTCTTCACTGGTAAACCCGATTGATTAGCCAGCATACCAGCACAAATATTTCCAAAATTTCCACTGGGCACACATATAACCGGTGGCTGATTTTTAAATGGCCATTGTTTCCATGCAAGGAAATAATAAAACTGTTGTGGCAACCAGCGGGCAACATTAATTGAATTAGCAGAAGTTAAAAACAGTTGATTAGTGAGTGCTTCATCAGCAAAAGCTTCTTTCACCATTTGCTGACAATCATCAAAATTTCCTTTTACTTCTAATGCATGAATATTTTTACCGAGTGTAGTCAATTGTTTTTCCTGCACCGAACTTACTTTTCCCGAAGGATATAATATCACTACCTCTACTCCTTCCACACCGTAAAATCCATTAGCCACCGCACCACCCGTATCACCAGATGTTGCCACGAGTACAATTACTTTTTTTTGCTGGTCTTTTACAAAATAACCAAGGCAACGGCTCATGAATCTTGCACCCACATCTTTAAATGCGAGTGTAGGTCCGTGAAATAATTCTAATGAATAAATGTTATCTGTTACTTTAACTAATGGAATAGAGAAGTTGATAGTTTCATTTACAATTCTTCTTAACTCATCATCAGGAATCACCTCGCCGACATAAGGACGAATAACACGAAATGCAATTTCTTCATTGGAATATTGCTCAACATTTTCAATCAGTTCCTTATCAACCTGCGGAATAACATCAGGGAAATATAATCCTTTATCAGGTGCCTGCCCCCGAATCGTTGCTTCTTTAAAATTAGTTATTGGCGACTGATGATTTAAACTATAGTATTTCATTGCTTGTACTTTGACGACAGACGACAGACGACTGACGATAAAAATTTTTATTACCCATTTTCAACTATCCATTATCCACAACTCTCACTCCTTCCCCATTAATCTTTGTAACATAAGTATTATAATCAATACCAATTTTATTATAGGTTTCCTGCATTACACTTTCTACTGCTTTGGCTGATGCTTCATCTTTACTCAGCATAAAGATAGATGGACCGGAACCAGATATACCACCACCCAATGCACCGGCTGCTTTACTTTTTGATTTTACTTCATCAAAACCGGGAATTAAAATACTTCTTACCGGTTCAATGATGACATCTTCTAATGAACGTCCTATCAAATCATAATCATTCTTGATAAAACCAGCTACTAATCCTGCCACATTACCCCATTGCTTAATCGCATCCTTCAGTAAAATTTGTTTCTTCAGTATTTGTCTTGCATCAGAAGTTCTTACTTCAATTTGCGGGTGAACAACTGTCACAAATAATTCCGGCGCAGGTACCTGTACAATATCCAATGGATGAATGCTTCTTATTAATGTAACACCACCATAAATACATGGAGCAATATTATCTGCATGTTTTACACCAGATGCAAGCTTCTCTCCATTCATTGCAAACTGCACTAACTCTTCTTTGTTGAATTGTTTATTCAGTAATTCATTAGCAGCAACAGCAGCACCTGCTGCACTCGCTGCACTGGAGCCAATACCACTTCCTGGTTTGATATGTTTTTCAATAGTAATTTCAAATCCAACCTGGTTATTCAATTTTTCCATTACAGAAAGCAATACCACACCAGCAACATTCTTTTCCGGTTCCATTGGTAAATTGAATTCATCATTATTGATGATGGTAACAGTTGGTTCTTCCTTCAGCTTTATCGACATAATATCATAAGGCTGATGCAATGCCAAACCCAGCACATCAAAACCACAAACGAGATTTGCCACTGTACCCGGTGCATGTATCGTAACTGTTTTACTCATTTTACTTTCTTATTCCTTATTTCAAATTTCTTATTTCTCATTCTCATGCTTTCGCTGCACGGATAATATCTGCAAACACACCCGAAGCCGTAACATCCGCACCGGCACCGGCACCTTTAATCACCAATGGCTGTTCAGGATAACGTTCTGTATAGAAGAGCACCAAATTATCTTTTCCATACAAATGATAAAAATCGCTTTCTGCCGGAATATGCTGCAAACCTACATTGGCTTTTCCATTCTCAAACTGTGCTACAAATTTCAGTTTACAATTTTGGGCATTTGCTTCTTCCAGTAATTTTTTGAAATGTGCTTCATGCTTTCCCATCTCTTTATAAAAATCATCTACTGAACCTTCCATACAGGAGGCTGGCATAAATGAATTATTAGCGATATCATTCATTTCAATTTGCTCACCTGCTTCTCTTGCTAAAATCATAATCTTACGCATTACATCTGTTCCGCCTAAATCCAAACGTGGGTCAGGTTCGGTGTATCCTTCATCCTGTGCTTGTTTCACCACTTCTGCAAAAGTTCTTGAACCATCGTAATTATTAAAAACAAAATTGAGTGTACCGGAAAGCACCGCCTGTATTTTATTTACCTTATCTCCACTGCGTTTTAAATCATTGAGTGTACCAATAACCGGTAAGCCGGCACCAACATTTGTTTCAAATAAGAATGGTGCATTAAACTCTCTCGATAAATCTTTTAGCTTCTTATAATTTTCATATACAGAAGATGCAGCTACTTTATTACAGGCCACTACGGCAATACTTTTTTGTAACAGTTGATTGTACACAAACGCTACCACATCGTTCGCAGTAATATCCACAAACACACTGTTACGCAGGTTACGTTTGATGATTTCATCAACAAACTGTTGCAGCACTGCTTTCTCCCCGTTATCCAATAATTGTTTCCAGTCATTCAAACTAATTCCTTCTTCATTAATCAGCATCTTGCGGCTGTTGGCTAAACCAACCACTCTTACCTGCAATCTTAATTGCTGCTGCAGGTAACTTAACTGCTGATTTAATTGTCCTATAAGCTTTGCACCTACATTGCCAGTGCCAACAATAAACAAGTTTACCTGTTTGTAGGTAGTTTCAAAAAAATCTTCATGCAATACGTTTACTGCTTTTCTAACATCAGCCGTAGAAATAACAGCAGAAATATTTCTTTCAGACGAACCCTGTGAAATAGCTCTTACATTCACACCGTTTCTTCCCAATGAAGAAAACATTCTTCCGCTGATACCGGTATGATTTTTCATATTATCACCAACCAGCGCCACAATAGATAATTCTCTTTCTACAATCAATGGCTCTACTTTACCAATAGAAATTTCATATTCAAAAGCTGCATCCACCACTTCTTTTGCTTTATCTGCAGATGATGAATCGACAGCAACACAAATGGAATGTTCCGATGAACTTTGTGTAATTAAAATCACATTGATCTTTGCATTACTCAATGCTTCAAACAAACGCTTGGAGAAACCGGGAATGCCAACCATACCACTTCCTTCCAGACTGATCAATGTAATATTATTGATGGAAGAAATACCACGGATGATACTTCCGTTTACTTCTACTTTATTCTGAATTAATGTTCCGGCATCCTGCGGAGCAAAAGTATTTTTAATTAACACGGGAATACCTTTACTCATCACCGGTTGAATCGTTGGCGGATAAATAACTTTCGCACCAAAATGTGATAACTCCATTCCTTCCTGGTAAGAGATAGAAGGAATTACTTTAGCATTGGGCACCCAACGTGGATCAGCTGTCATCATCCCACTTACATCAGTCCATATTTCTAACACCTCCGCATTTACAGCTGCAGCATAAATGGCAGCAGTATAATCTGAACCACCTCTCCCTAAAGTTGTAGTGATGTTATTGTTGTCTGAAGCAATAAAACCGGGAGCAACAATTAAATTATCTTTTACTGAAGCAACAAAGTCAGTCACATTTTTATTGGTAACAGCAAAATCAACTGCCGCAAAACTATAATTGGAATTTGTTTTAATTACTGTTCTTGAATCTAACCATGAATTCTTTACACCATTCAGTTGAAAAGCAGCTGATATAATTTGTGATGACATCAACTCACCATAACTCACTATGCGGTCCTTTGTTCTTTCAGATAATTCATTCAGCAGGAAAACACCATTGCAGATATCTTCAATTTCATTACACATCTTTTTCACCAGGCTTAATACACTGCTCTGGTTTTGTACCGGTATCAATTCTTTCACTGTTTCCAAATGACGGTGTTCTATCTTCTGTAAATTTTCTTTGTATCCTTCATCACCCGATGCGGCTAATGTACCACAGGCAATCAGTGCATCGGTAGTTCCGCCCAATGCAGATACCACCAAAATAATTTTTTCATTTACCACCCGTTCGCTCACAATCTTCATTACTTTCTTTATAGCTTCAGCACTTCCTACTGAAGTACCGCCAAATTTTAAAACATTCATTATTGCAAAATTAATTAATTAAAATAGTTAAGATTTACTTGTTAAGTGTGCAGCTAAAGCCCAATTGGTAATATGACTAATTTCAATCCGCATTAGCGGATTGTTGTGGTAGTTGTAGTGGTAGAAGCAGCAACGGAAATTGCTGTAACAGTGAATTGATATGTTATGTTTCTTACCATTGTTTGAAGTGGCAGCAAGATAGCAACTAAATCAATAAAAACAAATGCCACAATGAAATTATTGTGTAATTTCAAGCCTCTTTTGATGCTTGCTACATTTGTCAATCGTAAACTAACAATAGTTAATGAACCAGGAATCTGCAGGTTTATCGGTTTTTAAGAACCAGGTAGGCATCAAGTTTCAATTGTACAACAGTTTATTTACTTCATTGCCTTTTCACCGCATTGAAAAGACAGGAATTTTATTATCTCTTCTTTTAAACAATTGCGAAGACGGTTATAAAAAGAAACAAAGTCCGCTTGAAATAATTGAAGACTTTTTAAAAAACTATACTCAATATATTAATGAGAATGATAAATTGGATTTATTGTTCCGTTTTGTACAGTATGTAGAAAGACAAGTGGTGTTGTTTGATGCACTGGAAGATGCTGCTTTTAAAGAAGTGAATGATATGAGTGGTACTGGTACATTAAAGCATCTTGAATCAGAAATTATTCAAAGCAATAAAGATGAAGAGCTGACCAGGAAGCTGACAGATTTTTGTATTCGACTTGTATTAACTGCACATCCTACGCAGTTTTATCCCGGAACAGTGTTGGGTATTATTAATGATTTATCCAAAGCAATTGCTGATAATAATGTAGCCCAGATAAATGTTTATTTACAGCAGTTAGGTAAAACGCCTTTCTTCAAACAACAAAAACCAACTCCATATGATGAAGCTGTCAGTTTGATCTGGTATATGGAAAATGTGTTCTATCCTGCATCGGGAAGAATTATTGCCAGTTTGAAAAATCGTTTCCGTGACAATATGAATAAAGAGAATCCTATTATTAAAATGGGTTTCTGGCCGGGTGGTGACAGAGATGGTAATCCTTTTGTTACAGTTGATACTACTTTAAAAGTTGCCGATGCATTGAGAGGAAGTATTATCAAATGTTATTATCTCGATGTAAGAAAACTCAAACGCCGTCTTACTTTTAAAGGAGTAGAACAACCGCTGGCAGATTTAGAAAAAAAATTATACAACAACATTTTTATACCCGGACAAAAAACGGATTTATCTAAGAAAGAAATTTTAGATACGCTTAATCAAATTCGTGATACACTCGTTTACCAGCATAACAGTTTGTTTGTGCATTTGGTAAACAGCCTTATTAATAAAGTAGAAGTATTTGGTTTGCACTTTGCAACATTGGATATAAGACAAGATAGTTCTGTTCATGGCAAAGTGCTGGATGCTGTTGCTGCTAACAGTTCTTTATTACCAAATAATTATAATGTATTGAATGAAGAAGAAAAAGTGCAACTACTTTCATCACTGGAAATAAATAATGAAAGCATTGAATTAAGCGATTCATTATTCAATGATACTATTGCCAGCATTAAAGCTGTAAAAGAAATTCGGCAGTATAATGGTAATGAAGGTTGCGACCGTTATATCATCAGCCAGTGTAACAGTGTGCTGAATGTAATGGAAGTATATGCCTTGTTCAAATTAGGTGGATGGAAAAAAGAAGAATTAAAGATTGATATTGTGCCGCTGTTTGAAACCATTGATGATTTGAAACATGCCGGTGGTATTATGGAAGCATTGTACACCAATGAAACTTACCGCCAGCATTTGAAGTTAAAGAACAATCGTCAAACTATAATGCTTGGTTTTAGTGATGGAACAAAAGATGGCGGTTATTTAATGGCTAACTGGAGTATATACAAAGCAAAAGAAGAACTCACTGCTATCAGCCGTAAATATGATATTGATGTGGTGTTCTTTGATGGTCGTGGTGGTCCGCCGGCAAGAGGTGGTGGTAAAACACATAAGTTTTATGCAAGCATGGGGAAGAATATTTCCAACAAAGAAATTCAATTGACTATACAGGGTCAGACAGTAAGCTCTAATTTCGGAACAATCGATGCTGCACAATTTAATATTGAGCAGTTGATAAATGCAGGTATTACGAATGATCTGTTCTCTTCCCGCCATGTTACACTGGAAAAAGGTGAAGAATGTTTATTACAGGAACTGGCTGAAAAAAGTTTTGCATCTTATGTTTCATTAAAGAACCATCCTAACTTCTTAAACTATTTAGCACAGGTTAGTCCTTTGCGTTTTTATGCCGAAACCAATATCGGTTCAAGACCGGCTAAACGTGGTGGTGGTTCAAGATTATCATTAAAAGATTTAAGAGCCATTCCTTTTGTTGGCGCCTGGAGCCAGTTAAAACAAAATGTAACAGGTTATTTTGGCGTAGGAACTGCTTTAAAAGCTTTGGATGATAAAGGACGTTTTAATGAAGTAAGAGCCTTATATCAAAACTCTCTTTTCTTTAAAACACTAATGGATAATTGTGAAATGGCAATGAAGAAATGTTTCTTCCCGCTAACAGAGTATTTATCCAACCACCCGGTTTATGGCGAACTAAGAAACCGTATTTACGAAGAGTATCAGCTAAGCATGCAGTATATTTTTAAATTATCAGGCAAGCATGATTTGATGGCTGACTATCCTGTTGAACAATTATCTGTTCAAATGCGGGAAAGAATTGTATTACCGCTCTTAACTATTCAGCAATATGCTATTGCCAAAGTTCGTGAGTCAGAAGAACAGCTGGTTCCTAATCCTAATAAACCAACTTATGAAAAATTAGTGATGCGTTGTTCATTTGGAATTATTAATGCCGGAAGGAACTCTGCGTAATAAAAAAGACTGTTCTTTCGAACAGTCTCAATTATTAGCTCATTTACTTAAAAGTAAATTTGTCGTAAATATTAATGTGTGTTTGAACCACGTTTCCAAAGTAATGCTGCAAATATGCCTGCACAGGCTACTAATCCTACAACTATAATTGTACTTTCATTTGCTGCAGCGGGTACAACATCACAAATTTGGTTAATAAGTAAACTCATAATTATTTTTTTGATTTTAATATTGAATTCGATATAAAGTTTGCCAGAAAAAATCAATTAATGAAGCAATTTTGTAGTGAACACAGCATTACATTTAGCAAAAACTTTTAGAATTTGTAAACTACAGCTACTAAAAAGTTGCCATTGCTTTTTGTTCCTGCCCCGCTGGACTTAGTGTAAATTTCCTCAGAAGCATTTTCCAAACGGAATTCAGGTATAATGGTTAAATTATCAACCCTGAAATTAGCAGAGAGAGTGGTTTCAAAAACATTTCCCCCATTTTGAAAACCGGCAAATACATTTTGCGCTTTTTTGTCACCAAAGTATTCAGTACGAAGTGTAAGCCCAAACAGATTAGTAGGATCATAATTAAAGTAAAGGCCGCTACCCCACCAATTTTGTGAAGTACCGTACTTACCATCCTGCTTAAGTTTATTGAAAGCAATACTTCCGCAATAAGTAATATTAAATTTGTAGTTGAACTTTAAGATGAGCATCGCTTCCAGTTGTGATACTTTAGCAGAATCTGTAGGACGTTGTCCTGAAAAATAATTTATGTATGATTTGAATTTGTCATTAGGAGAATAACTGTATTGGGCAATCACATATTTCTTGCTGCCCACCGGTGCCACTTTATAATCGTTTGGATTGGCGACACCCAGCATGAATCCATGTTTACCCAATGTAGCCTCTCCCTTCAAACCTGTATGGAAAAAAGGCCCGTAGGTGAACATATATGACATGCTATAGTTTCGGTTAGCATCAGTTTCATATATTTCAACATTAAAATGAGTAGCCCAGTTACCCGCTGTAAATTTGATATTCTTCCATGGAGAATAAGAAATATATAATTGCCTGATTGCCGCCCGTGTTTTATCATCATTATAGTTAAACTCTTCTGCCCTTTGACCAAATGATAGTTCTGCTACCATGCCTAGTTTATCGGTGGCATGTTCTAACTTGACACGGGCCGACCCCAATTCAAAAGAATTATGTGAGTTGGTAAAGCTGGTCTTATTGTTAGTTGCCTGTTTGTTAAAATCATACTTGTAATACGCATCTATTGAGCCGGAAATGGCGAGTGCTGGTTTTTTTTCGGGAGCTGCTTCAACTGCAGCATCAGCAGGTTTAGGAGTGTCAGTTGAAGTATTGGTTTGTGCAACAGAAAATAAATACCCTGATACGGCAACAAAAGTTGCCAAAAATTTCTTTAACATTGTAATTGATTTTAAGTGTTATTAATGGTACAGCTAAAGAACTTTTCGCAGAAGTTTTTTTATAGCTGTACCGTTTTTATTTAAGCTGTCACTCTGTTAATGAGATTCCGCTGAAAGTTCCTTCATCTGGCCGTTTTGTGCAACCAGTAAAGTTCCCTGCAGATATTTTTCATTGTGCTGGGAAGCATCGAGACCAACTTCTTCTTCTTCTTCACTAACACGTAAAGGAAGAATAAAGTTGATGAACTTAAATATGGCGAAAGAAACCGTAAAGCTGTATCCTACAGATATAAGCATTGCTTTTAATTGGGTAAAGAAGAACGAATAATTTCCAAGAAATAAACCATCGTTACCGGCTGAGTTAACCGCTTTAGTGGCAAAAACCCCTGTTAACAGCATACCAACCATACCACCAATACCATGGCAAGGGAATACATCCAGTGTATCGTCTAATGTTGATTTTGATTTGATATGAACTGCTATATTAGAAATAATAGCTGCAATAACTCCAATGAAAACACTTTGAGGAATGGCAACAAAACCAGCAGCAGGTGTAATAGCAACAAGTCCTACAACGGCTCCTATACAGAACCCTAATACTGAAGGTTTTTTACCACGGGCTACATCAAAGAACATCCATGATAAACCTGCGGCAGCTGCAGCGGTATTAGTAGTTGCAAAAGCAGAAACTGATAATGAATTAGCTCCTAATGCCGAACCTGCGTTAAAGCCAAACCAACCAAACCACAGTAATCCTGTACCTATTAATACATATGGTACATTAGCTGGTGGAATTTCTTTGTTTTCAATATGAGATTTTCTGCGCTTTAAAACCAATGCACCTGCTAAAGCTGCACAACCAGCAGAAATATGTACTACTGTACCACCAGCAAAATCTAAAGCACCCATTTTAAACAAGAACCCATCAGGATGCCAGCTCCAGTGTGCTAATGGAGCATAAACCAATAAGCTAAATAATACAGTAAAAAGAACATATGAAGTAAAACGGATTCTTTCCGCAACAGCACCCACCACAAGACCGGGAGTAATAATCGCAAACATCAACTGGAATAATGAAAACAGGGTTTTTGGAATAGTAGGGGCAAGGCTCCAAGGCTCACCAGAATTAACACCCTTGAAAAATAAATGAGTCATGGGGTTTCCTATAAAACCGCCTATTGTGTTACCAAAAGCGAGACTGTATCCCACTACTACCCAAAGGATGCTCACAATACCGGCAGCAACCACACTTTTAATCATAGTGGAGATTACATTCTTACGATGCACCATACCACCATAAAAGAAAGCCAGACCAGGCGTCATCAAAAACACTAAAGCAGTGGCTACTATTATCCAGGCAACATCTGCACCATTATACTTTGAAGTATCTGCAAAGTCCGCAACTGGCTTTATAAAGATCGAAGCAACGGCCACGATTGCCAAAATCAAAAACGGGGAAATTTGTTTGAGAGTCAATTTTTTCATATAAGCTTTAATTAAAAAATTATAAAATTTAATAATTTATTTGTTTTAATCAAAAATACTGATTTATTAAATACAATTTAACAAAAGTATTCACATATTATAAAATATAATATTAATGATTGTTAGCGGCACTATCTTATGAAATGTATTACCACATTGAATTACAGTTAATAAAGCTAAAGCCATCCCCAAAAAGAAGATGGCTTTAGCTTTTATAAAATTTCAATTTTATAAAGACAGCACTAAATTCTCGTCTCTACTTTCCAATAACGATGTTTCCATTAAAAATTCATCCACTTTCCGGGCACATTCCCGGCCCTCACTTATAGCCCATACCACAAGACTTTGTCCACGTCTCATATCTCCAGCAGTAAACACTTTATTAATGTTAGTATGATAATCTTTTTCTGTTGCTTTTACATTACCTCTTTCATCTTTTTCCACTCCCAACTCATCAATCAATCCTTTGTGTTGTGGATGCACAAAACCCATTGCCAGCAATGCTAACTCACAAGGAATTTCTCTTTCGCTTCCTTCTCTTTCTACAAACTGCGCCGGCTTGCCATCTTCGGTAAACTTCCATTCCAGGTCAACAATTTTTAATGCCTTTAAATTGCCATTTGTATCACCAACAAATTCCTTAGTAGCAATAGCCCATTTCCTGTCTGCCCCTTCTTCATGTGAAGAAGAAGTTTTTAGTGTCATTGGATAAGTAGGCCAGGGCATGAATTGTGTTCTTGATTCCGGTGGCTTGGGCAATAACTCAAACTGTGTTACTGATTTGGCTCCATGACGATTGGATGTTCCCACACAGTCACTACCGGTATCACCACCACCAATCACTACTACATTTTTATTGTTCGCTAAAATATCTTCATTGAAAATATTGCTTTCTATTGCTGCATTAGCCAATGGATCTTTATTTCCTACTCTTTTATTTTGCTGCTTTAAAAATTGCATGGCAAAATAAACTCCCTTTAATTCCCTTCCTGGTATAGGCAAATCACGGGGAACAGTTGAACCGCCTGTTAAAACAATTGCATGATATTCTCTCAGCAAATCATTCACACTAACATTCACACCAACATTGCTATGACATTTGAATACAACACCCTCTTCTTCCATTACCTTTACTCTCCTGTCAATTATCCATTTTTCCAATTTGAAATCAGGAATGCCATAACGCAGCAATCCTCCAGGCGCATCATCTCTTTCAAAAACCGTTACTGCATGACCAGCGTAGTTCAATTGTGTTGCGGCAGCTAAACCAGCAGGACCTGAACCAACAACCGCTACTTTCTTTCCACTGCGAACATTGGGTTTGCGTGGTTTTACAAATCCTTTTTCAAAAGCAATTTCAATAATATGCTTTTCAATTTCCTCAATAGCAACCGGCGGTTGATTAATTCCCAGCACACAGGCACTTTCGCAGGGAGCGGGACAAATGCGCCCGGTAAACTCAGGAAAATTATTGGTAGATGAAAGTATTTCGTATGCTTCCTTCCAGTTTTTACGGTAAACCGCATCGTTAAATTCAGGAATAACATTACCCAAAGGACATCCGCTGTGACAAAATGGAATACCACAGTTCATACAACGGGCAGCTTGCTGATTCAATTTCTCTTCCGGAAATTTATCAATAAACTCATTATAATCACTCACCCTTTCCTCCACCTTTCTTTTAGAAGGCAACTCTCTTGTAAATTCTAAAAAACCAGTTGGTTTACCCATTTAGTATTTTAATTTTTGTGTTCTTTATTTTGATTCTTTGCAATTACTGATTATTTATTCACTGCAACTTTCGCTTTCCTTTCTTTCAGTACTTTCTTATAATCACTCGGGAATACTTTAACGAAATTCTTCAGCTGATTTTCAAAATCATTCAGAATAAACTTGGCAACAGTACTGTTGGTATAATCAAAATGCTTCTGAATCATTTGTTTCAATTCATTAATATCCTCATCTCCCACTGCATCAAGATCAACCATTTCAGTATTGCAATTCTTATCAAATTTTCCTTTTACATCATACACATAAGCAATACCACCACTCATACCGGCTGCAAAATTTCTTCCGGTTTCACCAAGAATAACTGCCAAACCACCAGTCATGTATTCACATCCATGGTCGCCCACACTTTCCACTACCACTCTTGCGCCAGAATTACGAACCGCAAAACGTTCCCCAGCTTTACCACGAATGAAAGCTTCACCACTGGTAGCACCATAAAAGGCAACGTTACCAATGATGATATTTTCCTCCGGAGTGAAAGTTGAATTTCTATCCGGGTAAATAATCAATCTTGCACCGCTCAATCCTTTTCCAAAGTAGTCATTGGCATCTCCCTCTAATTCATGTGTTATACCCTTTGTGTTGAAGGCAGCAAAACTTTGTCCGGCAGTTCCCCTGTATTTGAAATGAATCGTATCCTCAGGTAATCCTTCACCTCGATATATTTTAGTTATTTCATTGGAGAGAATTGTTCCGACAGTTCTATCAATATTTTTAATAGTAAACTCAGCTTTTACTTTTTCTTTTCTTTCCAATGCTGGTTTAGCAGCTTCTAATAATTTCCAATCGAGCACATCTGCCAACCCATGGTCTTGTTCTTCTGCACAATGTAACGGCGTATAAATTGAAGCTGGCTCTTTGTATAATATTGGAGATAAATCCAGCTTGCTGAATTTCCAGTGCGTAATGTTCTCTCTCATCTGTAAACAATCTACCTGGCCAATCATTTCATTCACCGTTTTAAAACCAAGTTCAGCCATTATCTCTCTTAATTCCTGTACTAAGAATTTGAAGAAATTCACTACATGGTCTGCATTACCGGTAAAGCGCTTACGCAACTCTGGGTCTTGTGTAGCCACACCAACAGGACAAGTATTCAAATGACATTTACGCATCATAATACAACCTTCAACAACTAATGCTGCTGTTGCCACACCCCATTCTTCTGCGCCGAGTAATGCGGCAATAGCAATATCACGGCCAGTCTTCATTTGTCCATCAGCCTGCACTACTACACGGCTACGTAATTTATTTTTTACTAATGTCTGATGTGTTTCTGCTAATCCTAATTCCCATGGCAAACCAGCATGTTTGATAGAAGAAATTGGTGAAGCACCTGTACCACCATCATGACCGCTGATCAACACTACATCTGCTTTTGCTTTAGTAACACCAGCAGCAATAGTACCTACACCGGCCTTACTTACCAGCTTCACATTGATTCTTGCAGCACGGTTAGCATTCTTTAAATCAAATATTAATTGTGCTAAATCTTCAATAGAATAAATATCGTGATGCGGTGGAGGAGAAATCAATCCAACACCCGGTGTTGAGTGCCTTGTTTTACCAATCCATTCATCTACTTTATGACCTGGCAGTTGTCCGCCTTCACCCGGTTTAGCACCCTGTGCCATCTTAATTTGTAACTCATCTGCTTCCGTCAGATACAAACTGGTAACACCAAATCTTGCACTCGCTACCTGTTTGATGGCAGAACGCATGCTATCGCCATTCTGTAATGGAGTATATCTTCTTTCATCTTCACCACCTTCACCGGTATTACTTTTACCACCTAAGCGGTTCATAGCAATGGCCAATGTTGTATGTGCTTCCCATGAAATTGAACCAAAGCTCATAGCACCGGTAGCAAAACGCTTATAAATATTTTCAGCAGCTTCCACTTCTTCTATTGCAATGGAAGGACGATTACGTTTGAATTCAAATAGGCTTCTTAACGTAGCCGCTTTTTCACTCTGGTCATTTACATGCTTTGAATATTTCTTAAATGTTGCATAGTCATTCATTTTAGTTGAATACTGCAACAAGTGAATAGTTGTTGGATTAAACAGGTGGAATTCTCCTTTGCGTTTCCATTGATAAACACCTCCTACTTGTAAACGGTCAACAGGAATATCCTTTCGGCTGAAAGCAAACCAATGTTTCGCTAATGCCTCTTTTGCTATCTCATCTAAACCGATACCTTGTATACGACTTGTGGCACCAGTAAAGTATTTATCAACTACTTCCTGGTTTAAACCTAATATCTCAAATATTTGTGCACCCTGGTAAGATTGCAGCGTAGAGATCCCCATCTTTGAGAATACTTTAAGCAATCCATCACAAACGGCTTTGATATAATTTTTACGCAACACTTCCCAATCCAAATCTGTTTCTAATTTGCCGTTTGCTTTCAGGTTACGTAAAGTTGCTAATGCCAAATATGGATTGATAGCTGTAGCACCAAATGCAATTAAACAAGCAAAATGATGTACTTCCCACACATCACCGGCTTCCACAACAATACCAACTTCGCCACGTAATCCTTTACGAATAAGATGGTGATGCACGGCTGCTACTGCCAGTAAAGAAGGAATAGTAGCATGATCGCTGTCAACTGCACGGTCGCAAAGAATCAACACTTCAAATCCATCATGCACCGCATCTTCCGCATAACGGCACAAGCGATCCAAACCTTTACGCAACGAATCAGGCTTACCGTCTGCACGGAAATAGGTTTGCAATGTTTTTGCCTGGAATTTACCAGTATCAATACTTCTTATCTTTTCTAATTCAGTGGAAGTAAGAATGGGTTGTTTCAATGCTACGGTATGGCAGTGCATTGGATCTTCTTCCAGCAAATTGCCATTGTTACCGGCAAATGCTGCCAAACTCATCACCATTCTTTCCCTTATCGGATCAATGGGCGGATTGGTTACCTGTGCAAATAATTGTTTGAAATAAGAAGATAAATGTTGTGGCTGGTCACTCAATACTGCCAATGGAGTATCAGTACCCATTGAACCAATTGGTTCTTTACCATCAATGGCCATCGGCTTGATGATGGTTTCGATATCTTCTGTAGTATAACCAAATGCTTTTTGATATTTATGAATGCTTTCATCACTTAAGTGAGTAAAAGCAACTCTTGGCTCTGGTAATTCTTCCAAGCGAATCTTATTTTGATTTAACCAGTCGCCATAAGGTTTTTGAGAACAGATAGTTTGTTTCAATTCATCATCGCTAATGATTCTTCCCTGCTCCATATCTACCACAAACATTTTTCCCGGATGTAATCTTCCTTTCTTGATGATAGTAGCGGGGTCAACCGGCAACACACCACTTTCACTTCCCATAATTACACGATCATCATTGGTGATGCAATATCTTGAAGGACGAAGACCATTCCTGTCCAATGTAGCTCCAATGATTTTTCCATCGGTGAAAGATATAGATGCAGGTCCATCCCACGGTTCCATGATAGAAGCATGATATTCATAAAATGCTTTCTTCACCGGGTCCATCTGGTCGTTACCATCCCATGCTTCAGGAATCAGCATCATCATTACATGTGGTAAACTTCTTCCTGTCATCGTCAATAACTCAATCATGTTATCCAAACAAGCTGAGTCAGATTGACCACCGGTAACAATCGGCAATAACATCTCCATTTCTTCTTTGGTAAAGAATGGAGAAGTAAAACCATGCTCACTTGATTTTAACCAGTTAAGGTTACCCTGGAGTGTATTGATTTCACCATTGTGTGCAATGAAACGGAATGGTTGTGCCAGCTTCCAGGAAGGAAATGTATTGGTAGCAAAACGTGAATGCACCAAACCAAATGCACTCACAACTCTTTTATTACTTAAGTCAGGAAAATAATTACGAACCTGTCCGCTCGTTAATTGTCCTTTGTAAACAATCGTCTTATATGAAAGTGATGCAACATAAAATCCAATCGCATCTTTTTTTACTGTACTGTTGATGAGATGTGATGCATGATTACGCAACACAAATAATTTTCTTTCAAACTCATCAGGGTTATTGATATGATCAGGACAAGCAATAAACACTTGTTCCATTTCAGGTTCCACACTTAAAGCAGTTGGACCGATTCCTTCAGGGTTCACCGGAACTTTTCTATACACCAAAACTTCCATTCCCAATTTCTCTGCAGTACGATTGAAAATATCACGGCATTCTTCTCTCAGTTTAATTTCTTTAGGGAAGAACATAACACCCACGCCATACTTACCAAACGAAGGAAGATGCACACCCAGTTTCAAACATTCTTCAAAAAAGAATTCATGGGGTACCTGTATCATAATACCTGCACCATCACCCGTGTTGTTCTCACAACCACATGCACCACGATGCTCCATGCTTTCCAGCACAGTCAATGCATCACTGATATGCTGATGAGATTTTGAACCTTTGATGCTGGCAACGAACCCAATACCACACGCATCATGCTCGAAAGAAGAATCGTATAAACCTCTGTTGCTTGTCATTTATAAGTTTATTTTAGAAAAAATTCAAAAAATAGCAATAGTAATTAAATAGAATCCATTGATTCAAGCAAGCAACGCTTAAAATTACGAAATAATCAGCGAATGGCCTGCATCTTATTCAACTATTTTCCACAAATCAACAAGTGTTTGTTCAATGTCGGCCTTGATATATGAAAACTGGTTGATATGTTCAATCCGGTTAACTCATCAAAGTCTTTTTTTATTTAAAAATGACGGCACTTTTGATGCCGTCATTCTTTTTATTTTAAACCGCTTCTGCTGCCTTCGCCGGCTGATTTTCCGGGCGGAGTGAACGAACTGTTTTACCTGCCTGCCACATTTCGCTTTCACGTAATTCAGCTAACTCAGCATCTAATTTCTCACGGTAATCAGGCTGAGAGTTACTGTCAATTGAACGCTGAGATTCTTTACCTGTTGCTACGCTATCATACAGTTCATTAAACACCGGAGCTGTCGCATCACGGAATTTCTTCCACCAGTCAAGGGCACCACGTTGTGCAGTGGTAGAACAATTAGCATACATCCAGTCCATACCATTCTCAGCTACCAATGGCATCAACGATTGAGTTAATTCTTCCACTGTTTCGTTAAATGCTTCAGATGGTGAATGTCCTCTTTCACGTAATACCTGGTATTGTGCGGCAAAGATTCCTTGTATTGCACCCATCAATGTTCCTCTTTCACCAGTTAAATCACTATAAACTTCTTTTTTGAAATTCGTTTCAAATAAATAACCGCTTCCTACAGCAATTCCTAATGCAATAACACGGTCTTTTGCTTTACCGGTTGCATCCTGGAAAATAGCATAGGAGCTGTTTAATCCACGGCCCTGCAAAAACATCCTGCGTAAAGATGTACCTGAACCTTTAGGAGCTACTAAGAATACATCCACATCAGCGGGAGGAATAATTCCGGTTTGTTCATTGAACGTAATACCAAAGCCATGAGAGAAGTATAAAGCTTTGCCGGCAGTTAAATGTTTTTTCACAGTTGGCCACAATGCAATTTGTGCCGCATCACTCAGCAAATAGCAAATGATGGTACCACGTTGTAATGCTTCTTCTATTTCAAACAATGTTTCACCGGGTACAAAACCATCACGAACAGCTTTATCCCATGTTTTGGAATTTTTACGCTGACCAACAATTACATTGATGCCATTATCACGTTGGTTCAATGCTTGTCCGGGACCCTGTACGCCGTATCCAATTACAGCAATGGTCTCATTCTTTAATACATCTTGTGCTTTGGCGAGTGGAAACTCATCACGGGTTACTACATTTTCTTCCACACCACCGAAATTTAATTTTGCCATAAAGTCAATTTGAAGATTTGAAAATTTAAAAAACTGAAAACTATTTTTTGTTATGTTATCAACTGTTGTGCTACTATTTATCGTCTGTTGTGCCTGCCCCCAATGAAATTGGCGGGTCACTCACTTCATCGTTCTTTAATTCTATTCATCATTTACCCACCCCCTGCCCCTCCCGGGAGGGGAGCTATACTCCAAAATTTATTTTTTCTCACAATCCAATTAATCAAATAAATCCAGGTTCAGACTACATTGAGAATACTTCCTGGTTTTTATCTAAAAACTCATTCTCTACTGCATGTTCGCCGGGTTCTTTGTATTCAAACTCTTTGAGTTTACTATGAAAACCATCGCTATTTTTAATAATGGCTACTCTTGCACTTCTTACAAATTCAATCAGCCCGAATGGTTCTAATACTTCAATCAGTTTATCTGTTTCTTCACGATGACCACTTACTTCAAACACGGTATAGTCCTTACGAATCACAACAGCCTTTGCCCCATGCTGACTTAACAAACGTTCTACTTTTACTTCTTCGGCAATCACATCTGTAGGAACTTTGTACATAGCCAGTTCCTGCCAAACAATTTCATCATTGGTATTGTAATAAGCTTTTAATACATCCACCTGTTTTTCTATCTGGCGGCAAAGTTTACGCACCACTTCTTCATATTCATTAATGACAATAGTAAAGCGGTGTACACTATCCACTTCTGATGGTGATGTATTTAAACTTTCGATATTAATCTTTCTTCTTGAAAAGATAATCGCAATACGGTTCAGCAAACCAACCTGGTTTTCGGTGTAAACCGTTATTGTGAACTCCTGCTTTTGCATATCTATAATTTTTAATAAATCGTTTTATAATGTTCTACCACCGGGAAAGGATGATAGAAATGATGTAACAAATTTTTCCATTCTTTATACCGCTCATGTTTTCTAAAGCCTTCTGTATGGTCCTCGATAGTTTCCCATCGAACAAGCAACAGGTATTTGTTTTCTTCTTCCATACATTTTTGAAGTTCATGTTCTATATATCCCTTCATGGAAGAAATGATTTCCTGCGCTTCACCAAAAGCTTTTTCAAACTCCTGAGCTTTTCCCGGTATTATATTTAAAAGAGCTATTTCTGTAATCACAATTATTACAATTCTTCTTTACACAAAACAATTTCAGCCACGCCTCTTCCCTGCGGCACCATGGGGAATACATTGTTTTCTTTACCCACTTTTACTTCCAGCAAATAACTTCCCTTGTGGTTAAGCATAGTTTCTAAAGCACCTTTTAGTTTGCTTCTTTCATTTACACTTTGTCCATCGATATAATATCCTTTAGCTACCTGTACAAAATCAGGACTGGTGATATCAACAAATGAATAACGATTCTGGTGGAACAACTCCTGCCACTGGCGAACCATTCCGAGGAAACTGTTATTAAGAATTAAAATCTTCACATCTGGCTTAAACTGCATGATGGTTCCCAACTCCTGTATTGTCATCTGCACACCACCATCACCAATTATTGCCACTACTGTTCTATCCGGCGCACCGTATTTAGCGCCAATAGCAGCTGGCAATGCAAAACCCATTGTACCCAATCCACCACTCGTGATATTACTTTTTGATTGATTCATTTGTGCATAACGACAAGCTACCATCTGGTGCTGACCAACATCGGTTACAATGATGGCTTCGCCTTTTGTCAAATCATTCAGCAACTTGATCACTTCTCCCATTGTTAATTCATCTTTGGATGGGTTCAGTTCTTCTTTAATTACTTTATCTTCTTCCTTAGTTGTACAATCTTTAAATTGTTTCAACCACTGAGGATAAACTTTTTGTTGAATTAACTCGGTTAGTAAAGGCAATGTTTCTTTACAATCGCCCCATACACCAACAGTTGCTTTTACATTCTTATCAATTTCAGCAGGGTCAATATCTAAATGAATAACCTTCGCCTGCTTGGCATATTTATCCAAACGACCCGTTACACGGTCATCGAAACGCATACCTACCGCAATCAACACATCACATTCATTCGTCAATAAGTTTGGACCATAATTACCATGCATACCCAACATACCAACAGCCAAAGGATGATTGGTAGGAATAGCACTCATACCCATAATAGTCCATGCAGCAGGTAATCCACCCTTCTCAATGAATTTGGTAAATTCTTTTTCAGCTTTACCAAGAATAACTCCCTGTCCAAAAATCACAAATGGTTTCTTTGCTTCATTGATGAGTTTGGCAGCTTCTTCAATATATTCTTTCCGTACAATTGGTTTGGGACGATAGCTGCGGATATGAGTACATTTTTCATAACCGCTGTATTCAATCATCTGCAATTGCGCATTCTTTGTAATATCAATCAATACCGGACCTGGTCTTCCTGTACCGGCAATATGAAATGCTTTTGCTAACACAGATGGAATTTCTTTTGCATCAGTAACCTGGTAATTCCATTTAGTAATGGGAGTAGTAATATTAATCACATCTGTTTCCTGGAAAGCATCTGTACCGAGTAAATGAGCAAACACCTGGCCTGTTACACACACAACCGGTGTGCTATCAATCATCGCATCTGCTAAGCCAGTTACTAAATTGGTAGCAGCTGGCCCGCTGGTAGCGAACACCACACCTGTTTTACCACTGGCTCTTGCATAACCCTGTGCTGCATGTATAGCACCCTGCTCGTGACGGACCAGTATATGCTTTAATCTGTTGTTATAATCATACAACGCATCATAGATAGGCATAATAGCACCACCGGGATAACCAAAGATGGTGTCAACTCCTTCTGCTAAAAAAGCTTCAAGCACTGCTGCACTTCCACTGATAGTTATGGGTTTTACTTCTTCCACTTTTTGTTTTTTTAATTCTAATGTTTCCATAAAAAAGTTTTTTTCATTGACCAAACTAACTTTCCCTGCAATTCATTATTTTCTGAAATAACCAAGCATATCTGTTGAACCAACTGATGTAAATCCTGCTTGCCTCAACATAGTGATCAATTGTCCACGGTGATAAGTGGAATGATTGAAAATATGTGCCAGCACCTGGTAATGCGGCATTGAATATGCATCACCATTCAAGCGTTTAAACTCCAGATTTTCTTTCAAAACTGATTCATCCATATCAATCGTAAAATCTTTCAGTCGTTGTGACAAACTTTTCCATAATGCAATGTGTTCAGCTTTTGTTCCTGTATAAGAAGTTTGAATCCACGCAGGATTGGCTTCTTTATCCAAACGTTGCAGCCATACATTCTCTGCAGAGATGATATGCAGTACTGTTTCCTGTATGCTGTTAAAACTGCTAACGATATGCTGCTTCCATTGCTCCTCAGTAATTTGCTCCAGCCAATTACACTGAATGTTATTGGCCCAGATATTATAGTCAGCTAATTCTATGAAATATTGTTTGGTCATAATTTTAAAATTCATCTGTTACACAACCTTCACTGGCATCTTTTACCATCTTCGCATATTTAAACAACACTCCTTTAGTTTCTTTAAGTGCCGGTTGCTTCCATTGTTTTTTTCTTTCAGCAATTGTTTCATCACTCACCTTTAATGTGATGGTACGTTTTGTTGCATCCAGTTCAATAACATCATCATCCTGCACCAGTGCAATTAAACCACCATCAAATGCTTCGGGAGTGATGTGACCGACGACGAATCCATGTGAACCACCACTGAATCTTCCATCAGTAATCAATGCCACATGTTTACCTAAACCAGCCCCGGTAATTGCTGAGGTTGGTTTCAGCATCTCCGGCATACCGGGGGCGCCTTTCGGCCCTTCATATCTTATCACTACTACATCACCTTTCTTTACTCTTCCATTAGCAATACCGGCTACTAAATCCTTCTCACCATCAAATACTCTTGCCGGTCCTTCAAAACGCTCGCCTTCTTTACCACTGATTTTTGCCACACTTCCTTTCTCTGCGAGGTTACCATAAAGAATTTGCAGATGACCTGTTGCTTTCAATGGTTTTTCTAATGGATACAAAATATCCTGTGTATCGAAGTTGATTGCTTTGATATCTTTTAAATTCTCTGCCACTGTTTTACCGGTAACAGTGAGACAATCACCATGCAACATTTCTTTATCCAATAAATAACGCATTACTGCAGGTATGCCGCCATGTGCATGCAATTCCTGCATCAAATATTTTCCGCTTGGTTTAAAGTCGGCCAATACAGGTGTTGTATTGCTGATGCGCTGAAAATCATCTTGTGTTAAATCAACACCAACACTTTTTGCCATAGCAATCAAATGCAATACAGCATTTGTACTTCCACCCAAAATCATAATGATTACGATAGCATTTTCAAATGCCTTCTTCGTCATGATGTCTTTTGGCTTAATATCTTTTTCTAATAAAACTTTTATTGTTTCACCTGCTTCTAAGCATTCTTTCTTTTTATCATCGCTGATGGCAGGATTAGAAGATGAATATGGTAAACTCATTCCCAATGCTTCAATAGCACTCGCCATTGTATTGGCAGTGTACATACCACCACAAGCACCTGCACCCGGACAACTATGTTTCACCACTTCTTTAAAATCTTCTGGTGTAATTGTACCAGCTAATTTTTTTCCCAATGCTTCAAATGCAGAAATAATATTTAGTTCTTCTCCTTTATGATGACCCGGTGCAATCGTTCCACCATATACCATAATAGAGGGACGATTCAAACGGCCCATCGCCATAATTGCACCCGGCATATTTTTATCACAGCCCGGCAATGCAATTAAACCATCATAATAAAAACCACCGCATACACTTTCAATACTATCAGCAATCAAATCACGGCTTACCAATGAATAACGCATACCATCTGTACCATTGCTGATACCATCACTAATGCCAATCGTATTAAATATTAAACCCACCAAATCGTTCGCCCATACACCTTGTTTTACCACTTTTGCCAAATCATTCAAATGCATATTACAGGTATTACCATCATAACCCATACTGGCAATACCAACTTGTGCTTTCTTTAAATCTTCTTCTGTTAAACCAATACCATACAGCATCGCTTGTGCTGCTGGTTGTGTTTCATCCTGCGTTAAGACTTTACTGTACTTATTTAATTCCGAATTCATTTTTATTTTAATTTTTTGTACTTAGCTGTTGTACTACTATTAAACTTCTGTTGCGCCTGCCCCCAACTTGTTGGCGGGTCACTCACTTGTACTTCCTTTTCTCCATTCAGCAAATTAAAACCACGGAGGCACAGTGGCACGGAGTTACACAGGGATTGCTCTGTGTTTCTCTGTGTCTTCCTGTCTCTGTGGTTCAAAAAAATTCTCCACAACCAATTCTTTATATGCTAATTGAATTTTTCTTCCCAATGATTCACTCCATTGTTTCTTAAACTTCCCTCCATCCAAACTATCCCAGCCAATTACTTCAGCTGCTGTTCCGCAGAAGAAAACAGCATCAGCTCCTTTCAATTCATCAATTGTGATTTGTTTTTCTTCTACAGGAATATCTAATTTATTACACAGCCCCAGCACCGTTGCTCTTGTAATACCGGGCAAAATATTTCCCGGCGCTGGTGTAAATAATTTTCCATCTTTCTCATAAAAAACATTGGCGCCTGTTCCTTCTGCTACAAACCCATTCATATCGGTAAGCAATGCTTCGTCATATCCTTTTGCTTTAGCATCCTGGCTGGCAAGTATAGAGTTTACATAATGACCGCTTGCCTTGGCTGTAATCTTAAATCCTTTTGGATTAGGCCGCTGAAAAGGAGAAGTCATCACCTTCAATAATTTTTCACCAAAGAAGGGAAGCATTTCCCATACTTCGATAAATATGAATGACTCTTCATTCGGTACAAAACTCATATTAGCCGGAGCATACACCACTGGTCTTATATATGCATCCTGTATATTATTTCGCTTTAATATTTCGTAAGTAGCTGCAATCAGTTCTTCATTTGTCCATGTGTAAGGCATGTTCATGGCAGTTGCAGAATTTCTTAAGCGGTCATAATGTTCCTGCTCTTTAAAAATCTTTGTTTCTCCGTTTACGTTTTTATATGAACGAATACCTTCAAACACAGCATAGCCATAATGCAATGACTGACTGTACAAATCAATTTTTGCTTCCGATGCTTTTACAAACTCTCCATTGAGATAAAGCACTGTGTTTTCGTTGTAATATTTACCCATTGTCTGAACCTGGATTTAAATGATTATTTGGATTCATAGGAAAAGGGGATCAAATTTATTTTTTGTCTTCTTCCAAATCCATTGAATCCAACAAATCATGGTTCAGACAAATAAAAAACCCGCCTTTTTAGAGGCGGGTTTGGTATCTTAATTTTTGTTTTTATTAATTACAACCATCCACCTCCATGTGCAGGAATAATAATGACAACAACCACCACCAGAATGGTCAGCAGACTAATGACATTATTGATTCTGTTATTCAACATAGAAGTGTGATAGCATGCTAAGATAACACCGCCTTTTGATAAAACAAAGAACTAATTTGTCGGAACCTTGATTTCTTTGATTTAAAGGATTAGCAGGAAATTATTGACTGCTATTTCTTTTCTCACAATCTTTACAATCCTGTAAATCCTGGTTCAGACTATATAATCGTTGACTTTCTCAACTCTATATTATCCTTATTAATCTTTCCCGGAATTTTATCCATCACATAATCGCATATCAACTCACCAATGGTAGTGGTGAAGTAAAAATTAACCGGATCAATATCTTTTGTAACAAATCCATTTGCCATTGTCCAGGCAACTGCATCTCTCACCACCTGTGCTTCATCATTTAATCCAAAATGTTCCAGCATCATAGCAGCAGATAAAATAGAACCAATCGGGTTGGCAATATCTTTTCCTGCAGCCTGCGGATAACTTCCATGTATCGGTTCAAACAATACCGGGCCATTACCGACAGAAGCAGAAGGCAACATTCCCAATGAGCCGGCTAATACACTGGCTTCATCACTGATAATATCGCCAAACATATTTTCAGTAAGAATTACATCAAACTGTTTTGGATTGATAATGATTTGCATGGCAGCATTGTCAACAAATAAATAATCTAATTTTACATTGGGATATTTTTTGGCTACTTCAGTAACCACTCTTCTCCACAGGCGGGATGTTTCCAGTACATTGGCTTTATCAACCAATGTGAGCTTTTGTTTACGCTCCGGTTTTTGTGCATACTGAAACGCTAAATGAGCAATGCGTTCAATTTCTGCTGTTGTATAAACACATTCATCAACGGCCCTGGAATTATCTTCACTTAACTCCTTCTTACCAAAATAAATTCCACCGGTTAATTCACGGAAAATAATGAAGTCAACATTTTCGAGTTGTTTGCTTTTAAACGGAGTAAGATGCTGCAATGAAGGATAAGAAATAATGGGGCGAAGGTTCGCATACAATTGTAAAGCTTTACGCAGACCAAGTAAACCTTGTTCCGGTCTAACTTTCGCAGTTGGGTCATTATCGTATTTCGGATGTCCTATCGCCCCGAACAGTATAGCATCAGCATCGAGACAAATATCAATTGTTTCCTGTGGCAACGGTGAGCCTGTTTCGTCAATAGCAACCGCTCCCATCAGGGCATGTGTGTATTCAAACTGGTGATTAAATTGCTGGGCAACAGCATCCAGCACCCTAACAGATTGTTTGGTTACTTCGGGGCCGATGCCATCTCCATTGATTACTGCAATTTTCTTTTTCATGTGGTTTATTCTTTTTTTTCAGGATTTAGATTTTAAAAAGTGGCGCAGTTCTGACACTGCGCCGGTTAGAACTATCTGTACATAAGAAAACACTAAGCCGTGGCCGTTTCCGGAACATAAACTTTAGCCATTGCATGCAAATCATCTTCCATCACTTCTTTCTTGCTATCGGCTACTTCCAGAAACTTTTTATATAAAATATCAATATCATTACGGGTAAACTGGTAGCCTAATTTTTGAAAACGGTGAGCCAGAGCACTTCGCCCACTGCGGGCCGTTAGTACAATCTTACTGCCATCGGCTCCCACACTTTCAGGAGTGATGATTTCATAGGTTTGGGAATCTTTCAAAAATCCATCCTGGTGAATACCGGATGAGTGAGAGAAAGCATTACTTCCCACAATCGCTTTGTTCGGCTGCACCGGCATACGCATTGTTTCACTTACTGAGCGGCTGATAGGATTCAGTTGTTCTGTTTTTATGTTGGTATAATAACCCATGTAAGCATGTTGCTTTAACACCATCACCACTTCTTCTAATGAAGTGTTCCCCGCTCTTTCTCCTAACCCGTTAATAGTACATTCAATTTGTCTTGCACCACCAATAACACCGGCGATAGAATTAGCTGTTGCTAATCCCAAATCATTATGACAATGACAGGATAAAATTGCTTTATCAATATTGGAAACATTGTTGATGAGATAAGCCATCTTCTCCTGGTATTGATGAGGTAAACAATAACCAGTTGTATCAGGAATGTTTACTACCGTAGCACCAGCAGCAATAACTGCTTCCACTACTCTTGCTAAATATTCGTTATCGGTTCTTCCTGCATCCTCTGCATAGAATTCTATGTCTTCTACAAATTTCTTAGCATGTCTCACTGCTTTAACGGCTCTCTCTAAAACTTCTTCCTGTGTAGCGTTGAACTTTGCTTTGATATGATAATCGGATGTACCGATACCAGTATGTATGCGTGGACGAACAGCATGTTTGATAGCTTCTGCTGCTACTTCAATATCTTTCTCTACAGCACGACTCAAGCCACATACCGTTGCATTCTTAACCAATGAAGCTATTTCACTAACAGAATCAAAATCGCCGGGTGAAGAAATAGGAAACCCTGCTTCCAGCACATCCACTCCCAATGCTTCTATCTGCAGGGCCAATTCAATTTTTTCTTTTTTATTGAGCTTACAACCGGGAACCTGTTCTCCATCCCTCAATGTTGTGTCGAAGATGTAAATTCGTTTATCTGCCATAAATTGCTGTTGTAAAAGATAAAAACAGGCTGCTCATTTTTGTGTTGCTTGCCAATAAACAAAATTCACAGCCTGCTATAACAAATTTACCTAAAATAACGCTGCTGCTGAAGTTAAAATAGACTTTCTTCTACACCAGCTATAAGGCCCTAAAATCACTGAAACCCTTTACCAGTAAGGATTTTGGTCAAATTAAATTACGATGCCCAACAGGAGGACAGATGAGTTGTTTCAATTAATAAAATCGCTTGAAAAAGCGGAGAAACGAAACTTTAAATTGTTCGTAAAACGCAACTCTGCCACCAGCGATATGAAGATTATTCAGCTCTTTGATGCGCTGGATAAGATGAAGGAGTATGACGAACAGTTGTTATTAAAAAACAAAAGCATTAAGAAACAACAACTTTCCAATTTAAAAGCTCATTTATACAAACAAATACTTGCGAGTGTTCGTATCTTAAAAGATGAACACAACATCGAGCTGCAGTTGCATGAGCAGATGGATTATGCCCGGATTTTATTTAACAAAGGGCTTTACCTGCAAACGCTGAAAATTATTGATAAGATAAAAGAAAATGCCCGGTCGCATAACCAGCATACCTTTTTACTGCAGGCATTAATATTTGAAAAAAAGATTGAAGCGCTTTACATCACCCGCAGCATGGAGAACCGTGCCGAATTACTGGCAAATGAAGTAGATGATGTGGATGACCGTATTGCTATGATTGGAAAACTTTCCAATCTTTCGTTACAGTTGTATGGCTGGTATATCAAACATGGCCATGCAAGGAATAAAAAAGATGAAGATGCTATCAAACGATTCTTCCAGGCTGGCTTGCCAACTAATGTAAAATCATTTACCGGTTTTTATGAGAAGATGTATTTGTACCAAAGCTATAGCTGGTATGGATTTATTCTGCAGGATTTAATTATGTACTACCGCTACACACAAAAATGGGTTGACCTGTTTGAACAGGAACCATCTATGAAAAAAGTGGAAGCACAGTATTATATTAAGGGTTTGCACAATTTGCTGAATGCACATTTCCTGTTGCAGAACATACGAAAGTTTGATGAGATGCTGCATCAGTTTGAAAACTTTTACCGCAGCAAAGAAGGAAATGCCAATGATAATAATCGTGTGCAAACATTCATGTACCTGTATGTAGCCAAAATCAACAAACATTTTTTAGAAGGAAGTTTTACGCAGGGATTAAAACTGGTTCCCCATTTAGAAGAGAAGCTGGATGAGTTTGAAACTAAATTAGATTTACACCGTATATTAGTTTTCTACTATAAAATCGCCTGTTTATATTTTGGCAGCGGTAACAATGAAAAAGCAATTGACTATCTCAATAAAGTAATCCAGTGGAAGATTGATTTGCGTACCGATTTACAATGTTATGCGAGGTTACTTCACCTTATTGCACATTTTGAAATGGGCAATTACGATATACTGGAGCATTTGATAAAATCCGTTTATCGTTTTATGGCGAAGATGGAAAACCTGAGTGTGGTGGAAGAAGAAATATTTAAGTTCATCCGCAAATCATTTCATTTGAATCCCAAACAATTTAAAGATGCTTTTACTTCGTTGAGAGAGAAGTTAAAGAAGTATGAAGACAATCCATTAGAAAGCCGTTCCTTTATGTACCTTGATATTATTTCCTGGTTAGAGAGTAAGATTGAGAATGTGCCGGTGCAGGATATTATTAAGGACAAATATTTGAAAAGAGAGAAGAATAAGAAATGATTAAAAATTTTCAAACCTCTTTTCCACTACAATTACTTGATAAAAAAAGATTATAAAAATTAAATAGAGAATAATCAACAAAGTGTTTATCGTTTTTTTATTAAAAACCCCTGATTCCTTTGCTGTTTTCGAATTATATGGCAGTATATATTTGAAAGCATTGAATGGAATAAAAAATTTAAGGAACTCTATAATCGGGTTTTTGTCTGGGGCTTCTACTTTATTTTGGATGAAAATTTTAACCCCAAGCACAATAGCACCCAAGGCACAAATAAATTGAAGTTTTTGCATATGATAAATATTTAGGATTAAAATTATCCGATATTAATTGCTTAATAAAATGTTTTCATTCCAAAACGTAAACTCACCCATCTCTTTATCCATCATAGCCACAATATTATCATTACAGAGATTGCCAATACTTCCTTCATGTGTGTGATTAATTTTTTTCTCAGGATTAAACTGCCCGGCTTCAATCATCATTCCCACTTGTTTATATGCTTCCCGAAAAGGAACACCGGATAATGCCAGTTTGTTCACTTCTTCCACACTAAACAAGTATTTATACAAATCATTTTCCAGTATATCTTCCTTCACTTTCATATTGCTCAGCATCAGTTGCATCATATCCATACAACTACGAATTTTTTCAAAAGCGGGAAAAAGTTGTTCTTTCAATAATTGAAAATCCCTATGATAACCGGAAGGAAGATTATTAGCAACGAAAGCAATCTCATTAGGTAATGCCTGCAGTTGATTGCATTTTGCTCTTATTAATTCAAAAACATCAGGATTCTTTTTATGCGGCATGATACTGCTGCCTGTTGTCAGTTCATCGGGGAAAGAAATGAAACCAAAGTTCTGGTTCATATACAAACAGCAATCATAAGCCAGTTTGCTTAATGTAGCTGCGGTGTTGCTGATGGATTGTGCTACAATTCTTTCACTCTTACCACGACTCATTTGTGCTGCTACCACATTGTAGTTGGGCGATTCAAAGCCCAGCAGTTGAGTGGTCAATGTCCGGTTCAAAGGAAAAGATGAACCATAACCTGCCGCTGAACCTAATGGATTTTTATTTACTACTTTATACGCCGACTGAAAACTGATGACATCATCCACCAAACTTTCTGCATAAGCCCCCAGCCACAAACCGAAGGAAGAAGGCATGGCAATTTGTAAATGCGTATAACCGGGTAATAAAATATTTTTATGCTTTTCGCTTAATTCAATCAGTAAATCGAATAATGACTTAGCAGACTGTACAGTTTTTTCAATCTCCGCTCTTAAAAACAATTTTATATCTACCAGCACCTGGTCATTACGGCTTCTTCCGCTGTGTATCTTCTTTCCCACTTCACCTAACCGTTGAGTGAGTAATAGTTCTATCTGAGAATGGATATCCTCCACCTCATTTTGAATTCTGAATGCTGAATTTTGAATTTCTGAATATATTGACTGAAGCTCTTTGACCAGTATTCTTTTCTCATCAGCAGTTAACAAACCAATCGTCTCCAGCATGGTAACATGAGCGATGGAACCAAGCACATCGTACTTAGCCAGGTACAAATCCATCTCCTTATCATTTCCCACAGTAAATTTTTCTACTGCGTCAGATACTGTTGTATTCTTTTGCCAGAGCTTCATAATTGTTGTTTCAGGTTACCAGTTTCAGGTTTCAGGGTTTGGAAATTCGTTCCAGTTTTCCTCAACCCATTGGACATACTTATTTATTTTCTTACTTACCGTATCATAATCATTTTTCAGTCTGATATACAAAGCCTCATCTTTTAATGAGCCAGTTTCAAATAAGAAATCAAGGTGCAGAATTGTTTCATCGGTTTCAGCATGACTATAAACAAGATACTTGATAAAATCAGCTTTATATCTTCTGCGTCCATAGCCTTCTACTATCATTGCCGTTACCGATTTAGCAGAACGCCTTGCCTGCCCACCTTCTTCAAATAATTCAAACTTAGGCAAAGACATTGTCATTTTATGAATCTCAATGGCAAGCCGTTTTGACTCCCTGTAAATTTCAAGGTCTCTGTAACTTTTCATACGCTTTAGTTTAACCTGCAACCGGAAACTTGTAACCGGTAACTAATGCAGCAATTGATTTAATAGCCGAATGTACAAATCAATTCCATTCTTTATTTCATCTATATAAATAGATTCATCTGCTGTATGACTTCTTGCACTGTCACCGGGACCTATCTTTAACGCCGGGAAAGGCATCAATGCTTTATCTGATGTGGTGGGTGAGCCGTAAAAGTTTCTTCCCAGTTTAATTCCTGATTTTATCAATGGATGTTCTAATGATATGGAAGATGAACGCAACCGAGTGCTTCTGGGCTTCACCGCACTTTGAATATGCTGCTTTACTGTTTCGATAATCTCCTCATGAGTATATAATTCATTCACCCGCACATCAATTACAAATTTGCATTGGGCCGGCACCACATTATGTTGTTTGTTATCTGTTTCAATAACTGTTACACTCATCTTTACTGGCCCGAGTAAGTCAGATACCTTTGAAAACTTATATGACGAAATCCACTCAATATCTTTTACCACTTTATACAAAGCATTTTCTCCCTCTTCTCTTGCCGCATGTCCTGCTTTTCCATAGGCAATACAATCTAATACCAGCAATCCTTTTTCAGCAATGGCCATTTGCATTTGCGTTGGTTCACCAACAATAGCACAATCAACCTTTCCTAATTCAGGTAATAATGCTTCAATCCCACCAGTACCGCTTATCTCTTCTTCTGCAGTTGCTGCAATGATGAGATTATAGTTCAAATCCTGTTTATCATAATAATATAAGAAAGTAGCTATCAAACTCACTAAAGAACCTCCGGCATCATTACTTCCCAGGCCAAATAATTTTCCATCTTTTTCTATTGGAGAAAACGGATCGAGTGTATATCCTTTGTTGGGCTTTACGGTATCATGATGTGAATTGAGAAGAATAGTTGGTTTAGCTGAATCGTAAAACTTATTCTTTGCCCACACATTATTCCCCGAACGATAATGTGCAATACCTCTCTCTCCAAGAAAACGGCAGATAATACCTGCTGTTTGGTCTTCTTCTTTACTGAAAGATGGAGTAGCAATCAGTTCCTTTAACAGACTGATTGCAGAAGATTGTAATATCGTTAAGCTATCACTCATTGACGATACTTGTTCCACTGGTGCCATTGATTAATTCTAACAAATTCTCTGCCTTACCAATAATTACTTTCTTAACACCGCTATTCAATGCAGCAAAAGCATTATCCAATTTTGGAATCATGCCGGCAAATATTTTACTCCCAACCCCTGAAGGGGAGTCAGGGTTTTTTAGTTGTTGATAATATTCCCAATTCAATTGTTTAATAAGGGTTGATTCGTCATTTATATCCAGCAACACACCTGCTTTTTCAAAGGAGTAAATCAATTGCACTTCATAAACCGTGCTCAATACTTTGGCCACTTCCTGCGCCATAGTATCAGCATTGGTATTTAAAATTTGTCCCTTACCATCGTGTGTCAAAGGAGCAATGACAGGTATTAAATTATTATCTAACAAAATTTGCCAACTGCCAACTGTCAACTGTGAACTTTCAACATCCCCCACAAAACCATAATCAATTTCTTGCACTGGTCTTTTTGTTGCCGGAATCAAATTCGCATCAGCACCGGTAACACCAACAGCATTACAACCATTGGCCTGCAATTGTGCTACAATTTTTTTATTTACCAGTCCGCCATACACCATCGTCACTACATCAATCGTTTCTGCATCTGTTATTCTTCTTCCATCCACGTATTTTGATTCCATGCCTAACTTATCACCAATTTTTGTCGCTACTTTACCTCCACCATGAATCAAAATTTTTCTTCCATTCAGTTGTGCAAATGATTGTAAGAATGAAGAAAGTTTATTTTCATCATCAACGATATTCCCTCCAATCTTTATTACAAACAATAACTCCATTCAACATTCATCGTTTAGCATTCAAAATTTCACTCAGCACCGCCTGTGCAGCCCACACCCTGTTAGATGCTTCCTGTGTTACAATGCTGCCGGCACTGTCTAATATCTCATCACTCAGTTCTACATTTCTTCTTACCGGCAAACAGTGCATCACTTTAGCGTTATTGGTCAGCTTCAATTTTTTTTGTGTCAGCATCCACTCGGGGTCATTACAATAAATCTTTCCGTAATCATTAAAAGTGCTCCAGTTTTTTACATACAGATAATCAGCATCTTTCAATGCTTCATCCTGGTTATGTGTAATGGTAGCTCCTTTAGTGAATTGTTCAGCCAGTTCATATTCTTCCGGGTGAGTGATTACAAAATCAGCTTCTCCCCATGCATTAATCCATTGAGAAAAACTATTGGCCACACATTGCGGCAAAGGCTTTACGTGTGGTGCCCATGTGAGAACAATTTTAGGTTTATGGTTTGTGGTTTGTGGTTTGTGGTTTTCACATTCGGTGATAGTAATTACATCTGTCAAACTTTGTAATGGATGTAACGTAGCACTTTCCAAACTCACCACCGGAATACCAGCGTACTTTATAAATTGTTTAATGTACAATTCGCTGTAATCATCTTCCCTGTTTTTTAAAGAAGGAAAAGTTCTTATTGCCAGTACATCAAAATATTTCCCCATGATTGGTGCTGCATCTTTTACATGCTCCACTGTATTACCGCTCATGATGGCTTCTTCTTCAAACTCCAGTGCCCAGCCTTCGCTTCCCACATTGAAGATGATCGCTTCCATTCCCAGGTTCTGTGCAGCAATTTGTGTACTCAGCCTCGTACGCATACTCGGATTAAGAAATAAACAACCAATGCGTTTATTTGCACCCAGCGTTTTATCCTTAAACGGATTAGCTTTATACTCCAATGCTTTTTCAACCAAAGCATTGATATTGCTTACATCATGAACGGAAATAAAATTCTTCATATTATGCTAAATGCGGAATGCTTAACGCATAACGCTTTATTTGTCTTTTCTGATTGATTTTATAAGGTTAATCAATTTTGCTTTTACTTCATTTAAAAGTTCAGTAAATGCCTCGTAACTTTTCTTTGAAATAAAGTTAAGTTCAAAAGTCAGCAACCCACAGTACTCTGCTTCATGAGCTGAACCTAATGCCATATCAAGAAAGTGAGCAAAATCACTATCCGTTTTCCTGCCACAACCTTCTACAATATTCAATGGCACTGAATATGATGCTCTCTTTAATTGTGATGCTAATTCATATTGTTCGGATTTTGGGAACTGAGGCAACAATTCTTTATAAACAAATAAAACCAACTCATGTGATTTCACCCAAACCTCATATTTTTTATAATCTCTCATGGCATTAAGCATTAAGCATTCTGCATTGAGCCTTCAGCTAAAATTGCAATCTCTTCTTTAATTGATTCAATAAATTGTTCTGCATCTCGTTTACGCAACGCTAAGGAAGGTAACAGACGAATCACATTTGGTTTTGCTTCACCAGTAAATATCTTTTGATTAAATAGTAAATTCTTTTTTAAATCTTTCAACTCTTCCGGAACATCAAAACCAATCATCAATCCTCTTCCTCTTACATTTTTCAGTTGCGGAATCTTTTTTAATTCTTCTCTTAAATAGAAACCAACGGTAGCAGCATTGCCCAATAATTTTTCTTCTTCAATTACTTCCAGCACTGCTAAAGCAGCAGCACAGGCCAAATGATTACCACCAAAGGTTGTTCCTAATTGAAAATGTTTGGGCTTGATATGCGGAGCAATGATGATACCAGCAACAGGAAACCCATTTCCCATTCCTTTTGCCATGGTATAAATATCAGCACTTACACCTGCAAAATCATGACTGAAAAACTTGCCGCTTCTTCCATAACCGCACTGAACACTGTCAGCAATATAAATAGCACCATACTCATCACAGAGTTGACGAATCTTTTGAAGGAATGAATTCTCAGCCACATTAATTCCGCCAACACCTTGGATACCTTCAATAATTACAGAAGAAATTTCTTTTCCATTTTTCTTAAAGCAATCTTCCAATGCCTGTTCATCATTCAAAGGAAGAAAAATTACATTGTCTGTTTCATTAACCGGTGCGATATAATTTTTATTATCTGTTGCTGAAACAGCCAACGATGTTCTTCCATGAAAAGATTTGTTGAAAGCAACAATCTTCTTTCTTCCATTATGAAAGGAAGCCAGTTTCAATGCATTCTCATTAGCTTCAGCACCACTGTTACAAAGAAATAACTGGTAATCTTCTTTTCCTGAAACCTTACCAAGTTTCTCTGCCAACTGCTGTTGTAAAGGAATGCGAATAGAATTAGAATAAAAAGCAATCTTTTCTAATTGCTCTTCTATCCGTTGCACCCAATGCGGATGAGTATGTCCAATGCTGATTACAGCATGACCACCATAGAGGTCTAAATATTGTTCGCCTTTATCATCCCACACATAAGAGCCTTTTGCTTTTACAATAGTGATTTCATTAATCGGATATACGTCGAATAAATTCATTTTTTACGCTTAATGCTTAAGGCTTAAGGCAAAACGCTTTATTCAGTTTGCTTTATGCGTTTTGCTTTCAGCTTTCAGCGTTATTAAAAATAATTTGCTTTCAATTTCAATCCTGCTGTTTCTTCTAATCCAAACAACAGGTTCATATTTTGCACAGCTTGTCCGCTGGCGCCTTTTAATAAATTATCAATCGTTGAATGCACTACTAAAATACTACCCACTTTCTCCAGTTGAATGATGCACTTATTCGTATTCACAACCTGCTTTAAAAAAAGAGGTTCAGTTGTAATATTTGTAAACGGGTGACCAGCATAAAATTCTTTATACAGATCAAGTAACTCTTCAGCCTTTTCTTCACAATGAACTTGTGAGCTGATGAAGATACCTCTTGTAAAATCGCCTCTCCATGGAACAAAATTTACTTTCACATCACCGGCATTTTGCAATTGCATCAATGATTGCTCTATTTCTCCAAGATGCTGATGCGTCAAAGTTTTGTACGCTTGTATATTATTGGCTCTCCAGCTGAAATGAGAAGTAGAAGACAAACTTTGTCCTGCCCCGGTTGAACCGGTGATACCAGTAGTATATACATCACTCAACAATCCTGCTTTAGCCAGCGGTAGCAATCCAAGTTGAATAGCAGTAGCAAAACAACCTGGATTAGCGATATTGTTAGCTGATTTTATTTCATCTCGATTCAACTCAGGCAATCCATAAACAAATTTGCGATTACCAATTTGTGATTGCGGCAAAAGACGAAAATCATTCGCCAAGTCAATCACCTTTATCTTATCATCAATCGCATTCTCTGTCAAAAACTTTTTGGATTCACCGTGACCTAAGCACAAAAACAATACATCAATATCATTATTCAACTCGCCAGTAAAAGTTAATTCAGTTTCACCCAATAAATCCTGGTGAACGGAATTTACAGGCTTACCAGCATTACTGCGACTATGAATAAAGGCAACATTCACATCCGGGTGATGAATCAGTAAGCGAATGAGTTCGCCACCCGTATATCCTGCTCCTCCTATAATACCAACTTTGATAGACATATTCTTTTTTGCTTAATGCCTAACGCTTAACGCCAAATGCATTTAGCATTCAGCATTGTGCGTTACGCTTCTTTATTAACTGCTTCCCAAATCCTTGTCTGGTTGCCAAATATTTTGCTGAAGCCTCTTACATCTTCACCAGTAAAGCCTGTATTCATTTCACCATATTTACCAAACTTACTGCTCATCAAATCATATTTGCTTTCAATACCAATTACCTGGAAACGGTAAGGTTGTAAATTGACAAACACATTACCCGTTACATTCTGCTGACTTCTTTCGAGAAAAGCTTCTATATCTCTCATCACTGGATCTAATATCTGTCCTTCATGCATCCAGTTGCCATAGAATTGTGCCAAAGTATCTTTCCATTGCAATTGCCATTTAGTCAACACATGTTTTTCCAGTGCATGATGTGATTTTAAAATGATCATTGGTGCAGCAGCTTCAAAACCTACTCTTCCTTTAATACCAATAATGGTATCACCGACATGTATATCTCGTCCTATACCGTAAGGACCGGCAATAGATTGTAAATATTGTATTGCATCTGCAGGATGGTCAAATGCTTTATCATTAACTGCTTTCAATTCTCCTTTTACAAAACTTAATTTTACATCTTCACTCCCACTTTTAGTTACCTGTGTTGGCCATGCTTCTTCCGGTAACATTCCTTTGGAGGATAATGTTTCTTTACCACCAACACTGGTTCCCCACAAACCTTTATTGATAGAGTACATCGCTTTTTCAGCATTCATCTCCACACCTTTGCTTTTTAAATAAGCAATCTCTTCTTCACGACTCAACTTTAAATCACGGATAGGAGTAATAATTTCTACACCGGGAATCATGATATGAAAAATCATGTCAAACCTCACCTGGTCATTACCAGCACCAGTACTTCCATGAGCCACTGCATCTGCCTTCAATGCTTTTACATGTTCTGCAATATGCAATGCCTGGCTTAAACGTTCTGCTGATACACTGAGCGGATAAGTATTATTCTTTAAACAGTTTCCGTAAATAAGATATTTGATGATTCTGTCATAATATCCTTTAACAGCATTAACCGTAGTATGTGTTTTTACTCCCAGCTTGTAAGCATGTGCTTCAATCTTTTTTAATTCATCTTCACTAAAACCACCTGTGTTTACAATCACACTGTGCACTTCATATCCTTTTTCTTCACTGAGATATTTAACACAGTAAGTTGTATCTAATCCGCCACTAAATCCTAATACTATTTTTTTCATTGGTGAAAATTATAAGTTGAAAAAAAACTGAAATAATGATTTTGGCTTTTCGCTTTTGCCATTTTCATCCTTATCTTTTTTCAGGAATGGTCTTAACAATTTCCATTGTTTGAATTTCAGCAAACGTTCAAATCCACTTTTATTCTCTTCAAAATATTGCTTCGTTTCTTCTGGCTTGTAATGGTCCTTTGGGTCAAACAACATGGCAGTGCACATACAGTTCTTCCTGTCTTTACTCATCAGTATTTCATAGTTCACACAGCTCTTACATCCTGCCCAGAAAGCTTCATCCTGTGTCAGCTCAGAATAAGTTACCGGTTCGTAACCCAACTCACTATTAATTTTCATTACCGCCAGCCCTGTTGTTAAACCAAACAACTTGGCATCAGGATATTTTTCTCTTGATAACTCAAATATTTTTTTCTTAATTGCTTTTGCCACACCACTTTTCCTGAACACTGGAGCAACAATTAAACCGCTATTGGCAACATACTCACCATGACTCCAGGTTTCTATATAACAAAAACCAACCCAGTCGCCATCTTTGGTATAAGCAATAACAGCTTTTCCTTCTTTCATTTTATCGGCAACATACTCTGGTGTACGTTTGGCAATACCGGTTCCTCTTGCCTGTGCGGATGAAGCCATTTCATCGGTGATGGCTATTGCAAAATGAGTATCGCCACTATGGGCTACACGAATAACTATATTTTGATTGTCCACTTTTTAATAAAAAATTGGATGAAAAATGGATTACCAGTCCGGTTAGAATTTGTTGGGGAAACATTCACTGACAGGGGCCATGGTAAAGGGCTCGTCCTGTCAGAATCCACGTCGCGGCTGAGGAGAGGAAACACTAATCAATACATAACCACACAAGCTGTGTGCATTAACGTTGTTGATATTTGCTGAATTTCTTTTCAATTTCAGTTGAGTGTTTAATAAAGAAAGCGCAAAGATATAAACTAGATTATTAAATGAATGCAAAAAACTTTTTTGTTTTAAATACGTTCGTTAGCATTTGATTGATCGCTTACCAACAACAAAAAACCCTCTTGTGCAAGAGGGTTTTATAAAATTAATTTTAATTATTCTTATTCACTGGTTACCTGGAACACGATTGGCTGTGTACGATACGCTTTTACTTTACGTCCGTTTTGTTCAGCCGGTGTCCATTTAGGTCCTTTCTTAATTGCTTTCACTGCTTCTTCTTCCATACCATAACCATAACTGGTTAATGGTTTCACATCACTTACGTTACCTTCTTTATCCACCACAAATTGTACTAATACACGGTAAGTTCCTTCAGGTGCACCGTTATCACTTGGTACTTGTCCGTTAAGGTTTCTTTCCAAAAACTTTTTCCAGGCGCCATCTCCACCGGGGAAGCCGGCTTCAATCTCCACTTTTGTAAAGATTTGGTCATCTTCAACCGGTGCCTGTACTACCTGGGTAGCTTCTTCCACTTTAGGAGGATTTACCACATCAGATTTTATACCTTCCTGGTCAATTTTACCAATATTAGCATCCTTAAGATCTTCCTGTTCCTTTACTTCATCTTCTTTCTTTACTTCCTGGTCTTCTACAATTTTAGGAGGAGTAAATTTGGTAATCTCAATTTTTGGTGGTTCCTGTTTTGGAGGTGGTGGTGGTGGTGGTTCCACTTTTTGCTGTTCTTCCTGTTGAATTTTTTGAAGGCTTACATCTTCCACAATTACATTGGCCTTCTTTTTACCGGAGTTGATATTTTTAGCCAAAACTGATCCAACAACAATTATAAGACCTGCAATGGCGGTAATTAACAGGGCCATACCAAGCCTTTTCTCGTATTGCCTGCGCAGTTCATAAGCCCCGTAATCCTTGTTGCGTTCATCAAAGAGAATATCGAGCAAATCTGAACTTAATATTTTATTGACTTCCATCTGGTTAATTTTTAGTTGAGATGCTTTCTAAATCAAATTCCATAAACTTTATTTAGAACCACCTTCCGTAAGTTTTATCAGCTGGTTTTCAGGAACTGAAATTTTTACCAACGCATACTTTTTAACACCATTGATAGTCATTTCATCGAGCATATCAACAGTATTTTTAAAGGTTGACTCTTCATTAGGCTTAATTACAACCACCATATCTTTATCTGCTTCGGCACCAAGTTTTTGCTTCTTTTCAATGATAATATCTCTTATGCCTTTAGCATCACCAGAAGACTTTCCAAAAATGGCTGACTTAAAATTAGAACCATCTTCGGCCAGTTTTCCTTCATAATAATAAATGTGGTCATTTTTACTAAGCATGATAGTCAATGCACCTGACTCCTTAGCCTTGTTTTGCTCTTCGTCCTTAGCTGTATCATCAGGCATATTGAGTTTCATCGCTGTGGGTGAACTCATGGTGGTGGTAAAAATGAAGAAGGTGATTAACAAGAATCCCAAGTCAACCATTGGCGTAAGGTCAACCCTGGTAGAAAGTTTCTTGCTTTTCTTAACGCCAGGTCCTTTTTTATGACCCCCACCTCCACCGCTTTCTATATCAGCCATAGTTAAATGGTTTTAAAAGTTATTTAATTTATTTTTTATCTTTTTTACCGCTTGTTCTTTCATCATAGAGGTATGTTCCACTGGGAACATTCTCCGGCATGGTAATTAATTTAAAATTGTAAATACCATTTTTGGTGAACGCATCCAGTACATTGATAAAAGTTGGATAATTTGTGCCATTATCACCTTTGAGCATAACATTTTTGGGCTTAGATCCGCCGTTAACAGCCAGCAACTCAGCTATCCAGAGTTTCAACTCATTATTGAGCGTATCAGTTACCGGAATACCAGGCTGATTAACTTTAGCTATGTCAGCTGCGTCTTTACTTGCAAGGCTTTTAAGCATATTAAAAGGAACACCAATTCCGGCTTCCATCGCTTTGTTCAGCTTCGCAATTTCCGGGTCAGTTAATCCCACAGCTTTGTCTGCATTAATTTTACCCAAAAGTGCCTTTTTCTTTTCTGCATCATCATAAGTGACAAAAACACGTCCCCCTTTATCAAATGTTACCAAAAAAGCATCCTTTGTAGGGATGGTATCTGATGATACTGATTTTGGCGTTTCAACTTTAGTGGCTTCATCAGGTTTAAACTGAGTGGCCAGCATAAAGAACGCCAAAAGCAAGAATGCCACGTCACAAAATGCGGTCATATCAACATGGGTGCTCTTACGGGGAATCTTAACTTTAGGCATCGTTTAATTTTTAAAAATTAATAATTAGATACAATTAGGGCTTATTTCCATAAGCCAGTTTATATCTTATTTGTATAACGATGCGAAACTTTGCGTTAATGTAAAGCCGGATTCATCAATACCATAAGTGATGGCGTCGATCTTAGTTGTAAAGATATTATACATAACCAGGGCAAATGCTGAAGTAGCAATACCGGTGGCTGTATTATAAAGGGCTTCAGAGATACCAACCGCCAGTGAGGCAGCAGCACCAGAACCACCTTCTGCACCTAATGCAGCAAATGATTTGATCATACCCATTACCGTACCCAACAGTGCCACCAGGGTTGCCAGCGAAGTAATAGTAGAAAGGAACACCAGGTTCTTTTCCAGCATAGGCAGTTCCAAAGAAGTAGCTTCTTCCACTTCTTTCTGTATTGCCAGCACTTTTTGTTCTGTGGAAAGTTCTTTGTCTTCAATCATTTCTTTGTAGCGGCGAAGACCAGCCTTCATTACATTACCAACAGACCCTTTTTGCTTATCGCATTCAGCTAATGCTGCATCAACATTTCTGTTAGCTAAGTGATATTGTACTTTACGAACAAAATCACTAACAGAGCCTGCGCCTGTTGCTTTAGCAATGGTGATAAATCTTTCGATAGAGAATACCAGTACCATGAGGAACAAACCAATCAAAACAGGTACAAGGATACCACCTTCATACATCCTGTAAAGTGCTCCGTGCGGATCATGGTGATCTGGCCAGAATCCACCTTCAGGATCGGGCTTAGAGAAATGTGACGGGGCTCCCAGATAAAAACGCCAGATTAAATACCCGGAGATAATACATACAATAGGAGCAATAATACTAATAACGTTTCCTGATTTCTTTGGTTGAACAGACGTTCCACTTTTTGCAGTTGGTTTAGATTCAGCCATGATTTTCTGTTTTTAATGTTTGCGAATACAAGTTGTTTTTAAAATAATTTACAATGAATGGTGTACCCGTAGTGTATTTTTTTCCAAGCAATCCATCCATACCCATTAGCAGGTGAGTGGCACAAGTTAGGAAAATAATTGAAAGCAACAATTTCCATAAAAAGTTTTTTTACACCTGTTTTGTTTAGCTGATATTTCCAGGTGCCAACACCTGTTTGTTTCTTTTACAAACGGTTTCATTTATATATGTAATTCCTGTAATTTACCACTCTATTTTATTGAATTAAATATAACAAATGAGAAAACTGTTGACACGGCAAGCTGCTGGCTTGCTGCTTATTCTTTTATCTTTTTTAACGCAATCGATTTCGGCTCAAACAAAACCGGTAACACCTCCGCCAACGAATGGTACGGGTACTGCTCCTGTAACCAACGGTGGCGGCTCTACTAAACCCGGCCCCAAACCTTATAAGGAAGTAATTACTGAAAAAGCTCAAAGCAGGTTTGGTTTACTTACTGTACATAAAGTAGAAGACAAATGGTATTTTGAAATTGGTGATTCATTATTAGGAAGAGATTTCCTGGTGGTGAACCGCATTTCAAAAGCACCGGTTGATATGCAAAGTGGATTTATTGGTTATGCCGGTGATGAGATTGGCGAAAATGTGATTCGTTTTGAAAGAGGACCAAATAATAAAATATTTATCCGTACTATTTCTTATTCGGTTTATGCAAAAGATTCCACCAAACCGATGTACAAGTCCGTAATGCGTAGCAGTGTGCAACCTATCTCAGCCGCATTTGATATCAAAGCATTTTCAAAAGACAGTACCGGCTCAGTAATCGACTTTACTGATTATATGAACGGGGACAATGATGTATTATTCTTTGAAGGCTTCTTTAAACCATTCCTGCGCATTGGTTCTTTACAATCAGATAAATCATATATACTGGACGTAAAGTCTTACCCGATGAATACCGAGATAAAAACGGTTAAGACTTACTCAAAAAGTTCAGGACCTGCTGTTCCGGGAACTTTTTTTATACCCCCATCAGGCAACACCACTTTTGAATTGAACAGCTCGATAATTTTATTACCAAAAAGCTTAATGCGTCCCCGCTATTATGATGATCGTGTGGCATATTTCACCACTGAGTTCACCGATTTTGATGCCGACCCGCAAGGTGTAAAAGACATCAGCTTAATTACCCGCTGGCGCCTGGAAATAAAACCAGAGGATAGTGCCAAATTCAGAAGAGGTGAACTGGTTGAACCAATAAAACCAATAGTATATTATATCGATCCCACCACACCGCAAAAATGGGTGCCTTATTTAATACAGGGTGTAAATGACTGGCAGAAAGCTTTTGAAAAAGCCGGTTTTAAAAATGCTATCATAGCTAAAGTAGCCCCAACTAAAGAAGAAGATAGTACCTGGAGTTTGGAAGATGCCCGTTACTCTGCCATCGTTTATAAACCTTCCACTGTAGCTAATGCATCCGGCCCGCATGTACATGATCCACGTACCGGTGAAATTATCGAGAGTCATATCAACTGGTACCATAATGTAATGAGGTTACTTCGTGACTGGTATCTTATCCAGACTGCACCAAGTGATCCCAGGGCCAGAAAAGCACAATTTGATGATGAGTTGATGGGGCAGCTAATTCGTTTTGTTTCTTCTCACGAAGTAGGTCATACACTCGGACTACCACATAATATGGGGGCATCTGCTTCCGTGCCGGTGGAAAAATTAAGAGACAAAGCATGGGTGGAAGCAAATGGCCACACTCCTTCTATTATGGATTATGCCCGTTTTAACTACGTAGCCCAGCCTGAAGATAAAATTGGACCTATGGGTTTATATCCCCGCATCGGCGATTACGATTTGTGGTCAATTGAATGGGGCTATAAACCAGTATTAGATAAAACAGAAGCCGAAGAAAAAGCGGTGCTTAATGAATGGACAAAAGAGAAAGTAAAAAATCCACGCCTGCGTTTTCTGCATTACGATGGAGTTGATCCAAGAGCACAAACGGAGTGCTTAGGTGATAATAATATGAAGGCAAATGAATATGGGTTAAAAAATTTAAAATGGATTGTTCCCCAGTTACCCGACTGGTTGAATGAGAAAGGCGAGAATTTTGAAAACCTGGCTGAAGTGTATAATGAAGTGGTAGGACAATATAATCGTTATATGTTCCATGCTGCTACTTATATCGGTGGCATTTATACTGATTATAAAACTACAGAACAACCGGGCAATGTTTATACAGTTGTTCCAAAATCTTTGCAGAAAGAAGCCTTGAATTTTTTAAGCAAAAATTTATTTGATACACCTTACTGGTTACTGAATAAAAATATTCTTGATAAGATAACTACTCCTCAAATGGATCGCATTAATTCTATCCAGGATAATTTGATGGGAAGTTTGTTAAGCACTACCAGGTTGGGCAGAATGACATCAGAATATAATCGTGATAATACAAACGCTTATCGGATAGATGAATATGTTGATGATCTTAAGAAATCAGTTTGGAGTGAGCTTGTTACCAAAAAACCAACTGATGCGTACAGAAGGTTTGTTCAAAAATCATTTGCAGAAAGATTGATCAGCCTGATTAATCCGTCCAATTCATCTGGTACAGGAGGATTCTCCATTGTAATATCATTCGGACCAACCGTTGATAATAAAAAAACAGATATTATTTCTGTTGCTAAAGGAACATTGCGCAGTTTATTAGCTGAAATTCGGGCTGCTATTCCAACTACAACTGATAAACTCACCCGTTATCATTTACAGGATGTGGCAGACAGAATTGATAAAACATTAAATCCGAAATAATCAAATTGATTTTCTAATCAAAGGCTGTGCAACTGCACGGCCTTTTTTATTTGAGCACTAATGAATCTTTTACTAAAGGCAAATTCTCTTTGAAAAGATCATTTAACAAAATGCGGAAAGTATTTACAGATGTTATTGAATCTTTTTGAAAAGCTCCTTTGGATTGTGGTTCATAAACCGCAAAAAAGTTCTCATGTGCCAATGCGAGTGTTTTATTTAAAGCTTCCCGGTAACCATGATCACTCAGTAGAATAATAATTGCCTTATGATCTGTTTTTGTTTGTAACGAATCAATAAAGCCGGCTATCTTTTTATTGGTATAGATGAGATACTGCAAATACATCTCATCTTTTTGCTTGAGCGTTAAATTGCCAAACCATTTTGCCAGCACTTTGTTTCCTGAACTATCGTAAGCATAAGGAACATGCGGCATATTTAAATGCAGATATGTGAAAGAAGGTTTTTGTGTATTCGGTTTTGCTTCTTCCAATGTTTTATTCAATCGTTGTTCGTTTATTTCAATATATCGCTCCGCCAACTCATTGGCCATGCCGGTAAATTTTGCATACCGTGCAAGAAAATAAGGCAGATTCTTTTTCACCTGGTAATACATGGTTCGGTTGCTTATCAATGCTTGTCCTGATGGAAGTAAATGATACCCTTGCCCTGCAGGATGACCTTCCATATCAAAATCGGAGTAGTTAACAATATCGTATCCCTGTTTTTCAAAAATCTTACACACTTCATTTTGCCTTATGCCGAGTGTTGCTTTATAATAGCCATACTGATTGTAAACTGTTTGCTCACCCATATCTTTAATGTAATCCATGCTGAGTATAGAAGCCATTGAAAACACAGTGTAATGATAATTGCTTTTGGTATTGGTGATAATTGTAAATCCATTTTGCTTAAGCTTATTTTCAAAACAGCTGTTATCGTAATTAAAATATTCCTTCAATCCTTTTGAACCAAAGTATTCATCTAACAAAATAAAATAGACAGATGGTTTAGCACAGGTATCACAGCTTGCTGTTGCATTTTCATTATTCTTTTTTTCACTTGCTGATACCAGTTTGGAACTTATATCCACTACATCGATGAGCAGATACACCAGGAAAATAATATTCAAAAAAACAGTAAGTCGTTTTAAAGGAGTGCTGATTCTTTTGAAAACAAAAAATCCAATGATCAGTATGGTAAAACTTAAAGGAAAATAAAATTTTAATGCTGAAACGGGTGCTATCCATTTCCATTTAGCTGTAAAAATTCTCAGGTCTTCAAAAAACAAAAACACCAGCATGAATAAGGAAGTATAAACTGCTGCATTGAGTGCTTCTTTGAAAAATCGTTTACTCAAAAGATAAATAACTGCGGCTAATACACAGTACTCAACAAATAATACCAATAAATCAGTAAAGGAAAGCAAACCGATATAACCGGCGTACCCGTGCAGAATAAAAAAAAGGATCAGCCAGATAAAATGCCATCTGCTATTTATTATCCCTTTTATAAATTTCACAATGGAAAATTAAAACAAACCGTATAACTGCGAATCAACTTTCTGAATGATGTCACCAAAATGCTCTTCTTTCTCTGCAAACTTATTTCGGTCCACATCAATCACCAGCAAAGAACCTTCTTTGTAATTATCGATCCATTTATTGTAATAATCATTCAGCTTTTTCAAATAATCTAAGCGAATGTTTTCTTCGTATTGTCTTCCTCTTTTCTGAATCTGATCAACCAAAGTAGGAACAGATGCCTGCAAATAAATCAACAAGTCAGGCGGCTGCACCATCGACTTTAATGTATTGAAGAAAAGATAGTAGTTATCAAAATCTCTTTTGCTCATTAAACCCATATCATGCAGATTGGGTGCAAAGATGTTGGCATCTTCATATATGGTTCTGTCCTGTATAACTGTTTCAGTACCTCTTTGTATTTCGAGCAGTTGATTTAAGCGGCTGTTCAAAAAGAATATCTGCAGGTTAAAACTCCAGCGGGGCATATCCTCATAAAAATCGTTGAGGTAAGGATTATGATCCACATCTTCAAACTGCGGAATCCATTTGTAATGCTTGCTCAGCATTTTCGTTAATGTAGTTTTACCGGCGCCAATATTGCCGGCCACAGCGATGTGTTTTGGTTTTTTTGACTTTGCCATATAATGATGTACGATGTAAGAAGTACGATGTACGATTTTAAAAAACTAATATAAATAATATATCCTCACCATCCGCTAAATCCTGAAAATCCCGGTTCAGACTAATAATAATTCAGTCCCATTGCCTGTCGCACCATTTCTATGGTAGCCCGGGCACTTTTACGGGCTTTCTCTGCTCCTTTTTCCATTACTCCCTGCAGATATTTTTCATCGGCAAGAATTGAATTTACTTTTTCCCTGATGGGTGAAATGAATTTTACCATATCCTCACCCAACTGCTTCTTCATATCACCGTAACGGATCACACAATTATTATAATCATTCTCATACTTCTCAATAACATCTGGAGCACTTACTAATTTCATTAATAAAAAAAGATTCTCAATATAATCCGGTTTTTGAGAATATTGTTCTGTAGGACCAGCATCAGTTTTAGCTTTCATCACTTTTTTGCGGATCACTTCATCTTCGTCGGCTAAATACAACGTAGCATTTTGGTTTTCACTTTTACTCATTTTGCCACTACCATCTAAACTTGGCACTTTTACCAGTTCACTACCATAATTAAATGCAAATGGTTCAGGGAAAACATCACCATAACGGTGATTGAAACGGTTTACAAAATTGCGGGCCATTTCTAAATGTTGCTCCTGATCTTTCCCTACCGGAACTAATGAAGCCCTATGCAAAACAATATCTGCAGTCTGCAATACAGGATATGTGAGCAGACCAGCATTTACATTATCGGGTTGCTGCCGCACTTTATCTTTAAAGGTGGTAGTTTTTTCCAACTCTCCTTTATAAGCCAGCATATTTAAATAGAGATACAACTCAGCTGTTTCATGTATATGGCTCTGGCAATATAAAGCTGCTTTATCAGTATCTATACCACTGGCAATATTTTCAGCCAGCACACGATGAACATTTTGCTTTAATTCTTTTGTATCAGGATGGGTGGTTAATGAATGCAGATCGGCTACCATAAAATAGCACTCATACTCCTCCTGCATTTTTACATAGTTACGCAGTGCCCCAAAATAGTTTCCTAAATGAAGGAGACCAGTTGGCCGGATGCCACTCATTACTATCTGCTGCTGCTTTTCCATAAGGCGGCGAAGATAACAGTTTATAGTTTATGGTTTATGGTTTGTGGTTTTTATAGCCGGTTCCCAGTTTTCTAATTGCCCATTGCCTATTCACCATTGACAACTCACCATTCACTTAAAAAAGGTCAGCGGCCAACTATCAACGACCAGCGGTAAACCAACTTGCCGCCTTTCCCCTATATTTGTTACATGGAAGTAACGGATAAGTTAGTGGATAACCTTGCTCACCTGGCCAGGTTACAGTTTAACGACAATGAGAAGACTGAGATAAAAAAAGATATGCAAAAGATGATCGCTTTTGTAGATAAGCTGAACGAATTAGACACCAGTAATGTTAATCCCCTCCTTCACATGAGTGATAATGTAAATATGCTTCGTAAAGATGAAGTAAAAGGTTCTGTTGAAAGAAACGAAGCATTGAGCAATGCCCCGGAAAAAACGGACAAATATTTTATAGTACCGAAAGTTATTAATAATCCTTAATCACCTTAAATAAACAACTGATGCAATCTATCATTCGCTTGCAGGATATTACCAAGAGTTATTACATGGGCAGCCAGGTTTTGCAGGTATTGAAAGGAATTACTCTCGATATTAATAAGAATGAATACGTGGCACTGATGGGACCTTCCGGATCGGGTAAAAGTACATTGATGAATATTTTGGGTTGCCTTGACTCTCCTACATCAGGAACGTATATTTTAAACGGGCATGATGTAAGCAAAATGCCTGATAGCAGTTTGGCTGAAGTTCGTAATAAAGAAATTGGTTTCGTATTCCAGCAGTTTAACTTATTACCCCGCTTAACAGCATTGGAAAATGTAGCCCTTACATTAGTATATGCCGGTATCTCCCGCAAACAACGCAATGAAATAGCCATGGATGTATTGCAAAAAGTTGGTTTGGGCGACAGAAGTCATCACAAACCAAATGAACTAAGTGGCGGACAAATTCAAAGAGTTGCTGTTGCCCGTGCATTAGTAAACAGCCCTTCTATTATTTTAGCCGATGAACCTACCGGTAACCTTGACACTAAAACTTCTTTTGAAATAATGGAATTATTTGGGGAGATACACAGCAGCGGCAATACGGTTGTATTAGTAACACACGAAGAAGATATTGCCAACTACGCCAAACGTATTATCCGCTTAAGAGATGGGGTGGTAGAAAAAGATTTTCAGAAAGAAGCCGGGGTGGCGATGAGTCATTAATAAAAATTGTAAAGTTGAAAATATGTGGAGAGTAATTACTCTCCATTTTTATTTTGCGAACTATTGCCGGATAAATTTGTATTGTAAGAAGATTGTTATGGCACTAAAGATTTATACTAAAACAGGCGACAAGGGAACAACGTCCTTAATTGGCGGAACAAAAGTTCCCAAAAGTCATTTACGCATTGAAGCATACGGAACAGTAGATGAACTCAATTCTTTTATTGGTCTTTGCCGTGATTTAATTACAGATGAAAAAAGTCGTGCTACTTTATTGGAAACACAGGACAGGTTATTTACTATTGGTTCTTCCCTCGCCTGTGACCCCATTAAAGAACCAAAAATGCGCATCCCCGATTTAAAAGAAAGCGACATCACCTTACTGGAAAATGAAATTGACCGTATGAATGAAGCATTACCTGCAATGAAATCATTTATACTTCCCGGAGGCCACCCAACCGTATCTCAATTACACATTACCCGTTGTGTATGCCGCAGAGCAGAACGTTGCTGTGTTCGACTTGAATTAGAAAGCTTAGAAGTAGATGCTATTATTCTTAAATACCTCAACCGTCTCAGCGATTATTTATTTGTACTGGCAAGATATGCTGCTCATCTTTTAAACACAGAAGAAATTCCGTGGAGACCGAGAGTATAATTTGATAATTTGACAATGTGATAATATGCTAATGCTATCATCACATTATAGAATCATCACATTATCAAATTATCTTCCCGTCTTTCATTTGTATCACCCTGTCACTTAACTGAGCCAGCTCTTCGTTGTGGGTAACAATTAAAAAAGTTTGCTGAAACTTATCCCGAAGATGAAAGAAGAGTTTATGGAGTTCTCTTGCATTGGCAGAATCTAAGTTACCAGTAGGTTCATCAGCAAAAACAATATCAGGATTATTGATCAATGCTCTTGCTACCGCCACCCGTTGCTGCTCACCACCAGATAAAGCTGATGGTTTATTTTCCATCCTGTCAATCAGTCCGAGTAAAGTGAGGAGCTCCTGTGCCCTTAAAGCAGTTTCCTTATTTTTTTTTCCGTTGAGCCATGCGGGGATGCACACATTTTCAAAAGCCGTAAACTCCGGTAATAAATGATGAAACTGGAAAACAAAGCCAATATGTTTATTGCGAAAATCAGCCAGCGCTTTACCATTCAACTTTGTAAGAGAAGTATTATTTAATGACACTTCTCCACCATCTGCCGTGTCTAATGTTCCTAAAATATGAAGCAGGGTGCTTTTACCGGCGCCGGATGAACCCACAATACTTACGATCTCTCCTTTCTTAATTTCAAGGTCAACTCCCTTCAGTACCCGCAGGTCGCCATATCGCTTAACAATATTTTTTGCTATCAGCATGCAGCATTTAATTAATGTAAAAACTCAATAGTGTACAAACCTAAACTAATCCCTGCAAATAACAGAAATGGTTTGCTTAAAATGCCCGTTTTTGGAGGTGGTTAACAGCCTGCAAAAATGATTTGGTTATTCTGTTTTAACTGTTACATTTGCGGAAAATTAGAGGGGCAGAACCGAGGAGAAACAATTATTAAAACAACCAATTTTTAAACCCTATACAGCATGTTCTGGACATTAGAACTCGCCTCTTACCTGGAAGACGCTCCGTGGCCCGCCACCAAAGATGAGCTGATAGATTATTCTATCCGCAGTGGTGCACCCATTGAAGTAATTGAAAACTTACAGGAACTGGAAGATGAAGGTGGCGAAGTATATGAAGGTATTGACGACATATGGCCCGATTATCCAAGCCAGGAAGATTTTTTCTTTAATGAAGATGAATATTAACGATTACCGAAACTTACTGCTTAGCCCCGGTCTTCAGGCCGGGGTTTTTTATTGATGTACTTAGCAACAGTTCTACTATTGAGCTGCATAGGCGTAGCATGCTGACGCTTTGGTCAGCATCCCGGCATTTATCGCCGGGACTCTTGTACTGCATAACTTTATTCAGCAATAAGTTTTTTCATAGAATTAACCTTTCTCCATTACCCGCCAGACTCCCTCCTGCCGTCGGGATTCAGACGGGCATTTTCTTTTATCGTATTTTGCGTTATAAGTATGAAGTATTACATCATCGCAGGCGAAGCATCAGGAGATTTGCATGGCAGCAACTTAATTAAAGAATTAAAGAAGCTGGATGCACAGGCTCTTATCCGTTGCTGGGGCGGTGATAAAATGCAGGAACAGGGTGGAGAACTCGTTAAGCATTACCGTGACCTCGCCTTTATGGGTTTTGTGGAAGTAATTACCAATCTCAAAACCATTTTAAACAATCTTAAATTTTGTAAAGAAGATATACTGCAGTTCAAACCGGATGCGGTGGTGCTGATTGACTATCCCGGTTTCAATCTCCGCATTGCGGAATGGGCAAAGCAACAGGGAATAAAAGTTATTTACTACATCTCGCCACAAGTATGGGCATGGAAAGAAAACAGGGTGAAGAAGATGAAGCAGTGCATTGATAAAATGATAGTCATTCTTCCATTTGAAAAAGATTATTACCGTGATAAATGGAACTGGGAAGTGGAATATGTAGGACATCCGTTAGTGGAAGTAGTGGACAGTTGGCGGTTGACAGTTGACAGTAAACTACAAATCACAAACTATAAACCACAAACCATAGCATTACTCCCCGGTAGTCGTAAACAGGAAATACTAAAGAAACTCCCGGTGATGCTGGAAGTAAGTAAATCATTTCCATCTTATCAATTTGTAGTGGCTAAAGCTCCCGGTGTAGAAGAAAGTTTTTATGATGAGTTATTGAAGCCTTATCCTAATGTTTGCTATGTAAGTGGCAAAACTTATGATTTGCTGATGCAATCCAAAGCAGCACTCGTAACGAGTGGTACGGCTACTTTAGAAACCGCCTTGTTTGGCATCCCCGAAGTAGTTTGTTATAAAGGCAATCCGGTTTCCTATCAAATAGCCAGGCGATTAATTACTATCAAATACATTTCACTGGTGAATTTGATAATGGATAAAGAAGTGGTAAAAGAATTAATACAAAACGATTTAACAGTAACCAATCTTCAGCATGAATTAAATGAACTGCTAAACAATCCTCAGCACATTGCTCAGGTTAAGGAAGATTATCGCCAGTTAAAGGAAAAATTACAACAGGGAGGAAATGCTTCGGCAAAAGCGGCACAATCAATCTATACTTTTCTTAGTGGCCCTTCACCAGCTTCACAATCAAAATAATCATCGCCAGCAAAAACAAAAAGATAGAAATACGGTTGATGCCATGCATGTATTTAACCCATTGCGTATTGGGAGCATTGGGGTCTTTCTTTTTAATGTATAAATATTCAGCTACCTGGCGGAAGATACCCATAGTTGATTTCTTGTGCTAAAGGTAAATCTATATAACACACCCTTTCAAAAATTGTTCGGCACAAAATTAGCGGGTCTTCAATAACTCCCTGATGAAAATCATTACCGGCTGTTACCCCTATCAGCCAATTACCCTGGTTGAATAAATAGCTTTGATTGACTAAAACTTTTACCATGAAAAAAGTTATCATCGCCTTTGATGGAAAACATTTTTCACAAGGCGCATTAAACATAGCCGAATACCTTAATGAGCAGGAACCCATTTTGCTCACCGGTATTTTTTTAAGTGCTGTTGATTACAGGGATGTAATTGGCGTGGGGGCTGTAGGCCTTGGAGGCCCCGTTTTTATGCCCGTACTGGATAAAGAAGACGAAACGATCGTTAAAGAAAGCATTGAGCATTTTGAAGAAGTGTGTAAGCATAAAGGTTTTGAGTACCGGGTACATAAAGACAATGAGTTGTTTGCACTGGAAGAACTGGTAAATGAAACCCGTTTTGCTGACCTGCTCATCATCAGCGGAGAAAACTTTTATGTAAACGTAGGAGAAAAACAACCTAACGATTACATGCAAAGAGTATTGCATAAAAGTGAATGCCCTGTAATTGTGGTTCCTGAAAATTATGAGTTACCCAATAACATTATACTCACTTATGATGGTAGTGAAGATGCGGTGTATGCAATTAAGCAGTTTACTTATGTATTACCAGAGTTGTGCAGCCTGGAAACTACTTTGTTTTTTGCCAGTCATAAAGAAGATGATTTGCCAGAATGTGACCGGATGAGTGAACTGGCAGCAAGGCATTTTAATAATTTAACTTTGCAAAGAATGGATATTATAAAACCAGGTAAATTATTTAACGAATGGATTGCTGAAAAAAGAGGGGCAATGGTAGTGACCGGTTCATTTGCAAGAAGTGGTTTATCTGAGTCTATCCGTAAAAGTTTTATATACGAAACCATAGCTGATCATAAGGTTCCGGTATTTGTAGCACATAAATAAAAACAATGAACAATTTTGAAGGTCATATCAACGGTGACAAACCCGTGGTAGTAGATTTTTTTGCAGAATGGTGTGCTCCCTGCCGCATGATGCCTCCAGTTTTAAAAGAAGTAAAAGAAAAATTAGGCGACAGCGTCACTGTACTAAAAATGGATATTGATAAAAATCCGCACTACACCAATCAATACGGAGTACAGGCTGTACCAACATTAATTGTTTTTAAAAATGGTAAAATCATCTGGCGCAAAGCAGGTGTGGCATCCGCCAATGAGATTATTCAACATGTAAAACTTTTGGTATAGATCAGTGCAATCATCAACTTTGATGAGTGAAACCGCTGCACAAGATATTATCAGCACACTGTAAAAAACTTAATAAGATCATTGTGCTGATGAGCACTGGCAGCGATGAAGAACTGGTACATGAGTTTCGGGTACAGTTTAAAAAAATAAGAGCCATTGTGCGGCTTACCGGTAATCTTAAAACTCCGCCTTCACTTAAAGAATTATATACTGCAGCCGGTAAAGTACGAGAACTGCAGTTGCTCAAAAACCAATTATTTAACATACAGTCCGTTGATCAGCTTCCGCAATTCTATGCTTTCATTGATAATCAAATTTCCATTACAATCAACACTTTAAAAAATAAAGCTGCGAATGGATATGAAAAAGAAATAGAGACCTTATTAAATAATGCGAAGGAACATTTAACCACAAAACAAGTTCAAAAATTTATTGACAAAAAAACAGCTGCATTAGATCATAAAGCTCATGGCGCAAATAAAGCGGATAGCACTATTCATGATGCAAGGAAAATTATTAAAGACCTGATATATTCTTTTCATACACTGGAAGAAATGGAATTGGAGAAATTTTATTTGTCTTCAGCTGAAAAAGAATTCCTGCATACAATCAGTATAGAACTGGGGATATTCCAGGATTGGTGTACAATATTATCATACCTGTCATTAACTAAACTTCGTTCGTTACCTGAAGCTGAGAAACAGGCTCTCAAAAAAATCAGGGTAAATTTTTTGAGAACAAAAAGGGAAGCAAAAGCAATCATTATTCATCAACTCAACGAACTCAGCCTTATCCCCATAAAAACCAGTTAGTGGATAAGTTGCTAACCTGCTGATTTTTAGTGTTCAGCTCATTTTAAAAAAAAAATTCTCCAAAAAATTTTACGCACCTTTTTAAAAAATGGCATGGTATTAGAAAGTTGATAGCCGTAATTAACTTTTAAAAATCAACTTATTTAAAAACTGTAAAAAATACCTTTATGAGTACGTCAAATTATCCTGCATCAAATTTACCAAGTCAACCGCCACGTAAAGACTACAAAAATTTAATCATCGGTATCATGGCCGCCGGTATTGTAGGCTTAGGTGGTTATATGGCTTTCGACAAATCAAAAACAAGCGAAACTATTCAGCAACAGCAAACACAAATTGCTAAAGTAACAGATGACAAAAGCGACATTCAGAAAAACTTTGATGCATCCCTTGCCCGTTTGGATGCAATGACAGAAACAAATAATGGACTGGAGAAGAAGTTAACAGAACGGGGTAAAGAAATTGATAAGTACAAAAAAGAGATCCGTGGCATCTTAAATAAAAAGAATGCTACAGCCGCCGAATTAAACAAAGCAAAAGAATTAATTGCACAGTTGAACGACAAAATAACCGGTTTGGAAACAGAAGTTGCCCGGTTAACAACAGAAAACAAAACATTAGGTGAAGAAAAAGTGGTGTTAACGCAACAAAAAGACCAATTGACACAGGACCTGGCAACTACTACCACTGCAAAGGAAGAGTTAACCAAGAAGGTAGATGTGGCCTCTACATTGAACGCCTACAATTTTTCCATCACTCCTATTAATGTTAAGCATAATGGAAGTGAAAAAGTTTCCACTACAGCAAAACGTGTTGACAAAATGCTGATCTCTTTTGACGTTAACAACCGCATTGCTGAATCTGGTCAAACTGATTTGTATGTTGTAGTGATTGGCCCGGATGGTAAATTAGTATCTGATCAGTCAATGGGTTCAGGAACATTTACTACCAGAGAAGAAGGTGATAAATCTTTCACTACAAAAGTTCCGGTTGACTACCAGGCTTCACAAACTAAAAAAGTTGAATTTGCCTGGAAAGAAGTAAGCAAGTTTCAACCAGGAAACTACACTGTACAGATCTATCAAAATGGATTTAAGATTGGTGAAGGAACCCGTGAGTTGAAAAAAGGTGGTTTGTTCAGCTAAAAACTAAAACCCTATTTCTGATAACTGAAGCTGCCCCAAAACTGGGGCAGTTTTTTTATGTTATAGGAGTTTTACGTGTGATTATCCCCTCCGGACCCTGCCACACAAAACATGGTTTTTATTAACATCTGGTTTTTTTTTCAATTACTTTTTTTTCTTTAAAAAAATTGTATTTTGCAATCGCCTTTAGAATCATCAATACCTCCTTTAAATCACCATCATCCAAGTCTGCCAGATCCCCTATCCTGATTTATTTTGAGATGCTAAAAAAAATTAGTACCTATTGAAATAATATAGAAAGGCCCCTATAATCAGGATGTACAAAAAATTATTATGGATAATAAGGAATAAATCCCTCCTTAGCTTCTAATTAAATGATTTTAAATTATAGCAACAATCAAAATAAAATTGCTTAAACCTGAGAAAAATGAAACTAAGAACGCTGCTTTCAATTGTCGTACTCTTGTGTTTATTAATAACTGTTACTGCTTCCGCAAATCCGGGAACACCTGCTAACAAAGATGCCAGGCTGCATGCTAATGGTTTAATAGCGGCTCTTCCCCCCGCTTCTTTTGATGGGGGTGATGCTCCGTTAAGTTATGAAGGTAATGGTACTACCGATCTTTGTACACATGATTTAACGGGCCCAAATACCGGGTTACTTTTTCTTGGTACCACAGCTCCTACTGATAATGCTGGTAATTTAAAAAATGTAGCTGCCGGTGCGGACAATACTGGTTCTAATGGTGATGGATTGGAAGAAGATGCTATTACCGGAACTGCAACAGGTTATTTTAACAGCGGTACATATATATTATCGGCCACAGTTACTAATAATACTGGTGGAAACGCCAATCTGTATGCCTGGGTTGACTGGAATAATGATGGCGATTTTTTAGATGCAGGAGAGTCTGCATCTGTTGTTGTTGCTAACGGAGCCACTTCTGCCACGTTAACCTGGACTGGTGTTTCAGATAATTTGCCTCCCGGAGTAAAATATTATGTACGTCTCAGGCTTACAACAGATGTACTTACATCACCACTTGGCAATGCAACTGATGGTGAAGTAGAAGATTATTATCTTAATGTAGTTAGAATTACTCCGGATTTTACCGTAACTAAAGTTTATACAACTGCCAGTGGCGATTTAAGTACTAATGACGAAGCGCCTGCAGGAACAACTTATGGTACTCCGGTTGCTGATCCCGGAAATCCGGGTGCTGCCCTCCCTTCAGTTAACTCTAATGGTACTTATACATTCACCACTCCTGCAAGAGGAATTTATTATTTCTATATACCGGTATGTGCACCGGGTCAAAGTTCAGGTTGCAAATCAGTTGAATTAAGAATTATGGTAATTCAGGCAGGATATGTACAACCGCCCATTGCGAATACTGATATTGCCAGTACCAAAATGGATCAGTTTGTATCTATTGCAACAGCAATAAATGATAACCACTCCTATCATGGAACTAATTTAAACCCTGCCAGTGTAACAATTGTTAATGCCCCTGCACATGCAAGCACATCCGTTTTCCCCAGCGGTAATATTGCTTATGTTCCAAACTCAGGTTATACAGGAAATGATACATTAACTTACAGCATCTGTGATGATGGTACACCCACTCCTTCCTGTGCCACTGCCAAACAAATTATCCGGGTAGTTCCTGCCAATGCAGATAATACTACAGATGCTACCGATGATTATGCACCGATTGTTGTTAATTCTGTTTTTAGTGATAATGCATCCCTTAATGATAAAGATCCGGAGCATGATGCACAATCAACCGTTGTGCAAAATCTCACCTTTCCCGGTAAAGGCACATTTGCATTAAATAACTCAGGTGATTATACTTTCACCCCCGTTTCCGGTTATAGTGGCCAACTGGATATTCCTTACACCACTTGTGATAATGGCAGCCCATCAGCATGCCGTACAGCTACCATACATATTTTAATGGTAGCACCTGGTGCCGCCCTGCCAGTGAAACTGGAATCGTTTACGGCGGATTTGAATGATTGTGCTGTTACGCTCAACTGGAAAGCAGCTTCTGAAATAAACTTTAAATCTTATACAGTTGAGTATAGTAAGGATGGTTCTCATTTTACACCGGTCGCCGTGATCAATGGAAATGGTAATAACAGTAAATACTCCACTACTCACAAATCTCCTGCTGATGGTAAAGCTTATTACCGCTTACGCATGACAGATATTGATGGCCATGAAGACTATAGCCAAACATTATCCTTGTCTATTAATTGCTCAAGATCATATTTGAAAGTGTTCCCAACACCGGTTACAGATGGTAAGCTTCATGTAAACATCAGCACATTAGATGGTAAGTTCGATTGTAAATTATTCAATCTAACGGGTCAGTTGGTTGCAGCAAAAACTATCACTAAAGGAAACAACACCATAGATGTATCTAAATTAACAAAAGGTGTTTATTACCTCAGTTTGGATGTAAATGGAAGCAGGGAAAGCTTTAAAGTGATGGTTCAGTAATAATCATTATCAAAACATATAAAACAAGAAAGCGTCTCAGTGAGACGCTTTCTTGTTTTATTGTATATCGTTAGGCACTATAAATTATTTACTGTTTACTATTTGAAGTGTCAGCAGGAGATTTTTTCTTTTTAAATAAATTATTCAACGTATTCTTTAGCGTTTGTGTAGCTTTCTTTTTAGAAGAATCAAGGTTGTTACCACCGGAGGAATCTTTAGTGTCCAGCAATTGTTTCACCGCTTCTTCTTTTAAATCTTTTACAGTCTGATTTTTAATTGCTGTAAGAGTATCTTTAATTGTTTGCTTTATCGTATCTGCTTTTGCTTTTGCAAACGCCACCGCCTGTTGCTGCATATCTTTTACAGCATCCCCCGCTACTTGTTTTAAATCTGTTTTTATCAAAGGATTGGCAAGCGTACCATCCATTTTAATATTGAGATCAACCATATCGCCCAGTGTTACCGGGATACCACTGCTTACAGCTTTTGCAGAAAGATTATTCAATAAACTATTTCCCTGTGTGCCCAGGTATTTTCTTGGCACTTTCATTTGTACAGCGTATTGAATTGACTGATCAAATCCATGCATACCGCCAATCTGCATTTCAATATCTTTTATTTTAACAGTAAATGGTTTAACCAGTACTTTACCATTGGCAAACTCAATATAGTTTTTAACGTCCTTTAAGGCAACAGATTTTAATTCTGAAATATCCAGTACAGAAGCTATTTGTTCCAGCGGGGCAAATTTTTTAAGTACCCCTTCCAGCAGTAATAAATTTCCCTTACCTGTGAGACTTGGCAGCAGTGGCATCATGTTGTTATTTAACTTACCTGTCATTGATAATTGTGAACTTAACTTACCATCCAGGAACTGACCAATGGGCATGATCTTTTGTATCGTATTAAATGCGTAAAAAGTTTTTTGCACATCCAAGTCTTTTACATCATACGTTAAATCAATAGCCGGTTGTTTTTTATCTGCTTTGGTTGAGTAGGCACCGTTAAAAGTTATTGAACCATCCAATGCTTCTGTTTTTACATTTTGCAGCTTTACTGTTTCATCAGCTATTTGTAAAGCACCACTGATATTATTATAATCAACTTTATCATACCTGACTTTTTGTGCCACTGCATTGATAGTAAGATTTAGATTGGCTGGAACTGCAAAAGGATCAGATGCTGCACCTGCAGTTGTTGTAGCAGCAGTATCCGTTCCCATCCACTCATTAAGATTCATTTTATCAGCACCTACATTAACCACACCGGTAAGCGGCTGATCATTCATAACATAACCAATAAGATTACCTACTTTGCCACTCGCAGTAAAATTGGTATTCCTGAAGTTTGCTTTCATATCTTTCAATGCAGCATTACCATCCTTCAATTCCAGTCCTGCGTATGAAACATTTATTCCTGTGGGATAATCTTTAGAAGTATAATGAACATTCTGTACATCACCTGTACCATTCAGTTTTATTTTATCATATTCTTTTTTATCGATCGCCATTTTATTTCCGTCAAATGAAAGATCAGCATTGGCCACACCGGCGATTGATGTGCCCGGTTCAAGTGTTACAAACTCTTTTATATTGTCTAATGTAAAACGTCCTTTAGCGGTGCCGGAAAAATTTGTTGCTGACATTGGTTTGCTCACATGCAATGTAAAATCAACGGGATCTTTTCCTGCTTCAATATGTCCAGCATTAATATCCACCACAGTATTATCTGCCACACCACCCGTGTTTGCTATTTGCACTTTCATATTACCATTTTGCAATGGCTGCGGAAAAGATGAAGATGTGTAATAAAGATCTTTTATGTCGAGGAATCCACCTGCTGAAAAATCTCCCTGCTGGTTTTGCAATGCAGACATATTTCCTTTTGCAAAAACATCAGCCCATACTAGTCCTGCTAATTTTGTACCTGCTTCTAACTTTACAAATTTTGATACATCACCCAGGTTAAGTTTACCCTTTGCTACTGCATCAATATACCGGCTGGTCTCAGGATTTTTAAATAATAATTTAAAGTCAAATGGTTCATTACCCATTTCAAGGTGTCCATTTGAAACATCAACAACTGTATTATCCATTTTGCCATCTGGGTTGGTAATATGTGCAGCCAGCTGAATATTCTTTACCGGATCCGGAAGATCAGGATACTGAAAGAATCCATCTTTTACTTCAAGCTTTACATCATAACCCGGTAATTGCTGCGGGCCATATAATCCTTTTACATAACCATTAAATAAAGCCTTGCCGCTTGTTTTAATATTATCAAAATCTTTTTTATAAACACCGGGTATGAGTGAAAGAATATCTTTAAAATCATTGGAAGGAGACCGGAACTTAATATCCATATTATAGACACTGTCGTTTACAAACTGGAAAAATCCTTCTGTACTTAGTTTAAGATTGTTAACCGCTATATCGTCTGTTTTAAAACTGTATTTACTGTTCTTAGTATCAATTTGTATGTCGCCGTTAATTTCAGCGTTTGCATTGGAAAGATAAGTAACCGGGCCATAAGTAAAACTGGCGGATGTTGCTTTTGTGCTGGTGCTGAGAGCAAACAGGTCGGCTGTAAAATCACCACTGCCTTCATGATCCAATCCGGATATCTCAGCATTCATTCCTGATGCAGCATCGTTATAATAAATATATCCGTCATTAATAGCATATTTCTCCAGCGTCATTTTAAATGCTGAAGCGGATGTATCTGCTGCAGCAGCACCTGTGCTTCTCATAATATCCCAGTTCGCTTTTCCTTCATTATTAACTAATGCATGAATACGTGGCTGATAAAGATAGATACCATTTACTTTTATGTTATTTCCTTTTATTACACTGATAAGATTGAGTGAAGCTTCAACTTTTCCAGCCGATACCAATGTATCTTTTTGAAATTCATTTGTGCCAACTACAGATAAATTATCAAGTGAAAGTGTAACAGAGGGAAAATGACGAAACAGCGATAAACTGGCTTCTTTAAAGTCAACTTTTGCTGTAATGTTTTTGTTAACTTCTTTCTTTACTAATTCTGTTACCTGTTTTTTAAAGAAAACCGGAATAACAAATGCAAGGGCTACAAGACTTACTAAGCATAGAACAAGGATCTTAATAATTCTCTTTATCATGGTATTAGATTTCTGGTTAGCTAAAACTTGTGTGCAAGTTAATAAATACAATTGTGGTTTAAAAGCTATTTATCAATGTTCATTCAATTATATTGTCTGCAGGCTACTATTGTGATAGAATACATAAAAAAATGTATTTTTAATGAATAACGGCCGGTTAACAATTGAGGTTGTTATTTTTAATAATACATCGTTTTTAAATCATGGAGATATACCCATCCGAAGTTTCTGCAAAGTTTATTGACCTGTTCATGAATAAAATGAACTTTACCGAAGAAGAATTTACCCTGATACTTTCTTTTTTCAGAAGAGAATATATTCCCCGAAAATTTTTTTATTTAAAAGCCGGACAGACAGCAAAATATAAAGCCTATATTAATAAAGGAAGTACCCGCACTTTTACAACAGATGAAAAAGGTGGTGAACATATTTTATACTTTTCTTTTGAAGACTGGTGGATTGGTGACCTGGAGAGTTTTTATAATCAGCAGCCAACCACTTTAAATATACAGGCTATGGAAGATTGTGAATTATTGTTACTTCATAAAAATGACCTGGAGAAATTAGGCAAACAAATTCCCAAACTAAAAACATTGTTTGCAGAGAAAGAAAGAAAATCTTCCTTCGCCAATATGCAAAGACTAAAAGAAGTAAAAACCTTTTCAGCTGAAGACCGCTATCTTAATCTTATCAATAAACATCCTGAGATCTTTCAGCGCATCCCGCTTCAATATATTGCTATGTATCTTGACATAGAGCCACAATCACTCAGCCGCATGCGTAAAAGACTTTCCTGCAAATAATTTTTCTTAACCCAGGTTAACTCGCTTATTAACCCGGGTGATTGGAAACAGCGATCATTCATTTCATCTTTATGTTACAAAAGCAACTGAAATGAATAATCAACTCCCTCCTCCTCCCGCACAGATGATGCAAATGATCACCGGCTTCTGGACATCCTGCTGTATATATACGGCAGCTAAACTCAATATTGCCGATTATTTGAAAGATGGTCCGCAAACTGCCAACCAGTTGGCCGAATCCACACATAGTCATGCCCCTTCCCTGCATCGGGTATTAAGGGCTTTATCAAGTGTTGGTGTATTTAAAGAAAATAATCAGCAGCAGTATGAGCTTACTCCGCTTGGCAACACGTTGCAGGCTGATGTGCCCGGTTCCATGAAGGCAATGGCCATTGCACAATTAGGCGATCATTTTAATGCATGGGGCAATTTGGTTTACAGTGTAAAGACCGGCAAAATTTCTTTTGATAACATCGAGGGAATGTCTGTATGGAAATATTATGAAACACACCCGGACGAAGGAGTGAATTTTATGAAAGCAATGTCGGGTCTTACAGGAGCAGTTATTATGAATGTTTTACCTGAATATGATTTCACAGCGTTTAAAACGATCGTTGATGTGGGTGGTGGTAATGGTGCTTTGCTGATGGCTGTATTAGATAAAGCACCCAATGCAAAAGGAATTGTGTTTGATGAAGAATATGTTGTTGCAGAAACAAAAAAAATATTAGCACAAAAAGGATATAACAATCGCTGTGAAATTGCAGCAGGTAGCTTTTTTGATTTTATTCCGGCAAATGCTGATGCTTACCTGATGAAAATGGTATTGCACGACTGGAATGATGAACAATGTTTACAGATATTAAAGAACTGTAACAAAGCCATGAAACCAGGAAGTAAACTGCTGGTGCTTGACTCTGTTATTCCCGAAGGTAATGAACCGCATCCCGGAAAATTTATGGACATCAATATGCTGGCAATGACAGGTGGCATGGAAAGAACGGAAAAAGAATTTGCCAATCTCTTTGCAAAAGCAGAATTAAAACTTTCCAGGGTGATACCTACACATACCCCTCTCTTCAGCATCGTTGAAGCGATAAAAGAATAATCAATCCCATCTATTAACTTAATAAACAAAAATCAATGAAACAGATCTCAGCACTTCTGTCAGCCGCTATGCTCGTAACTTTTTTTGCCTGCAATAACAGTGACCCTGTCAAGGAACAAACCAAAACAACAGCAGATACCACCGCTACTACAAAACCAGCAGAGCCTCCGGCCTTTCAGCCTTATACTATCGTTACTGTTCACCATAAAGTAAAAGACTTTGACAAATGGTTATCGGTTTACCAGGCAGATGATTCAGCAAGAAAAGCAAACGGGCTAACTGAAATTGGTATAGGAAGAGGTTTGGATAACAACAATGAGATCACCGTGGCATTTAAAGCGGATGATATTCAAAAAGCAAAAGATTTTACAAAGTCACCCGGTCTGAAAACAGCAATGCAGAAAGCTGGTGTTACCGGTCCGCCAACTATATCTTACCTCACTGTTATTCGTGATGATAACAGCAACATTGAACAAAAAGAAAGATTAATGGTGGCGCACCATGTAAAAGATTTTGATGCCTGGTTAAAAGTATATGACAGCGAAGGAAAAGCAACAAGAGCTGCCAATGGTCTTATCGATCGTGGGCTTGCAAGAGGCGTTGATGATCCCAATACAGTGTATGTGCTGTTTGCTGTTACGGATATTGGCAAAGCAAAAGCAAGGGCCAACTCACCGGAATTGAAAAAGCTGATGACAGATGCGGGAGTTGATGGACCACCCACTATTAATTTTTATAAGCTGACTAAATAATTTGATTCAGTATTTATAAAATGAGCCACCATGCTTACAGCAGCAGTGGCTCATTTTATTTTTTGTTTACTTCCTTAATTAGTTTTGAATTTATATTATGACCAGAACTCATCCCATGCAGCAAGATCAAAGAAGTATTCGCTGCCACTAATAACCTGCCCGGCTTTCAATTCAAAAACGATGCAGCAATCCACTGCTAACTTCTTACCGTTACGTTCACCGGTATTATGATGTATGCCAACAGCAACACTGCCATCATCACTTACAGTAACAGTCTTCAAAACTGCTTTAAAAGTTCCATTTGTTTCACCACCATATCTTCCAAACTGTGTAAATACCCCTTCTTTTCCTTTACGATTGCCGGCAACAGGACTTTTACCGGGAGTATGCCAGGAAGCATTGTTATGAAAAAGTTCGTTAAGGGTGTTGATATCGGCAGCATTGAAAGCTGCATAACCACGGCGTACCAGTTCTGCATTTTTTTCTGCAATACTCATAATAGCTGTTTCCATTTTTTACTATTTAAAGTGTAAGTAATTAATTGACGGTATAAAAATGGATAACAAAAACCGGAAAAATTTTAACCCATGTTAAAATCCTGTCATTTGCCGGAAATTCTTTTTCTTATGCGGCTGAGTGATGGCCCCGCAATGCCGAGGTAAGAAGAAATATGATACAGGGGAATATTATCAATAATATCAGGTTTCATTTGTATCAGTTCCAAATAACGTTGCTCGGCAGATTTGAAAACAAAACTTTCGGCTCGATCCACAGCAATATCAAAAGCTTTCTCCGCCATTAATCTTCCAAAGCGTTCCCATGCATGCGATTGCTTATACAATCGGTGCAGATCAGTGAGTGTAATGCAGATGGCACGGGCATCGGTAATGGCCACCGTATTAAATTCGCAGGGACTTTCATGAATAAAACTTTTGTACGTAACTACCGGCTGACCGGGTGGAAAAAGAAACATATTTACTTCTTCTCCTTTTTCATTAAACAAATAAGCCCGGAAATATCCTTCCAGTGTAAAACCAAGATAGCGGCATATACTGCCAAGCGGATTGTATATATCGCCTTTTTTATATTCTCTTACTTTCCAGCAGCCTTCCGAAAGGTCAAACTCTTCACCGGGTAATTGGGCAAAATGGGCTAGTGCAGATTTGAGTATTTCTATTTCCGTCATTTACCAATATTTAATTAATTATGTTCTTAGCATTCGTGGTCAGCAGTTTCATGTACAACGGATAATTTCCTGGTTTATGAAAGATAATATTTTTTCAATTGTTGTTCTTAGAATTATAGAAGAAAAATAAATGTTGCTCCACGCAAAGGTGCAAAGTAAATAAGGCGCAAGGAAAACTTTGCGGCTTTGCTCCCCTGCGCCTTTGCGTGAAATAAACTCCTTTCACTTATCTTTAAGTACATCAATAAACCACCACACATGAGAATCATTACTGTTATTGCCGCTATTTTATTTTTATCTGCCTGCAACACCAAAAAAGATAAAAGACATTTACTCACCGGTATGTACAAATTAGTAATTGCCGAGAACATGGATAGTGCTGGTGTATGGCGGCAGGACCCGTGGTCAAAAGGAGGCACTGGTTATATTGTATATGATGGACTTGGACATATGGCCGTGCATATTACCCGTGCAGGATATAAAGATTACCAATGGCTGAACAGAACGGATGCGTTGAGTGTTGAAAAAATAAATGCGCATATTGATAGTATGTCTGTTGATGAATTGAAAGCGGCCGTTAAAGAATTTACCGGCAGTTATGCTTATGCCGCTAATTATACCATGGAAGATACAGCGGATGTGGTAGTGCATCATCGCCTCACTGCTTCTACTCCCGCAGAGTGGGGAACGATAGCTCCAAGAGCATTTAGTTTTAGTGGAGATACCGTTATACTTCGTGTGCTGGATGGTAACCGGAGATTGAAATGGTTGAAGATGGAATAGATGGTGCAAACAACTATAGAAGATAGCTGCTAATACGAAGAAAAAAACCGTGTAAATTAGACTATGCGAAAACAAGCTGGGTTTGTAATTGACAAGATTACTGAAAGCATTGAAGAAGTATCAACGGGAAAATCTTTTGAAACAGAAATTATCCTGGCATCTGTTGATGAGATAAGAAAAGTGCATAAGAAAGACGGATGGTTATTTAACTGGAAAAGAGAATTTACTTAGCCCGGGAGACAATTATTTAAACTGGTTATAAAAGGTGACAAAACAATTCAGGGTCTTATAAGCCTTGAACCTGTTACAGACCAGCTTTATGTTGAAATGCACCTGATTGAAAATGCCCCGCAAAATTTAGGAGCAAATAAAAAATTTGCAGGTGCAGCGGCCAACCTTGTGGCTTTTGCCTGTAAAATGAGTTTGATTTGGGCTTTGAAGGTTTTGTAGCTTTTACCGCTAAAACTGACTTGATAGATCATTATACAGAAACATTAGGAGCTCAATCTGTTTACACCCCTGAAAGAATGGCAATCTTTACACCGGCTGCAAAAATTTAGTAAATTCGTACTACAAAAATTACTTCGGTGGCTGATAAAAAGAAATATTACAAACTGGATGATATTGGGATTGTGGGCAAGCAGGAAAAAAAGAGTCCCAGTTCACAGGCCTACCATAAAAAAAAGACTGGCGACGTATTCCGTAAAGCAAGAACTGCATCACTAACTTCTTCACGGGTTCATGTTAAGAAGGCTTCTTAATTATTTTCTGCATTGCTATCATCCTATTCATTCCAATGTTTGAGAAGGCATGTGGTTGAAGATGGAATAGATGATTTATAGAAATAAAAAAGCCGGGTATACCGGCTTTTTTATTTTTTAAACTTAACCAATCTTATACTTCAGCAGGAACTTCTACCGGCATGGAAACGGTGATAGGATCCAGTACCGTATGTTTTTCTTTAGCGATCTTTTCCATTACTTCCGGGTTACTCATTACAGCCTGCATTCCTTCCAGATCAAAAACTTCGGCAACTAAAACAATGGCATTAGGATCGTTTGTGTCCTGGAAGGTTTGGAAACCGGAGGCGAATTTTGAGAACAGCTCAACACGGTCCTGGTGACCATTTAGCCATGTATTGATGTTTCCTACTTTGTGACGAATTACAACCGTTGGCATCTTTTTAAAATTTAAACGTTACGCTTACTCTAAACAGTTTTCAGCTTCCCTGTTGGTTTCATTGCATAGGACGATCAGTGAGAGTGTAAGAAAGGTAAGCTTTTTAAGTTACATGCTACGGATTAGTAATGCATCACTGCTTCTACTCAATCCGAGAGAGGAACAGGATGTTGATGTGAGTGCAGATGAAATGTAGTTCACGCAAAGACGCTAAGTAATTAAGGCGCAGAGAAAACCTTTTAATGGATCATTTTTCAGTAGTGTATCATTTTGAAAAATTGAACCACGGAGACACAACAGAACACAGAGTGGCACAGGAATTTCTCTGTGAAAACTTTGTGCTTCTCTGTCTCTGTGGTTCAGAAATAATCAAAGCAGAGCCGTACTAAATTTCAAAGTGAGACACTATCTATTTTTCGGCTGATATAATTATAGCTGCATAATTCATGATCAACCTTCCGTCAACAAGCATGCTGTTGCAATCTTCTATCAACGCTTGTTTTATTTTATTGATCGTTACATCATCCGCTTTTTTTAACAGGCTTATCGTTGTCTCCGACATTTCAGTTCTGTTTAACCAGTAATTTTCCGGCGTTTCAAAATCTACTTTGCCTGAAATTGTTTCTTCTTTTACATTTTTAAAACCAACCTTTTCAAATAATTCATTTACCAAACCGGACTTTACACACCGAAACATTCCCGGCGCATCGGTTGGTTGTTTTGGTATTTCAATATGTTTTGATAAGGCTTTTGTCACCGTAGTTGACCAATCATTTTTTTCCGGTGCAGCCCAAACGCTGATAGCTGCTTTACCACCAATTTTACAAACACGAAACATTTCATTTGCTGCCAATTGCATATCAGGGAAAAACATAAAACCCATCCGGCAGCTTATCTTATCAAAAAAATCGTTTTGGAAAGGAAGATCAGAACCATCGGCGGTTTTAAATTCAATGTTAGTGATATTAAGTTCGTGAGCATAGTCACGGGCAACGTTTAGCATTTCTTCAGACAGGTCGGTTGCATATACCCGCCCATTTTTTGCAATGGCTGCAATGGTGAACGCAGGCTCACCGGTGCCGGAAGCCAAATCCAGTACAACATCGTTAGGCTGAATACTCAGCGCCTTTATGATTGCTTCACCTGTTGGCTTTAAGAAATTCATGGTGAAGTCATTCCATTTCTTCCACGCATTGGAAACGTTATTCCATGCTTCTTTCTGCAAATCACTGATTTCTTGTAAGTCTTCTTTCATACCACGAATCTACTAATCTGCCTAACTGCGGCAAGCTGGTTAATTGTTATTTTTTGTTACATTAGATTAAAACTTACAAGCAATGGAATGGGACGAATACCAAGCGTCGAGAAAATTTGCAGAAGCAAAGATGCTTGCATTAATGGATCATGAAAACAAACCTCATGCCGCAGTTGCATTTCCAGCAGATAGTTACCTTGAGTACAACAAGAATGGAAGAAAATTCTTTTATTTTGGAACAAATATATTTAGAGGCTTTTTTGAAGATAATTTACCTAAAGCTATTAGAATGTTCCCGTTAAATTTTAGTAATGGAAATGCAATGAGTGTTATTCATGCTGTAAATAAGACAAGACCTGTTTTTATTAGAGACAAAGAAGTAGTAAGAATTTTGCAGAACGAATGCTTGCAGTTATACATGAAGATAGAATAAGTAGCCAAAATGATAATATAATAAGATTGGATCTATTCAGAAAATTAGATAAACAAAAACATCATAAAAGAAAATATGAATTTACTGGTGGGATACTTCATGCCTTAAAGTATTTTAGTTTACAAGGCAAGCCGCTTTCAACGGGAAACGAAACCAATGATATATTGCACCCATTAAAAATTGTTGAAATCACTATTGATTCATTTTTTATTGCTCAAGATTCATATTACGAAAGTGCAACTAAATATATGTGCTTTCACAGCTTAGACGCTGATAAAGATTTAAAATTTGTATTTTATTTTGAACCTGTATCAGAGGTTTATTTTCTTACTACAATACATAAACAATCAAAAAAGAATACACAAAATGACAAAAGGATAGCTAGGAAAAAAGGGTGGGCAAATATTCGTCCATTATAATTAAACCCTCGAGTTACTTTTTTATTTCGTGGCTGCGGATAAATTTCCGTTTTCCCCTCAATCTGGTCGGCTTCTATAATATTAAAATCCTTAAGGTTTGGTTTTCAAATCAATACGTAATTCGCAAATTGCGAATTACGTATTATCTTTGGATTATGAGAAAACATAGTGGAATGAGGCCTCAAGATATTGTAGTGCTTCTTAAAATAATATCAAAAGGAGAGCAGGCTTGGCAAAATAAAGATATTGCCAACGAACTTTTTATTAGTCAGTCTGAAATCTCAGATTCGCTAAATAGAAGTTCTTTAGGTGGGTTAATTGAAAGTGAAAGAAAGAAAAAAGTATTTCGTAATTCATTACTAGAATTTATTGAACATGGATTACACTATGTTTTTCCTGCTTTGCCTGGAAGTATGACCAATGGAGTTTATACTGCACATTCTCATCCTTTCATGCAGCAACATTTTTCCAGTGAGTTAAATTATGTATGGTCTGATCCTCGTGGTGATTTTAGGGGCTTGAGTATTGAACCATTATATAAAGAACAAGTTAAAGCAGTTAAAAATGACGATACATTATATTTAATGTTAGCACTTATTGATGTAATTAGGGTAGGCCGTGTCAGAGAAATGAAAATAGCTGTTCAAGAACTTAAAAGATTAATTCTATGAACCATCATATAAATATTACCCGAGTCAAAGCTGTCTATAATGCTTTAGATGAATTAAAAGACAAGGTAGTCTTTGTCGGTGGTGCGACGGTTTCATTATATGCTGATAGAATGGCTGCTGAAATTCGAGAAACTAGCGACGTTGACATACTAATAGAATTATATAAGCGAAAAGATTATATCGAATTGGAAGAACAATTAAGAAAAAAAGGATTTGAAAGCGATTCTTCAGCAAAATTTGTAGGACGATTTAAAATACAAGGAATTGTCGTAGATGTAATGCCTACAATTGAAGAAGTGTTAGGCTTCTCCAATCGCTGGTATATTGATGGGTATTCAAATGCGATTGATTATACAATAGACGAGCAATGCACAGTAAAAATTTTTACTGGCCCGTATTTTATTGCATCAAAAATTGAAGCATTCAAAGGGAGAGGTAAACGAGGAGATGGTGAGCTAGATGGACGCTTTAGTCAGGATTTTGAAGACATAGTATTTGTTTTGGAAAACAGAAGAGCAATTTGGGAAGAAATGAAAAGTGCAAAACCTGAATTAAGAGATTACTTATTAAATGAATTTAAATCTTTGTATAAAAATCCATACATAGAAGAATGGATTAGTTCACATTCAAGTTCATATTCACCTCCAAGTGTTTATTTTATTATGGAAAACATAGAAGAATTTATAGGTTTCAATTCTTAGGGTGTATATAAAACTGACCTCCTCACATAGGGACCGAAATCTATATATTTCTTTTGATTGTCACTGAATCCATTATGCTGCACCACAACCATAGGATTACACACGAAAAATTTCCCTTTATGTGCTACTGCTCTATCAAAATCTTTGTCCTCAGGAACAGATAAAATGACATCATAGAATTTCTCATTTACTATATATAAAGTATTTCCAGAAAAATCATCAACGCTATTATCTTCCGTTTTTTTTACCCAAATTATCCCGCCCAGATAGATATCAAAGTCATTTGGTTTGTTACTTAGAAAATATTCAAAAGAATTTTTAGATGTAAAATGAATATCATCTTCTGCAATAAGGACTTCAGGGAGTTTCTATCTCCGCAGGGTGTCCTCCGGTGCATTGTGAGTTGGGCAGGTACCCTGAGGCATCAGGGAACAACAGTACAAATTTTCAACTATAGTATTTCAAACGCCGCAGGGTTCTTCGCCAACGCACATAACTGCAAAGAAACCCTGCGGAGATGGAAGGACTTCAGGGAGTTTTTCATTTTTTGCAAACATTATTATCTGCTTATGGGCTTTAGATATTCCACGAGATGGCAATTCTGCATCAATTATACCATCCCACATTTGATAATCACTTATTTGTTGTTCTTGTAATTCTTTCGTCAAAATCTCAAGTCTATCAATTCGATGTCTTAGATGTATAATATTTAATTTCATTGATTAAGCTAACTTCAGTTACGGAAAACAGTTTAGTTTATTCATCAAGCTAAGTAAAATTACAGAACCCTGAACGGAGCGTCGCAATTGTCGCCCAATAATAGCAATGTCGCTGGCTACATAATTATCTCAATGATCATTCAATGGCAATCCTCTCTTCTGCCATTCAATCCAGTTCACATATTCAGGAGCCACACGGTGTTCTTCCATGGTAATACAATTATCAACCGGGCAAACGAGTTTGCATAAATTACAACCCACACACTCTTCATCAATCACAGTATAAGTGTTGTAGGGTTTGCCATATTCTAATTTGATAGATTGATGAGAAGTATCTTCACAGGCGATATAACACAAACCGCAGTGAATACATTTATCCTGGTTTATCTTGGCAATATGATGATAGTTGATATCCAAATCTTCCCAATGCGTAACGGTGGGTACCGATTTACCAATGAAATCTTCCAGCGTTTTAAATCCTTTTTCATCCATCCAGTTATTCAACCCTTCAATCATATCTTCCACAATACGGAAGCCATGTTTCATCGCGGCTGTACATACCTGCACATTGCTGGCGCCTAACAACATAAACTCCACCGCATCCCGCCAGGTACTGATACCACCAATACCACTGATGGGAACTTTATTAGTTAGTTCATCCTGCGCAATGGTAGTGAGCATCTTTAAAGCGATCGGTTTTACTGCCGGGCCGCAATAACCACCAAACACACTCTTACCCGCCACATAAGGATTAGGAACAAGCGTATCCAGATCAACACCGGTTACCGATTGAATGGTATTGATCAGGCTCAATCCATGAGTACCAGCTTTTACAACGGAACGGCCTGTTGGCACCACAGAATGCACATTCGGCGTGAGCTTTGTTATCACGGGGATAGTAGCTGCTTCCATCACCCATTCCACCACCATGCAGGCAATCTCCGGGTCTTGTCCTACGGCAGCACCCATACCACGTTCGGTCATGCCATGCGGACAACCAAAGTTTAATTCAAAACCATGTGCACCGGTGTCTTCACATTTTTTAATTAATTCATGCCAGCTCTTTTTATCATTATCGGCCATTAAGGAAACGATCATTGCCCTGTCGGGGAACAACTTCACACACTCTGCAATTTCTTTCAGGTTAATATCCAACGGACGGTCGCTGATAAGCTCAATGTTGTTAAAACCCATCACTCTTTGTCCGCCATAATCCACCGCAGAATATCTTGAAGAAACATTCTTCACCTGTGAGCCGAGTGTTTTCCAAACCACTCCACCCCAGCCGGCTTCAAAAGCACGGAGCACATTGTATTTTTTATCAGTAGGCGGCGCACTCGCTAACCAGAATGGATTAGGAGATTTGATGCCGAGGAAGGTTGATTCAATGTTTGTCATAATTTTGTTCCACGCAAAGGCGCTAAGGAGCCAAGGCGCAATTTTTATAATTTGTTTACAATACGATTTTTTTCACGCAAAGAGGCAAAGGAGCAGAGGCGCAATTTTTTTCCTTGCGCCTTAATTACTTAGCGTCTTTGCGAGAAATCATTACAAGTTATTTACAATACGATGAATGCCATCTTTAATTAGTTCAACATTAAAATTTATCAACAGCCCCAGTTTCATTTCAGTAAGTTTTAAATACGTCAGTAACTGTTTGTAATGGACTGGCGCCAGTAACTCAATTGATTTTAATTCCAATATCACCTTGTTATCAATAATCACATCAGCTCTGAAGCCAGCATCCAATTTTATTTCTTCATGTATCAATGGGATAGCTTGCTGCCTGGTAAATGGTATCCCGTTCTTGCTCCACTCATAACAAAATATCTCCTCGTAAACAGATTCAAATAAACCTGGCCCATATTGCTTATGAATTTTAAAACATAAGTCAACGACAAGTTTAGATATTTCGTTTTCCGTGTACATCTGTTTAATCTTTCACGCAAAGGCGGTAAGGAGCAGAGGCGCAATTTCCCTTAGCGTCTTATTTACTTTGCCCCTTTGCGTGGAATAAAAATTTCATAATCGCAGCGGCTCCATCCTTGCCAGCTTGTACCGCATCCACTACTTCTTTACCTCCATTCACTGCATCACCACCGGCGAATACGCCTTTAATGTTTGTTGCACAGTTATTATAAATTATTAATTTTCCATTCTTATTATCTAATCTTGATTTTTTCACCAGCTTTTCAAACGGAACCTGACCTGCGGCTTTTATCACCATATCCACTTCCAGTGTAAAAGTTTCACCGGTATCAACAGGTGAGCGGCGGCCGCTGGCATCGGGTTCACCTAATTTCATTTTATTGCATACTAATTGTTTTACTTTTCCGGCGGAGCCTTTAACTTTTTGCGGAGCAGCTAACCAGATGATCTCACATCCATCGAGCATTGCGATATCCAGCTCATGTTGAGTACAGGGCATCTCGTCTTTGGTGCGACGATAAACCATGGTTACTTCTTTTGCACCGAGACGTTTGGCTTGTGTGGCAGCATCAATCGCCGTCATACCCATGCCTATCACGGCTACCTTATCTCCCACTGGTACAGAGGGATAACCTTTTGCTCGTATATCATAAATGAATTGAATAGCATCCACTACGCCTTCTAATTTTTCACCGGGTATTTCCAGCTGACGGGCAATACCAACACCGATACCTAAGAAAACAGCATCGTATTGTTTCTTCAGTTCACTTAATGAAATATCTTTTCCTAATTCCTGGTTGTATTTGATTTCAATTCCGCCAATAGAAGTAATGTAATTCACTTCATCTTCGCAGAACTGTGGTGTTACTTTATAGGCAGCAATACCATAAGTCATCAAACCACCACCTTTACTTTCTTTTTCGTAAATAGTAACATCTACTCCTTCTCTTGACAACACATGAGCACAACTTAATCCAGCAGGTCCAGCACCCACAATAGCTACTTTCTTTCCATTGGATGGTTTACGTTCAAACAACTGCCAGTTATTCCCCATTGCTTTTTCTGTAGAGTAGCGTTGCAGTTTTGCAATAGGAATCGGTGGCTCATCCATTAAATTAAATACACAACTTCCTTCGCATAATTTTTCCACCGGGCAAACCTTGCTGCAACCAGCTCCCATAATATTGGAAGAAAAAATAGTATGAGCACTTCCTTTTATATTACCGCTGGTTATTTGTTTAATGAACTTGGGCACATCAATACTGGTAGGGCAACTCTTTGTACACGGGGCATCGTAACAAAACAGGCAACGGTTGGCTTCCACCAGCGCTGCATTCTGCGTTTCAAACGGCGGGTGTATATCGCTGAAGTTTTGTTCGTACTGCCCGTTAGTTAACCTGTTATTTTGTATAGCCATAAAAAATGAAATGTGATGATGTGATAATATGCTGATGTGCTAATGTCAATGCCATCATTATCACATTATAAATTAGCTAATTAGCACATTAAAGTTCAGTCAGTCGTCCGTAAGTTTCTGGTCTTCTGTCACGGAAGAATTGCCATACGCTTCTTACTTCTTCAATCATGTCCAGGTCAAATTCAGCAATCAGCAATTCATCTTTGTCTTCGCTGGCCTGTGCAAATATTTGTCCACGTGGATCAACGAAATAAGAGCTGCCGTAGAATTTACCAAGGTTCCATGGTTTTTCTTCTCCTACCCTGTTGATACAGCCCATGAAATATCCATTGGCTGCTGCATGTGCCGGTTGTTCCAGCTTCCATAAATACTGGCTCAGTCCTGCTACCGTTGCAGAAGGGTTATACACAATCTCCGCACCATTCAATCCCAAACACCTTGCCCCATCCGGGAAGTGACGGTCGTAACAGATATATACACCAACTTTAGCATACTTAGTTTGAAATACAGGATAGCCTAGGTTACCGGGCTTAAAGAAAAACTTTTCCCAGAAACCACTGGTATGGGGAATATGATTCTTGCGATATTTTCCTAAGTATGTTCCGTCAGCATCAATTACAGCGGCAGTGTTATACAATACACCAGCCTGTTCTTTTTCATATACCGGAACAATAATTACCATCTGATATTTCTTGGCGTATTCAGCCAACCGGTCTGTTGTAGGGCCGGGAACTGTTTCCGCAGAGGCATACCATTTTCTATCCTGCCCCGGACAGAAATAAGGTGTATTAAAAATTTCCTGCAAACAAAGTATCTGTACTCCTTTTTTTCCTGCTTCTTCAATTAAGGGAATATGTTTCTGATACATCGCCTCTACAATTTCCTCAATGGTTCCTTCGCCTTCAGTTTTTGGCAGACTCATTTGTATTAAACCGGATTTGATAATTCTTGGCATGTGTTTAGTTTTTGAATTAAGGAAGTCAAGTTTTAAAAACTTGACTTCCTTTGTTAGAGTTTTTATTTATTCCATTGCGTAAATATGTTCGTAATAATACTTTGATAGTTCCTGATGTACTTTCATAAATTGCTCTGTACCGCCAAACCAGTCCAGCACTTCTTCTCTTTTCAATAAGGTTGATTTACCTGATAAAAATGCCTTGAATGATGACCAGTTGTAGTTCATAAAATCCTTACGTACCCCATGTTTCAAAACATTTGCATGAATATAAATAATAAGCATGGTAAAATGTGATTCATCTTCTACAAGTATGCGCCTGAACGGGTTAATGAATAATGCACCCCTTCTGTTAAACATTTTATTATAAGCCATTGCATAAGCAATAAAAAAATCCTTAAACTGGAATTCGCAGGCTTCGCTAAAATTAATTTCTTCATACAGGTATTTCTTTTGGTGTGTTTTCAGCATATCGGGTTGAAAAGTTTTTAGGTGTTCTCGTAGTAAAACATCGTCGGTGCATTTTACCAGGAAATGTACATGATTGTCAAGCAGGGTATAAGCATACGTGTCAAAATATCCATTGCTGTATGCTGCATATTTTTTCAGGAAATATGTTCTATTGTCATCGTTCATAAACAATTGTGTATTACCTGCAGCTTTGCCAATAATATGTATATACCGGTTTGGTAAAAAGTCACTGATATATTTTTTGTTTACTGGCATTGGTATTAAGTTTAAGGAAGTCAAGTCTTAAAGACTTGACTTCCTTCATTATTCGTTTAGTGCTTTTTCAATCTTCTTATCGGGTATCAGCCAAATTAATGATACGGCAAGAAACATAAATCCCGAAATAACGGGGTTAATAAAATGTGCCACCGGTATTGAAAACGTATATAACAATATGGAGCCAATTTCTTTATAGCCCATCGGTTTTACCACATCATGAACTATCTGATTCTTTTTGTTTCCCTTTACAATGGCCGATTGTAAAATGTTATACGCCACCGCACACAATAAACATAAAATAGCATAAGCCGTTACAGTAGTTTTTTCAAAATGATTCTCTCCCATCCAGGCTGTTGCCACAGGAACTAATGATAACCAAAACAACAGGTTGATATTGGCCCATAATATACCAGGTGTAACTCTTGAAACGGTATGAACCAGATGATGATGATTCACCCAGTAAATAGCTACCCCTAAAAAACTCAATCCATAACTTAAGAACTTTGGCACCAATGGTTTTATTATTTCCCAACTGGTTCCTTCGGGTGCTTTCATCTCCAGTACCATGATGGTGATGATAATGGCAATAACACCGTCGCTAAACGCTTCCATTCTTGATTTACCCATTGAGATGATTATTTAGCCGGCTTCTGTATTACTATTTTGCTTCTGTTGTGTCACTCACTTATACGTTCTGTAACTCTATTCAGCAAATCGTGTCACGCAAAGGGGCAAAGTAAATAAGACGCAAAGTTTTTGCTTTGCTCCTTAGCGTCGTTGCGTGAAATTTAAATAAATTGTTTCACCTTATTGCGTTTAATAAACTGTCCATATCCTTTCTTCACCAAACATTGGTTGTTATCAATCGCCACTTCACCTCTTAACAATACAGTTTTTATTTTGCCTGTCAGTTCCCACCCTTCGTATCCGCTGTAATCAACATTCATGTGATGTGTTTTGGCAGAGATGGTATGTTTTTCATTCGGGTCCATGATGATGATATCTGCATCACTGCCTACTGCAATCGTTCCTTTGCGTGGAAACATGCCAAAAATCTTTGCTGCATTGGTACTGGCTACTTCCACATATTTATTTAAGGTGATCTTATTTTTCACCACACCTTCACTGAATAATAATTCCATCCTGTTCTCAATAGCAGGATGACCATTAGGTATCTTGCTGAAATCATCTTTACCCATCAGCTTCTGCTCCCACATAAACGGACAATGATCTGTTGCCACCACCTGTACCATTCCCTGATTAATACCAGCCCATAATGTTGCCTGGTCTTTCTTTTCTCTCAATGGCGGACTCATCACCCACTTAGCACCATCTTCTCTTTCATATAATGATGCATCAATTATTAAATATTGTATGCAGGTCTCTACAAACATCTTTTGATTTCTCCTGGTTGCATTACGTACTGCATTCAATGCACCTTCGCAAGTTAAATGCACAATATAACCAGGACAACCAGTATAAGAAGCCATATCTACAAAACGTTCACTTGCTTCTGCTTCAGTTATTTCTGGCTGAGATAAATAATGATATAAAGGAGATAGTTTTCCTTCTGTCCTGTGTTTGGCGATTAGGTAATCAATCATATCACCATTGGTAGCATGTACATTGATCAGACCACCATGTTTTTTTACTTCTTCCATCAACCCAATCATCTGGCGATCATCAATCATCAATGCACCTTTATATGCCATGAAAGTTTTAAAAGAAGTAATGCCGTATTCTTCGATAAACGTTTTTATCTCTTTTTTAGTTTCTTCATTAAAATCTGTAACGGCCATGTGAAAGCTGTAATCCCCCACACAATTATTATCGCTCCTGCTTTTCCAGTCGTTTAAGGCGCTTTGTAAAGATTTACCCTGTGTTTGCAGTATAAAATCAATCACCATGGTAGTGCCACCGTATAATGCGGCTCTGGTACCTGTTTCATAACTATCAGAAGAAAAAGTTCCCATGAAAGGCATATCCAGGTGCACATGCGGGTCAATACCACCGGGCATCACCAGCTTACCGGATGCATCAATAATTTTATCAGCACTCACCGAAAGATTTTTACCAATGGTTTTTATTTGTTCTCCTTCAATAAAAATATCGGCCACATAATCGGCATCCGCTGTAATAATTCTTCCGTTTTTAATCAATACAGACATACAATTCATTTTTTGAAGCTGAGGTTTCAAATTGAAACCTCAAGTTAATTTGATTTTTTTGATGAACTATTTTTAAAGCCGATTCTTTCTCTTTTCTCCCAATTAATTTTCTTTTGTCTTTCATCTTCCTTTTTATCCAGCATATTCTCAAGGGCATCATAAATACTTTTCAATTGCGCATCGTGTTCATCTATCCGTTCTTTTAATTCTTTTATCAGGTTTAATACAGCTACATTTTTACCTGCAAACTTTTTAAGAGCAATAAAAGCTCTTACAATCGTTATATTCATTTTCCTGGCCTTCGGGCTTTTCAATACACTGGCGAGCATGGTTACACCATGCTCTGTAAAAGCATAAGGTGTATATTTAGCTCCACGATGTTTTATCGAACTCATCACAAATTGTGATGAGTTCGATGTTCCATTATTTTCAATTAGTACAACCTGCGAAGCCAAAATTTCCTTCCACTCCTTAACAGTGAGCCTGAACATAAAGTCTTTAGGAAAACTTGCTGTGTTTCTTTTAATAGCCTGATTAAACACCCTTGTTTCCACTTCATATAATTTTGCCAGGTCAAAGTCAAGCATAACTTTTTCCCCACGCACTTCATAAATTCGCTCTTGTATCAACTGTGCTTTCATCACTCTTTATTCTTTTTCATCAAAATCCAATAAACAATACCGCTCATAAAAAATCCTACAAACCATGCATAGTTATATAAATGACTGATCCATTCAGGAACTGCATCTGCTCCTATCAACTTAACCGTAACTAAAAAGCCGGGCACATTGGGTATTATACCAAGCAGCAATGCAATGATAGCTTTACTATTTATTCCATTGGAGAAACTATAGTTTCCATGTTTGGAATAAAGATCATTCAGCATCAGTGTTTGCTTTCTTATAAAATAATAATCTGCAATCATAATGCCACCAACCGGGCCTAACAAACTGGAGTAAGCAATCAACCAGGTAAAAATATAACCATTAGGGTCTGCAATTAATTTCCACGGAAAGATTAATACGCCAATGACACCGGTAATATAGCCACCAATTCTGAAACTGATTTTCTTTGGAGCTAAGTGTGCAAAATCATTTGCCGGACTTACAATATTGGCGGCAATATTTGTTGCTAATGTAGAGATGGCCACCGCAATCATGGCAAACGTAACCATCATTTTATTTTCAAACTTACCAGCCAGCGCTACCGGATCCCAAATAGTGGAGCCATATACGATGGCTGTTGCGGATGTAACCACCACACCAATGAATGCAAACAATGTCATGGATGGTGGAAGACCAATTGCCTGTCCTCTTATTTGAGCTTTTTGACTGATGGCATATCTTGTAAAGTCAGGAATGTTTAAGGAGAGTGTTGCCCAAAAACCAACCATGCCAGTTAATGCCGGGAAAAAATAATTCCAGAAAGATGCACCGGTTAATTTAGTTGGCTGATCTAAGATTGGACCTAATCCATTAGCGGCACTGATAGCCCAGAATAACAATGCTAACGCCGCGGCTGGTAAAAAGAAAGCTTTAAACACTAATAATTTCCTTATGCTTTCTACTCCGAGATAAACTACAAACATATTGAGCAACCAGAAGAGTAAAAAACATATCATGGGTATCGCCTGCGGGAATAAAGAATGATTATCTATTTCCGGTAATGATGGATTCCATGCTCTTAAAATGTTATAGATAGATGCACCACCAATCCATGTTTGAATACCAAACCAGCCACAGGCAACGATAGCCCTTAGTATTGCCGGAATGTTAGCACCTGTTGTACCAAAACTTGCTCTTGCAAAAACAGGAAACGGAATACCATATTTGGCACCAGCATGACCATTCAATATCATTGGTATGAGCACAATGGTATTACCAAGAAAGATAGTGAGTATTGCCTGCCACCAGTTCATGCCGCCGCCAATTAATGAGCTTGCTAACATATAAGTTGGAATACACAAACTCATACTAATCCACAGCGCAGCATAGTTCCATGTTCCCCATTTACGTTTGGTTTTGGGAACAGGAGCCAAATCTTCACTATATAAAGATGAAGACTGTAATTCCTCTGTAAGCAGTTCTTCTGGATGCATATTTATTTTTAGGGCTAAGAGCTAAAAGAGAAAAGGAGGAAAAAGGAGACATATCTTTTATCCTCTTTCACTCCTTTATCCTCTTAGCAAATATTTTCATCCGCAATCTTTATCGCTTCGCTGATGATGGCTAATCCTTCGTCAATTTGTTCTTTGGTTATACATAATGGCGGCGCTACAAAAATGTAATTCCATCTTACAAAAGTGTACATGCCAAGTTCTTTAATCTTAGCGGCTACTTTATTCATTACTACCATTTCATCCGGCTTGGCATTGAATGGAGCCATTGGTTCTTTAGTGTTTCGATTCTTTACTAACTCAATACAACCTAACAAGCCTGTATTTCTCCAGTCACCAATAGAAGGATGTTTTTCTTTTAATTTATTTACCTGCTGGTTCATGTATTGTTCCATTGCCAGGCAGTTTTCAATCAATCCTTCATCTTCATATATCTTCAATGTTTCTAATGCAGCAGCACAGGCAACAGGATGGGCTGAGTACGTTAATCCTAATGGCAATACTGCATCATCATATTTAGCAGCAATTTTATCACTCACCTGCAAACAGCCAAATGGTAAATAACCACAGGTTAATCCTTTTGCCATTGCGATCATATCAGGAATAACATCATGATTCTGGAAACCAAACCATTTACCGGTGCGGCCCAGTCCACTCATTACTTCATCAACGATTATTAAGATGCCATGTTTCTGTGTAATTTCTCTTACTGCTTTTAAATATCCTTTTGGATATTGCAAGCAACCAGAAGTACCGGATTCACCTTCCAATAGAATAGCCGCAATATTATTGGGACCTTCATAAGCAATCACTCTTTCTAATGAAGCCACTGCTTCTTTCAGTAAATTTTCTTCACCATATTCCCAGCGATATAAATAGGGCAAATCAAAATGAACAAAGTTGGGGGCTTGCTGTGCATCCACCGGTAATTTGCGTGGGTCACCTCCTGCAGATATTACACCCATCGTTGCTCCGTGATAGGATTGATAACGGGTAAGAATTTTATGCCGGCCTGTATATAATCTTGCTAACTTAATTCCATTCTCAATGGAAGTAGCGCCACATAAAGTAAAGAATGATTTATTTAAATCACCAGGACATATCTCAGATAAACGTTTGCCTAAATCAGCACGGGCTTTGGTAACACAGCTTGGCGTTACATAAGCCACTTCCTGCATTTGCTTTACTACTGCTTGTGTGACTCTCTGGTTACCATGACCAATATTTACATTCATCAGGCCAGATGAAAAATCAATGATTCTGTTTCCATCGTAATCATATAAATAAACTCCTTCTGCATATTTTACTGCAATAGGATTGGTGCCTTTCTGTTTGCTCCAGCTAAATAACGTATAATCCTGGCTGTCCAGGATTATTTCCTGCGCTTCGGAGATTATTTTTGTTGACATATTTTTAATTACTTTTTTATTTTAAAACCGATTCGTTCTCTTTCATCCCATTTTTTCTGTGCAGCCTTTTCATCCAGTAAGTTTTCCATGGCATCGTAAATCTGGTTTAACTGCACATCGTGTTCGCCCATTCTTTCTTTTATTTGTTTTAGCTGCTCCCGCAAATCATTTTCCTGAATTAATACTCTTCTTACTTCTACAAAGGCCCTCATTATGGCGATGTTCATCGCAATTGCTTTATCAGAGTTTAGTATTCCGCTTAGCATGGCTACACCCTGTTCGGTAAAGGCATAAGGTGTATTGTCCTTTCGTCTGCTTGCCTGGAAGGTGGTCACAGTTTGTGACCACATAGATTTTTCATTTTCGGATGTGGTCACAATTTGTGATCGCATAGTTTCCCATTCATCAGGCGTAAGTCTGAACATAAAATCTTTCGGAAATCGTTTGATGTTTCTCTTTACCGCCTGATTTAAAACCTTTGTTCCTACCTCATAAAGAGCTGCCAGATCAAAATCCAGAATAACACGTTCACCACGGATTTCATAAATTCTGTTTTGAATAGATTTAATGATTTGCATATTTAAGGTTTTACTATGCAGCTTAGTACCGAAGGATTAAGGTCGCAAATTGCGACCTTGAAAATTATGACATCCAGTTAACCCCCGCCTCCGGATTCCACTTAGTGGTTGATTTTTTCAACTTTGTCCAGAATTCAATGGAACTCTTACCCGTAATATCACCTACACCAAATTTACTTTCATTCCATCCGCCGAATGAAAAAGGTTCACGGGGTACGGGTACGCCTACATTTACACCAATCATTCCGGCGTTGGCATGGTCTATAATATATCTTGCTAAGCCACCATTTTGTGTAAATACCGAAGCGGCATTACCGTAAGGGTTGGCATTTTCAATCGCTAATGCTTCATCCACCGTATTGGTTCGCATAATTGAAATGACAGGGCCAAAGATTTCTTCCTTAGCCACACTCATTTCGGGTTTTACGTAGTCGATTACAGTTGGGCCAACATAGGTGCCATTTTCTTTTCCTTCTACTTTAACACCACGGCCATCAACTAATATTTTAGCACCATCTTTTTCTGCTTCACTAATGTATCGTTCAATACGTTCTTTACTTTCTTTGCTGATAACAGCTCCAAGGTTTTTACCTGGAACAATTTTTCTTGCTTCATCACAAATTTTAGCAATGATGTGATCTACATTACCTACTCCCACCATAGCACTTGCAGCCATACAACGCTGACCGGCACAACCACTCATACTTGCTGCTACATTTTGTGCAGTCATATCTTCTTTTGCATCAGGTAATACCATTAAATGATTTTTTGCTCCACCTAATGCCAATGCTCTTTTATAATTAGAAGTAGCTCTTTGATAAACAATTTTGGCAACCTTAGTAGAACCAACAAATGATACGGCTTCAATTTGCGGATGGTCACAAATGGCATTTACAATTTCACTATCACCATGTACAATATTAAATACTCCATCAGGTAAGCCAGCTTCTTTTAATAATTCTGCCAAACGTCCGCAGCATAAAGGAACTTTTTCTGATGGTTTGATGATCATACAGTTTCCTAAAGCAATTGCATTCGGTATAGTCCAGTTAGGAACCATTGCAGGAAAATTGAACGGAACAATAGACGCTACTACTCCTAAAGGAACGTGTTCTGTTCTGCATTCAACACCACGGCTAACTTCTAATACTTCACCGGTAACTAATTGAGGTAATGACGCAGCAAACTCAGTTAACTCAATACATTTTTCAATTTCAGCAACAGACTCGCCGTATGTTTTACCGTTTTCTTCGCTGCACAATTCAGCCAGTTCTTTCAAATTCTTTTCTAATAAATATTTATAGCGAAAGAAAACCTGCACTCTTTCTTTAATAGGCATGCGGCTCCATTTAGGAAATGCTGCTTTTGCTGCTTTAACAGCCGCATCTAAATCTTTAGCTGATGATAGTGGTACGGTGGACAAGAGATCACCATCCACAGGAGAGATCACCTGCAGTTTTTTGTCGGTAGTTGCCTCTACAAATTGTCCATTGATATAGTTTTTAACCGGCGAATATTTCATTTTTTTGATGTTTACAAATTTTGCAGTTAAAATGACCAAAAATAAAAATAATGCATTTTTTTAAATAAAACAGGCAGATTTTACATTTATTTACTGCATATTTGTGCAGCCCTCATGAATCATAATAATCATACAGGACTGGATGAACTCGATTTTGCAATCTTAACCTGTCTGCAGGAAGATGGCAGGATGTCCTTTACTGTAATTGCCGATAAACTAAAAGTTTCTATTGGAACGATCCGTACCCGTTTTAACAAACTCATTGAAGACGGAACCATTAATGTGATTGGAAGAGTGGACCCCGAGAAAGTTGGGTTTCGTTCCTATGCTCATATTGCTGTGTATGTTCGCCCCGCTACATTAAAAGAAAAAGTTGCACAGAAAATTTCAAAGATGCCCGAGGTAAGTTTTTTGGCAATGACTTCAGGTGACTATGATCTGGAAGTGGATGTAATGTGCCGTGATAATGATCACCTTGTTCAGTTTGTCAATGAAATTTCTAAGATAGAAGGTGTGAATCAAACCAAGACCACTATCTATTTTAAAGTTTACAAATATGCTCAGCCTGATCTGAAATTGCTGAAATAACATTTTCTTTTTTTCTGCTTTATTAATTTCGTTACAAATTATTGATATGTCTGCTAAGCCAACCAAAGGCAAATCTGAAATAAAATTTTTAGCCGGGCCACAAAGCCGCTGGCAGGAATTTAAGTTTACCATTAAGATCGTATTAGATTTTATCCGTGGTTTTCGTGCACTGCATTTTTCGAGTCCCTGTGTCACTGTATTCGGTTCAGCAAGATTTGATGAACAGCACGAATATTATAAACTCACTCAACAACTGAGCGGTGAAATTGCTAAATTGGGTTTCACCATTATGACCGGTGGCGGTCCTGGTATTATGGAAGCAGCTAACCGTGGCGCCAAAGAGGTTGGTGGCAGGAGTGTTGGCTGTAATATCGTATTAGAACACGAACAAAAACCCAATCCTTACCTCGACAAATGGGTTAATATTCATCATTTCTTCGTTCGTAAAACATTGCTCATAAAATATTCTTATGCTTTTGTAGTAATGCCGGGTGGTTTTGGAACATTGGATGAATTGTTTGAGGCAATGACACTCATTCAAACAAAAAAGATACTGGACTTCCCTATCATAATATTTTGCAAAGACTATCACAAAGACTTACTGGAGCATATTGAACGGATGAAAGAAAGAAAAACCATCTCCGAAGATGACATGAAATTGTTTTTAGTTACTGATAGCATTGATGAAGCTATTCATTTTATAAATGAAGAAAGTATTAAACAGTATAATCTGCAACCGGAAAAAAGCTATTCTCCTTTTGGCTGGTTGGGGGAAAGGAAGTAGTGAGTAATAAATGGTCAATAAGCAAATCATATTGTATAAAATTAAAAGTTTGATTTGCAATACTGCAATTTTTAAACCTATCATTAAAATATTTGCATGTTTCTGTGATAATAAGGAAAAGATGCATTAATATAACAGTCCCAAAAATCTCAGTACATTTGGACACTAATTAACCATGTGAATGGGGCTTTGGAATAACGATACAGAAATACAGTTTTTTACGGAAGCATTAAAGAATTTTGCCTCGCCAGAACAGATTTTCTATAAACTGCAATCAGGCTATTTCGCCTATATCCCTAAAGGGACAGATGCCGAGGGACAAACTCTCCAAAGCAGAAATTCACTCATTGGGCAATTCACTGAAAAATGGTGTAAGTCATTCTTTGAACCTATTGCACGGCAACTGGGACTTCATGCAGTTAATAGCGTTGTTTGTGACGACCTTGGATTGACACGACAAACAAGTGCAGACTTAGCTTTTTGCTCAACAGATGGCACAGTCCAAAAAGCAGAGAATATAAAATTGCTGTTTGAAATTAAAATGAGTGTAGTTTCAAACTACAAGTACGATGAGACGACTGGAGTACAATTAATTGGCGACTACAGATCACATAAAGGGCAACCATCTTTGATGCGATCCGACAGTATGCTAAAAGCAATAGGCAAATCAATTAACATAAGAGTTTCTGGCATTGCATCAACAAAAATACCAGTCATCGTTTTAGGAAATAGCCCAATTACTGACAGCTACTTAAAGAAAGTAGATTTTCTAAAAACATCGGGTGTTATCCAGGGCTTTCTTTCTTTAAATCCAACACCAACTGCGTCAGTATTTTCTTCAAGTTCGCCAAAATCAGGTTTTCAAACTGCGATTAATGAAACACAAGTTTTTGATTATTGTAAAGAACTTGTAACTAATGATATGAATTATTTTTCTTCAATGCTTTCCAGGCAAAAGTTGGGAGAGGTTATAACGATTGCAGGCAAAGAAGCTACTGATATCGCAAAAGCTGAAAAATTCTTAACCCTAATCCGAAACTAATATGAAAAGAAAAAACGGCACAAAAACAAGTGCTTTCGGAACAAATGGAAGGAGCAATCATGACAGCTCTAAATTTTACAACTCAAAACTGTATAAGGAACTTGGAGATAAAAAAAACCTTGATAAAAATGAAAATGATTTTCCTGACCATTTAGAAAATACTTTATTACTTGGGTCTGCAGAAAATATGAAGGAGTTGCCCGATAGTTCGGTCCACCTTATGATCACTTCGCCACCTTACAATGTTTCTAAAGAATATGATGATGATCTTTCTCTAAACGAATACCTGCAACTCTTAAAAAATGCTTTTACTGAAACTCATAGGGTTTTAATAAACGGCGGTAGAGCATGTATTAATGTTGCCAATTTAGGACGCAAACCCTATATCCCACTTTCAGATTACATTTCTCAAATGATGATTGATATAGGATTTAATATGAGGGGAGAAATCATTTGGAATAAAGCCGCAAGTGCAAGCCCATCTACTGCCTGGGGGAGCTGGCAAAGTGCTGCTAATCCAATCTTGAGAGACGTTCACGAATACATTTTGGTTTTTTCAAAAGGTGATTATAAAAGAGAAAAAGGGAACAAAGAAAACACCATTTCAAAAGAGCAATTTATGGAATGGACAAAATCTATTTGGACAATGAATGCTGAAAGTGCAAGAAGAATTGGGCACCCGGCACCATTTCCAGAAGAATTACCAAACAGACTTATTCAACTCTATTCATTTACAAACGACATTATACTTGACCCATTTATTGGTAGCGGAACGACTGCGATTTCAGCATTAAAAGCAGGTAGAAAGTATGTTGGCTATGAGATTAATCAAGACTATATTGACCTTGCAAACCGGCGTATTGAACCATATAAATTGCAGAGTAGTTTAGCACTTGAAATTCATGAGACCCCTGATAAATCAATATTTGCAAAGGCAATGCTACGCAAAGTATAATCAACTAAGTGCAAACATCAGCAACTTTATTCCGATTCAAGAAATAAAGCGCAGCAATTTTTTCAAATTAATCAATAAAATAAAATTTTCTTGCTGCTATGAAACCCAAACGCACAAGTGAGTGACACAACCGGCGATGCCACAAAGCACTTCAGCCCGTCAACAAATAATACTCACCATCAAAATACCTGACCAAATTCATCCCCCCTACTGACCAATATCGCTTTCCTTCCTTTTGCCTGCCGGTTACATTTGTACTGATAAAAACAATCAAACATCTCTAAATAAGGAGGTAGTTATGGCAACCAGGGATTTAATGAGATTCAACAATGAACGCCTTTTCCCTACTGTATTTAATGATTTTTTCAAACCGTGGAACGAATGGTTCGATTCTGATTTAATGAAAACCATGACGGTTCCTTCCGTAAACGTTATTGAAAACGATAAGCATTATAAACTAACGATGGCTGCACCAGGTTTGAAAAAAGATGATTTCAAAATCGACATTGATGGCGACATCATCACCATCAGCGCTGAAACGAAAGTGGAAAAAGAAGAGAAAGATGAAAAGTTCAGCCGCAAAGAGTACAGCTACAAAACATTCAGCCGCTCTTTCACCCTGCCCGAAATTGTAAATGCTGAAAAGATTGATGCAGTGTATGAAAACGGTGAATTAAAACTGATGCTCCCTAAAAAAGCTGAAGTGAAAAAGACTACTGCAAAAAACATTGCAGTTCATTAACAACAGGCCTGCTGTGCCCGTTTATTTATCAATCCCTGCCGCTAAGGCTGCAGGGATTTTAAAACTAAGAGTGATTTATTTAAATATGTTGGTTGGTTTCTTGTAAGCTATCTCCAAATGATAGCAAAAAGTAAAAGCCCCCTTCTCCAGGGGGCTTCTTTATGAATAGCGAATATTGAATGTTGAATATCGAATGATCAAATGCTTGTCTTTATCACCAGCTTAGTTTTCCCTGGTAATAATCAAGCACTTTGGTGCGTAACACATATTCATATTTCGACTGGGTGAGATTTAATCTTGCCCTGTCTAAATTATTTTTTACCTGCAGGTATTCCACTGAATTGATTACTCCATTCTCAAAACGTACTTCGGCTGCTTTAAATGATTCTTCCAGTGCTGTTACCTGGTTTTGGAAAGACTGATAACGGTTGTAGGCTGCCGTCATATTAAAATGAGCCTGCTCAATATTCTGACGCAATTGAATTTTTGTATTGTCTGAAATCAACTGCGTGTTCTTATAAGTTATCTGCGCCAGCTTAACCTGGTTTCTTGCTCTTAAATTATTGGCAATAGGAACTCTTAATGCCACACCGAAATTGGTGTACTGGTTATTATTGTATTGTTTACTTAAACCAAAAGGTTCGTTCTTAAAAGTTTGTTGTTTAACATTCAGCTGATAGTTGGTACCATTTACGGTTACATAAGAATCAGAGGCGCCATAACTTTCACTCACCAATGAGCTCAGCGATGCAGCGCTGGAATAGCTGGTACCTAATCCGCCGAATAAAGATAAGGTGGGTGAATATCCACCTCTTGCTACTTTGATTCCTTTCTCTGCACTTTGTTTGCGCAGGTCTGCTGCCTTAACAATACCAAGCTTTGCAGTTGCTTCTTCATAAATTTTATCTGGTGAACCTTCATATAATGCCAATGCTTCATTTACATTGATGCGTTCTAATTCCGCTGATTCATCGTAAGGAACATTCATCAGTTGTGCTAAGGTGAGTTTAGAAGATTGTACACTATTCTGTGCATTGGTTACTGAAACTTCATCAGATGCATACTGACCTTTTAAATCAGTAAAAGTATAAGGAGCAATAGCACCTTCTTTATTTAATAAATCTAAACGCTCTACTTGCTTTTTGGTTACTTCCATTTGTGCTTTGGCTAAATCCAGTACATCTTCATTGTTCAGCACCAGTAAATAACTTAATATCACATTCAATGTAAGATTATCTTTTGCCTGTTGAAATTCCATTTTAGTTGCCTGGAATGCTAAATTGTTTTGCTTAACCTGGTTTTGAAGTTGAAACCCGTTGAACAAAGGAATATTTCCATCTACATTCAGATTGGAAAAATTCAACTGCTGGTTGATGTATGTATTGGTAAATGGGTCAATGCTGCGTCCCTGGTTAGCGCCATAGTTAATACTACCTGCAATGTTGGGTAACATGTTTGCCCTCGCCTGCTGCCAGTTAACCTGCGCCGATTGCATTTGCAGGTTACTTTGGTTTACCTGGAGGTTATTATTCAATGCTGTTTCCAGGCATTGCTGCAGCGTTAATTTTTTTGATTGTGCCGTTGCTGTAACATGTAACACCATCCATAAACTTCCGATAATAATCTTCTTCATTTTATTTTCGTTTTTTTCTAAGCTGCTTTACTACTATTTAACTTTTGTTGCGTCGCACTCTTGTACGTTCTGTAATTCTATTCATCACACCAATCGTTCCTACGGAACGAAACAATTCTTATTATTTTCTTCTACCCACCAAATGTTCCTACGGAACATCTATCTTGTTGAATTGTTTTCATTTGAGCATTGAGCATTGAGCATTGAGCATTGAACATTGAGCATTGAGCATTGAACATTGAACATTCTCATTCTTCTCTTTCAATTCTTCCATCCAGCAAATGAATAATGCGTTTGCCATACCCTGCATTTTTTTCGGAGTGTGTTACTTGTATAATGGTAACTCCTTCATCATTCAACTGCTTGAACAAATTCATAATCTCTTCACCCTGTTTGCTGTTGAGGTTACCCGTTGGTTCATCCGCCAGAATTAATTTTGGTCTTGCTATCAATGCTCTTGCTATACCAACTAATTGCTGTTGTCCACCGCTGAGTTGAGTGGGGAACAAATCTTTCTTGCCCACAATATTGAAACGGTCTAATATATCAGCCACCATTGCTTTTCTTTCGCTTGATTTTACATCCTGGTATATCAATGGTGTTTCAATATTTTCATAAACAGTTAACTCATCAATTAAGTGATAAGCCTGGAATACAAAGCCGATATATTGTTTGTATAAATTGGAACGTTGTTTTTCTTTCATCCTATGCACTTCTTCATGAAAGAAACGATATTCACCTTCATTAAATTCATCCAGCATGCCAATTACATTCAGTAAAGTGGATTTACCGGAACCGGATGGACCCATAATGGAAAGAAATTCTCCTTCATTCACCGTGGCGTTTACATCTTTCAAAATAAAATTGGGCTTCCCGCCAATCATTACCCATTTAGAAATGTGCTTTAGTTCAATCATCGTTTAAATTTAATTGCAATTTACTGGTGAATTTCAATCCCCGTGCCAGACTGCAAAGCCTTACCCGGTAATGGTTTCAGGTGGGGTGAAATAAAAGGTGTACGAAAACGGACAGTTTTTGTCCAGTTCCGTACACCGTTAAAAAGTCGGTTTTAATGAGATTTATTCTGTTCGTAATGATTTTACCGGGTTAGTAACAGCTGCTTTGATTGCCTGCATGCTAATGGTGAATAATGCAATAGCCAATGCAGAAGCTCCCGCCGCTACAAACACCCACCAGCTAATATTAATACGGTAAGCATAATCCTGCAGCCATTGGTGCATAACGAACCACGCAAGCGGTGCCGCAATAACAAATGCAATAACTACTAATTTTAAAAAGTCTTTTGACAACAAACCAATAATACCACTAACAGATGCACCTAATATTTTTCTTATACCAATTTCTTTTGTTTTGTTTACTGCTGCTAATGCTGCTAAACCAAACAACCCTAAACAAGCAAGAAAGATCGAAATACCACCGGCAAAGGCAATGATGCTGTTCATCTTTTGCTCATCCTTATAAAACAGGGTGAGGTCTTCATCCATAAAACTATATTTCAATGGCAAGGAAGGAACCAGGCTGCTCCATGTTTTTTGAATACCTGCAATGGCAGATGATGGGTTACCAGGTTTTAACCTCACAAAAAATTTAAAGGGTGCATAACTGGCAAACTGATGAAACATCTGTGGTGAAATTTTTTCTTTCATCGACATAAAATTGAAATCTCTTACCACACCTATCACCTCAGGCGTTTTAGCAAACATAGAGGAGTCATCATAATAACCGGTCAGCTTTTGCCCGATAACATTTTGCATCGTCCATCCAAACTCTTTCATCATTGTTTCGTTAATGACGACAGACTTAATTGTATCTGATGCGATGGTTGGATCAAACTGACGGCCCGTAACCATTTGCATACCCAGTACGTTTATAAAATTATTGTCAACAAAATATTCAAATACACTTTTGTGTTTACCGTTATAATCAAACCCACTTTGGCTCCATCCCATATTGCCGCTAAAACTTAATTCTGCACTGGTAATACCTTCAATATCGCTGCGTTGTTCCAACGCCTGCTTAAACAAAGGAAATATTTGTTTTGATTTTGTTTCTTCTGCATCTACCACCAGTATATTTTCTTTGTTATAGCCGGGATTCTTATCAGTCATGTATTGTTTTTGCTGCATGATGATAATCGTACAAATGATAAGAATTACGGATAAAGAAAACTGAACCGTTACCAATGATTTGGTAAAAAAATTACTTCCTCCCACTCTTATTTTACTTTTCAATACTTCAATAGGCCTGAAACCTGAAAGCACCATAGCCGGGTAGGCTCCTGCCAATATGCCTACCAGTAAAACCAATCCTGCCAGCATCCAAATTAGTTCAGGAAATTGGGCAACAGAAAAATGTAAGTCTCTTCCCGATAGTTGATTAAACCAGGGTAATATTAATTGCATCAGCAACACACTAATAATTGAAGAAAGTAAACTCATCACTAAAGCTTCTGCAATAAACTGTGCAACCAGTTGCCTTCTTTCACTACCCATTACTTTACGTACACCAATTTCTTTTGCCCGCCCGGCACTTCTTCCAATACTTAATGTGGTAAAATTGATACAGGCAATCAGCAATACGCCAGCAGCAATGCTTAATAATATCCAGATAATTTTAGGATCGATGTTGGGAACAGGTCCGCCTTGTGTAAAAGTGTTGGTATGTACTTTTTCAATTGGCAATAATCCATAGCGGTATACAAAAACACCATTTTTCCAGTTAACACCACTTTTCTTTAATTCAGTTACCTGGTCAGGATGATGTTTGGCGAAAAAATTACTCAGCTTAGCAGCATCGTTTGGCAAACCACTCCCCTGTTGTAATTTCACATACGTTAAAAAACCAAAGCGGTGCCAGTTAAGTGCCGACTTTCTCTCTGAAACTTTTTCTAAATATTCAAAATTTCCCAGCACATCAAAATTGATAGAGGAGTTGGAAGGGATATTTTCTGTAACTGCCGTTATGGTGAATGGAATAAACTCTTCCTCCATTTTTACCTGCACTGTTCTGCCAATAACATTATCACTTCCAAATAATTCATTTGCTTTTGTTTTGGTAATTACCAGGCTGTATAAATCATTCAATGCGGTAGCTGCATTACCATATTTAAGTTTAAATGAAAATATGTTGAAGAAATGCGGATCTGCATAAGATATTTTAACCCTGCGTACATCATTGCTGGCAATTCTTACAAAATTTTCACTCCAGGCATTTCTGAAACGGGTATAATCCATCACTTCCGGAAAATCCTGCTTCATCGCTGCGGCGAGTGGCATTGGATGATGTATCCTTCCCTCCGCTTCATTATCACCATAAGCATCATTCCACAAATAAACCTGGTAAATATTTTTTGCGTCTTTATGAAACCGGTCGAAATTAAATTCATTTACCGCAAACAAAAGAAACAAACTAAAACAGGCAATGCCAATGGATAAACCCAGCACATTAATTCCGGATAAAATTTTTTGCCGGGCTATGCTGCGGATGGCAATTTTAAAATAATGTTTTATCATGTGCTATTCTTTTATTCGGTTCTTAAAATTTTCACGGGGTTACTTAATGCAGCTTTTATAGCTTTCGAACTGATGGTGAATAATGCAATTAATACTGCCAGTACACCTGCCAATACAAAAATCCACCAGGCAATATTTACCCGGTAAGCAAAATCCTGCAGCCATTTATTCATAATAAACCATGCAACAGGGAATGCAATGACAGAAGCCAATGTCACCAACTTTAAAAAATCAACAGAAAGCATGGTAGTGATTTTTCCCGTGCTGGCTCCAAGTACTTTGCGTATGCTTATTTCCCTGGTACGAAGATGTGTGGCATAAGCCGCCAGTCCCAATAACCCGATACAGGCTATGAAAATGGCAAGCATAGAAAAAATGGTAAATACTTTTTGCGTTGTTTGCTCAGCTTTATATTGATCTGCCAGGGACTGAAAATATGCTACAGGAACTGCAATGGCAAAAGCAATAATGATCAGCAGAGAAAATTCTTTTGATAAGAGATAAATAATATTTCCAACAGAGGCACCCAGTACCTTACGAATACCAATTTCTTTTATTCTTTGTGAAGCCATAAACGATACCAATCCGTACAACCCAAGACAACTGATGAAAATGGCTATAGCTGCAAAAATTTTATATAATTGTGAAAGCTGGTTTTCCTGCTGGTAAAAATTATTAATCGTATCATCAAGGAACCGATATTCATATACATAATCAGGAAAAGTTTCTCAACAAATGATAAGGTAGCTCCTTCTTTTTATGAAAATTATCAAAACTGGTCTCGAAACTGATGACAAGAAAAATCAATAAACACGCAGCAATTCCAATCGCTAATCCTAAAACACTTATTAATGTATAGGATACATTACGTTTCAGGTTTCTTAGCGCCGTTTTAAAATAATTTTTAATCATAGCTTTATAGTTATTCTGTTCTTAAACTTTTTACGGGATTGGCAATGGCTGCTTTAATACTTCTGAAGCTAATGGTTATTAAAGCAATCAGTAAAGCAGCTATTCCTGCAGCTACAAACACCCAAACACTGATATTAATACGATAGGCAAAACCCTGTAACCATTTATTCATTGCCCACCAGGCTGCAGGAAAAGCAATAAGGCTTGCTATAATAACTAATTTTATAAATTGTGCAGATAACATTTGTGTTACCTGCACTGCACTGGCGCCTAAAACTTTCCTGATACCAATTTCTTTTGTCCTTTGCTCGGCTGTATAAGTAGCCAGTCCAAATAATCCTAAACAGGCAACAAAAATGGTAAGTCCGGCAAACACAGCGAGTATCAATCCTGCTTTTTGCTCAGTATTATAAACAGCATTATAACGTTCATCCAAAAAAGAAAACTCCATTGGGTCTTCTGCACCATAGGCAGCAAATCTCTTTTGCAAATCCGCTGCAAGGGAAGATGGGCTTTTTGTTTTCAGTTTTACAATAAGATTGCCTTTGTCCGGAGTAAGCGTCATCAGTAATGGTGTGATATGTTCATGTAATGAGCGAAAGTGAAAATCTTTCACCACACCAATAACCGTAAAACTTACTCTTTCGCCTGACTTAAGATTTTTATTAATGATTTGTCCGATTGGCTGATTGGTAATACCCAATGCAGTAGCAGCTGCTTCATTAATAATGATGGCAGAAGAATCTGCTTTAAATTCAGGTGAAAAATTTCTTCCTTCTTTCAGTTTAATACCTAAGGTGGGAATATATTTTTCATCCACTTCATAACGAAGTGTTTTAATGATATCACCTGGTTTTTGTGCAGAGGTGATAAAGAAATTATTATTGTCGCTGGAACCTGCAGGCAAATATCTTGAACTGCTCACCATTTCCACTCTTGGGTCATTCTCTAACTGGTTGCGGAATACATCCTGCTTATTTCCTAATTGCCACAGATTCGATAATATCATTACCTGATTCTTATCGTAACCTAAATCTTTATGTTGTATAAATGAAAGCTGGCGATATACTACAATGGTACTTACAATAAGTGTGATAGAAATAAAAAACTGGAATACCACCAAACTACTTCTTATTCCAGAACTTTTTTTATTATTGGTAAACTTACCCTTTAATACCTGTACAGGTTTAAACGAAGAAAGATAAAACGCCGGGTAACTTCCGGCCAAAAGACCTGTAATTAAAATAACTGTTACTAAACCCGGTAACAGTAAAGGATGCTGCGAAAAATTTAACGACAAGGATAACCCTGTAAGCTGGTTGAAAAAAGGCAGCGCTGCATAAATTATTGCTAAGGCAAATACGAATGCTACTGCTGCAATCAGTACTGACTCCGTTAAGAATTGAAAAGATAGTTCTTTCTTAAATGAGCCTAATACTTTTCGGATACCTACTTCTTTTAATCTTTTTGAAGCACCTGCGGTGGAGAGGTTCATAAAATTGATACATGCTATCAGCAGCATAAATAAGGCAATGGCACCGAAAATGTAAACATATTGAACATTGCCAGGCACACTTAAGTCATTCTGAAAATCAGAATAGAGATGTATAGCAGTTAATGGTTGCAGGTGAAAACTAATATCGCTTCCGCTTTTTCTGAATTCTTCCAGCGTTTGACCTAATCCCTGTTTTAGTTGCGGGCCAATATATTTATCTACTAACTGCGGAAGTTTTGCATCCAGTTTTTCATAATCACTCTCATTTTTTAAAACGATGTAGGTGTAAAAATTTGAGCTCATCCAGTTGGCTTCTTTTGATTCATGTACACCTTCCATGGATGCCAGCATATCAAAATGGAAATGCGAATTAGATGGAATATCTTTCATTACACCTGCTACTTTATACGGAACATTCCCGTCTTTTAAAGTAATAACCTGCCCCATCGCCTCTTCCTTTCCAAAATACTTTTTAGCAGTAGCTTCAGATAATACAACGGAGTTGGCTTCTGTTAAAGCACTTGTCTTATCTCCTTCTATAAACGGAATGGTAAATACATCAAAAAAGTTTGCATCTACACATGCAAAATCATCGTCTTTAAAAACATTACCTTTACAGATTATTTTTGGTTTTTCATAATTAACTCTGATGCGGGTGGCCTGTTCTACTTCAGGAAAGTCTGTTTTCACTGTTTGTGCTACCGGTGCCATTACTGTTGATTCTTTCATCTTTTGTCCCTGCACATTTCCCTCGAAGTATATCCTGGCAATACGGTCTGCTTTTTTATTATACCGGTCGTAACCCAGCTCATGCTGCACATAAAGCATAATAAGGATACAGGTAGCAAGCCCTAAAGCCAGCCCTGCTATATTAATAAAGCTAAATGTTTTGTTGCGGGTGAAATTTCTCCAGGCTATCTTCAAATAATTCTTAATCATGGTCATTCGTTTTATTCTGTTCTTAAACTTTTTACCGGATTAATAAAGGCTGATCGTATGGTTTGAAAACTTATCGTTATTAAAGCAATTGCCACCATTATTAATGCAGCCAGTGCAAACAGGCTCCAGCCGATACTGATTTTATAAGCATAGTTTTGCAACCATTTATTCATAGCAAACCACGCCAATGGAAATGCAATCAGCATGGCAATTACAATTGGTTTCATAAAGTTGGACGCCAGCAATCGCATAATACTTGATTCGGATGCACCCAATACTTTTCTTACACCAATTTCTTTTATTCGTTGTTCTGCAGTAAACGTAACCAGTCCAAATAAACCAAGACAGGAAATAAAAATGGCGAGGAATGCAAAGATGTTAGCGAGTTGGCTAACCAGTATTTCGGCAGTATATAGTTTGGCAAATTCCTGGTCGGCGAACTGGTAAGTAAAAGGAAAATCAGGGTTAACTTGTTTGCAAAGTTTTTCAAGGTCAGCAATAGCTTCTTTTGTTTGTGTTGATTTAATGCGAACAAGGATTGTGCCCCAGTTCCAATTTTCATCCAGCCGCATGATCAATGGTTCAATTGTTTCATGCATGGAACTAAAATGAAAATCTTTCAGTACTCCTATTACTTTACCTTCATGATTGCCCCAGCTAACCGTAGCGCCGATGGGTTGAGTTAAATTCATTTTTTTAGCTGCGGTTTCATTCAGCAAAAAACCAACAGAGTCTGTTCCATAATCTTTTGAAAAATCTCTGCCTGCTGCTAACTGTAATTTCATAGTGTTTACATAATCGTATCCTACCACACCATCTACAAAAGAAACAGAAACATCAGGTGATTTACCCGGCCATGAAATGCTATTGGTATGATGATAAATAGCTGTAGGTGCATTACGCATTTTAGATACAGCAGTAATCGCAGTATTTGAAAGTGCCTCCTGCTTAAATACCGGGTATTTTTTTACTAACTCTCCTTCAATTGGAATGTACACAAGATTTTCCCTGTTGAAACCAATGTTTTTAGTTTGGATGTAATGGAGTTGTTTATAAACAACAATAGTCGCTATAATTAAAAAAGCAGATAAAGAAAACTGAAACACCACCAATCCTTTTCTGAATAATGTTCCATTACCAGTAATCCTGAAAGAACTCTTTAAAACTTTTACCGGTTTTAATGAAGAAAGGAAGAAAGCAGGATAACTGCCTGCCACCAAACCGGTGAGCAACACAAGTGCTGCAATAAGAATGTAAAATATTGGTTGTGTAAAAGGTAACGAAAGTTGTTTGCCGGTGAGCTGATTAAATAAAGGCATCAGCATAGATGTTAACAAAACAGCAATGACTACAGCCAATAAAGCAGTAAGTATTGCTTCGGTTATAAATTGAACCAACAAAGTAGAACGCAATGCCCCTGATACTTTTCTTACACCAATTTCTTTTGCCCTTTTGGCTGCTCTTGCTGTTGCCAGGTTCATAAAGTTGATACAGGCAATAAACAAAATAAAAATGGCGATGATGCTGAACAATTTTACATATTCAATACGACCGCCATCAACATAACCATTTTTAAAATTGGAATAAAGATATCGCTGCGCAAAAGGTTGCAATACCAGTTGCACTACAAAGTTTTTATCTTTTTGCTGGTAGTGATAAATAAAATCACTGATTTTGCTTTCCACTTTAGTTGCATCCGCTCCTGCTTTTAACTGAATAAAAGTTTGCGGATCTGTATTACCCCAGTTATTTACCCAGTTATTTTGTTTTATAAAATCAGGCCATGCCCTGATAAAATCAAATTGAAGAGATGAATTGGCTGGTACATTTTTGAATACAGCTGTTACCTGCAGGTCTTCCGTATTTTCAAATCGTATTGTTTTTTGAATGGCATCAGAAGCACTGCCAAAAAAATATTCCGCCATCTTTTCGGAGATAGCAATTGTGCCCGGTTCCGTTAATGCATTATTGGCGTTGCCCTGCAGTAAAGGAAAGCTGAACATCTTAAAAAAATCATTTCCTGCAAACTGCCCATACCTTTTTGCAGTTTTGTCTGCAGCTTTAAAAGTATTTTGACTGCCGGGTGCGGCTGCACTTTCAAAACCACTGCTATATTCAATCCCGGGAATTACTCTCTTTAATTCTGTAGCGAGTAATCCCTGAGTAGCATAATTGGCATCTACTTTTCCATCATAAAAATTTCTTTCATATACCTGGAATAAAGACTTGTTGTTCGAATGAAAAGTATCAACTTTTTTTTCGTCCTGCACCCACAATAAAATCAATAAGCTGCAGGTAAGTCCAAGCGATAATCCAAGGATGTTGATGGTAGAGAATGATTTATTGCGAAGCAGGTTTCTCCAGGCAACTATGAAATAATTTTTAATCATGTCTTTATTCTGTCCGTAATGATTTTACGGGGTTAGCTAATGCAGCCTTGATGGCCTGAAAACTCACTGTAATAACTGTAATAAGTAATGCTATGATTGCAGCTATCACAAATACCAGCCAGCTTATACTTATACGGTAATCATAATTTGTTAGCCAGTTATTTAAATAATAGTAGGCAATAGGAGTAGCTGCAATACAGGATACCGCTACTAAAATCATGAACTCTGTAGAAAGTAATCTCCACAAATTAGGTATGCTTGCTCCTAACACTTTGCGTATGCCAATTTCTTTTGTTCTTTGTTCGGCAACAAAACTTGCCATACCAAATAAACCCAAACAAGAAATGAAGATGGCGAGTATGGCGAAGTAAGATGATAATTTTCCAATTCGTTCTTCAGCTAAAAACTTACTTCCAAATTGTTCATCTACAAATTTGTAATCAAAAGGAACTGTTGGTAAATACCGTTTCCATACTGCTTCTATTTTACTGAGTGATTGTTTGGCGTTTTGTTCGGGATTTAATCGCAATATCAGGTTATACATGTTGTCATAACCTTCAATGTGATACAACGTTGGACGTACAGGATAAAAAGGTGATTCCTGCATAATATCACTTACCACACCAATAATGATATAAGGTTTGTTTTCCCATTTCAGCATTTTACCAACCGGTTCATTAAATCCCAAAAATTTAGCAGCCGATTCATTGATAATAAAAGCCAACGAATCAGTAGCAAAGTCTCTTGAAAAATCACGCCCCTGTTTTATTTTCCAGTTCACTGTTTTTCCAAACTCATGTGATACGGTGTTATTGGGAAAATCAACTCCAAGGTTGGGGTCTTTGCCTTCCCAGTCAAACCCACCGTTAGTATTCCACACCTGTGTTAAAGGAGCATTCGATCCTGCCATCTCAACAACAGCACCACTGCTTTTCAGTTCATTTCTTATTGCATCATAATGTTGCTGTAGTTCTTTTTCCATGCTGAGATTGATCAAACCATTGCGGTTATAACCAATCGGCCGGTCTTTGGCATATTGTATTTGCTGATATACAATGATGGTACCGATTATCAACATTACAGATACTGTGAATTGTGTTACCACTAATACTTTACGTGGAATGGATGCAAACCTTCCTACACGAAATGTTCCCTTCAATACTTTTATTGGCTGAAAGGATGAAAGATATAAAGCAGGATAGCTACCGGACAATAAACCGGTAATCGTAATAAATACCAAGCTGCTTAACCAGAAAACAGGATTACTCCACGGAACAGCTAATTTCTTTCCTGCTACATCATTAAATAATGGTAATAATAAAATCACTAAGGTGATACTTAATACAAATGCCAAACCAACTACTACATAAGATTCAGCAAAGAATTGTTTTACTAATTGCGAACGTAATGAACCAATCGCTTTTCTTATTCCTACTTCTTTTGCTCTTTTTTCACTCCTGGCTGTTGCCAGGTTCATAAAGTTGATGCAGGCCAGTATCAGTACAAAAATGCCAATCATGCTAAACAACCATACATAACGTATATTGCCACCTGTGTTAACACCGTTTTTAAATTCATTGTACAAATTCCATTTGCTCATGGGCTGCAGAAAAACTTTCCACTGGTATCTTGCTTCTTCTTTACCTACATTATCTAATTTTACATTTTTAATTTTGGCAGATACTTTTTCCATATCTGCATTATCCGCTATCTCCACAAATGTTTGAGAGAAATTACTGCCCCATGGGTTAGGCATTTTTTTTGCCCATGGGTTGCGTATCAGCCACAATTCCCAGGGCATTATAATTTTTACTTCCCTGAACGAAGTATTATCCGGAAGATCTTCATATACACCCGTTACTTTCACATCATATTCTCTATCGAGTTTAATTGTTTTATTCATCGGATCTTCCTTACCAAACATTGCTGCTGCTGCTGAAGCAGATAACATAATTGAGTAAGGATCTTTTAAACCGGCTCTTGTTCCTTTCAGCATTTTTAAAGTGAGCATCTCTGGTGCATCCGCATCAAAGTAATTTCCTGTTTTCGTGATGTGCTTATCACCTACACTCAGCAAATTCGTACTACCCCATGATGCCTGCACCACATATTTAAAATTACTTCCGTACTTAGCTTTTATCTCAGGGCCCATTAATGCAGGATTAGCTGTTTGTGTTTCCCATTTACCATTGAAATTAGCATGCTGCATTACCTGTGCAATACGATCATAATTTTTATGATACTTATCATAAGACAACTCATCATATACCCATAAACCAATCAGCATGGCCACTGCCATACCTACTGCCAGGCCACCAATATTGATAGCACTGTACCCTTTGCTTTTAATTAAGTTGCGCCAGGCAATTTTGAAATAGTTTTTTATCATGGTTATGATTTTATTCTGTTCTTAAACTTTTTACCGGGTTAGTCAATGCTGCTCTTATTGCCTGGAAACTAATTGTTACCAGTGCAATAAATATTGCTGCCAATCCACCCGCAGCAAATAGCCATAAGCTGATAGTAACCCGGTAAGCATAATCCTGCAACCATTGATGCATATAATACCAGGCAATGGGTGCGGCAATTACAAATGCAATTACAATAAGTATTACGAATTCTCTGGAGAACAGGTACACGATATTACCTGGGCTTGCACCAAGCACTTTTCTTATACCAACTTCCTTTATTCGCTGCGCTGCCATAAAGGAGGCTAACCCATACAACCCGAGACAGCTTAAGAATATAGCGATGGCTGCAAAAATTTTATATAACTGTGATAACTGGTTTTCCTGTTTGTAAAAGCCTGCAATTTTTTCATCAAGAAAATGATATTCATAAACATAATCCGGAAAAGTGTGTTCCCATATTTTTTTAATGCCTTCCATGGATGAAGCAATATTCGTATTTGAAAGTTTTATGGAGGCCTGGCGGTACATGGTACTGTTTGTTGCCATAAGCAATGGTGCAAGGCCGCTGTGTAAAGACCTGTCATTAAAATCTTTTACTACACCAACAACCGGGCATTTTATTAAACCATTTAACATGCTTATTTCTTTGCCAATTATATCCTCTGCTCTTTTAAGCCCTAAACTTTTTACGAATGACTCATTTACCAAAAATTCTTTTGTGTAACCTGAAGGCTCTAAATTTCTGCCGGCTATTAATTGTAATTTATAAGTTGGTACATAGTCATTGTCCACGAATTTGCTGATAGCCTGAAAGGCTGCATCTTTTATTGAATGATCAAACCTGAATGTGGTAAACATGTTGTTATTATCTTCAACAGGAGAGTTAGAATTGAAGCTTACGAACTGAATACCGTTTGATAATAACTGCTGTTTTAAATAATCTGTAAGCTTTCCACCTGTACTATCCGGACGAAAAGGAATATTCACTATGGCATTTTTATCAAAACCAAGTGGCTGATTCATAAAATAATTCATTTGCTGAATAATGACGAGTGTTCCAATGATGAGTGCCTGCGCAATGATGAATTGAAACACTACCAGCCCTCTTCTTAATGAAATGCCTTTTGCCGTATTTACTGTGAGTTTACTTTTTAAAGCACTAACGGGGTTGAAACGTGATAAAACAATGGAAGGATAAAAACCGGCAAGTATGGTTACAATTAATGTTACAGCTACCAAAAATAAAAGTACTGCCGGGTTATTAAGCAGATTGAATTTAAGCGATAACTCTAAAAGATTGTTTACATAACCCAAGGCAAAAACTGTAATACCCGCTGCAAGTATCATAGCCATTATAACTATCAATAAAGTTTCTGCTATAAATTGAATTTGCAATTGAAATTTATTACTGCCCAAAACTTTTCTTACCCCCACTTCCTTTGCCCGGTTAACAGCTTGCGCAGTGGATAGATTAATAAAGTTTACGCATGCAATCAAGAGTATGAATAGAGCAATCAACCACAATACATTTATAAGTGCTTTACTGATTGTTTTGTTGCTGAAATTACCTGTGGTTGCGTCGTAATGAACAGTGCTTATTGGCTGTATGATATATGAATTCTTATTTTCTGCGGTTTGAACCTTTCGTGCATAGGTACTTAACTGCTGATTGAAATTGCTGAAAGAAATATTTTGCGGCAACAAAACATAACAACCAAAATCAGGGGCCGAAAGATTCCATCCCGGTTGCTGAAACCCATATTGTGCGTCACCGGTAAAATCGGTTCCGTAAGCAACTACCAGCTTTAACTGAAAATCAGTATTAGCAGGTATTGCAGCAAGAACACCTGAAACCTTTAATGCATTTGCCGGGAACTGAAACAACCCTGCACCCATACTATAATATCCTGTTATCTTAATGGTTTTACCCATTGCTTTTTTCCAATCACCAAAATAATTTTCAGCAATCTCTTTTGTGATTAACACATTGTTCGGATCTTTTAATGATTCGTATGAACCTGCAAGCAGCGGAAAATTAAACATGCTAAAGAATGAAGGCGTTGTATAAAATACACCACTTTGCTCTTTAAAATTTTTTACGTGTGTTCCGCTATCATCAACTACTTGTAATTCATCATTATGACTGGCATAAACCGGAGCAACTTGTTCCAATTGAGGAAATTCCGTTTTCAATGCTGCGGGCATTTGAAAAGGCACATTTTTCGCATAGGAAATAGTACCGGTGCCCTCCTGGCGAGATTCAGTGAGCACCCGGTAAACACGATCTTTTTTTTCATGAAAATTATCAAAGCCTGTTTGATATTGAATGATCATAAAAATCATCATACACACAGCAATACCTGCAGCTAATCCGGCAATGTTGATAATAGTATAGTTTCTGTTACGGGTTAAACTCCTGAATGCTGTTTTAAAATAATTTCTGAACATTAAAATATTTTTATTCTGTTCTTAAACTTTTAACCGGATTACTCAATGCCGCTCTTATTGCCTGTGAACTCACCGTTAATACTGCTATCAGCAACGCAAGCACTCCTGCTGCTGCAAATACCCACCAGCCGATATTGACACGATAAGCAAAATCCTGTAACCATTTATTCATAGCCCACCATGCTAGTGGAACTGCCAGCAGCGTAGATATGACAACAAGCTTTAAAAAATCTTTTGATAACATGGTTACTAAATTGGATACAGAAGCACCCAACACTTTTCTTACACCAATTTCTTTAATGCGTTGTTCGGCCATGTATGTTGCTAATCCAAACAAACCGAGACAGGCTATTAAGATGGCAATAATTGCTAATGTTAATCCCAGTTTACCGGTGCGTTGTTCTACCCGATACATATTATCAAATGCATCATCTAAAAACTGGTAGCTGAATGGCATGGAAGGTGCATAGGTTTTCCATTTTGCTTCTACACTTTTTACCAGGTCATTAATATTTGCTGTATTTACTTTAAAAGCAGTAACCCAATCTGGTTTACCCAAACGAAAACATAATGGGCCAATCCCCTGCCTGAGTGATTCAAAGTGAAAATCTTTTACTACTCCAATGATGGTATAACTAATAAGCCTGTTACCAAACTGGTCCTGGTAATAAGTATAAAGTTTTTGACCAATTGGGTCTTTAAATCCAAGTATTTTAGCCAGCGATTCATTTATAATCATTGCTGTTGTATCGGTACCAAAATCCTTTGAGAATTCACGGCCTTTCATCATTTCCATTCCCATCACTTTGAAATAATCATAATCAGCCAGCCATGTTTGCATATTAAATCCATTCTTACTATCCATCACTGGTGAGGTAGAATAGGTATTGTCGTTCCTGCTTGAATTAGATACCGGCAGATAGCCGGCAAAAGTTGCTCCACTCACTCCGGCTAGCTTGGAAACATCTTCTTTAAATGCTTCCGACTTATTCCACAAGCCTCCGGTGCCATTTACAATTAATACCTGGTCTTTATTGAAGCCCAATTTTTTTGTCTGGATGAAATTTAACTGGCGATAAACAATGATGGTTCCTACAATTAAAATAATAGAAGTAGCAAACTGAAATACCACTAATACATTTCGCAAAGTACTTCTTTTAAACCCGGCATTTATCTTTCCTTTCAATACAGAAATCGGTTTAAAGGAAGAAAGGAAAAAAGCCGGGTAACCTCCTGCCAATAAACCAACCACCAATGGCAATGCTGTTAAAAATAAAATATACTGTGGTTGAAATAAGCTTAAGAAAGAAAGCTGCTTACCGGATAAATTATTAAACCACGACATAGTTAACCACACAATAGCTACAGCAAAAACTGTGGCAATAACCACGGTTAAAGTTGACTCTGTAAGAAACTGGTTGATCAAAGACCCCCTTTCAGTACCCAGCACTTTCCTTATACCAACTTCTTTTGCCCTGTTAGCAGAACGGGCAGTAGAAAGGTTCATAAAATTGATGCAGGCCAGTAATAAAACGAAGATGGCTACTGCTGAAAATATATATACATACTGGATATTGCCATTCACCCCTAACTCAGCCTGCCGGTTACTGTGCAGGTGAATATCTGTTAACGGAATTAAACTATATTCTAACCGGTTACCGGCTTTTTTAAATTCATCCATTGAATTAATATTCATGAATTGCTTTGCCTGTGGCAGCACATACTTATCAATTACCTGTGTGAAATTCTTTTCAAAGTTTTTATAATTAACTCCGGGCTGTAAAACAATATAAGTTTGAAAATTATTGCTAAGGAAATTTCCCATTTGGTAATCCAGCTTTTGCATGGAGAAAATCAGGTCGAGCTTAAAGTGCGAATTATGCGGAATGTCTTTATATACGCCTGTAATTTTATAAAGCGTACTCTTATGTTCATCTGTTTCCAATGTTTTACCAACTACATCAGTTGTACCATAATATTTTTTAGCGGTTGATGCTGACACAATAACCGTTGCAGGTTCAGTCAATGCTGTTTTTGCTTCGCCTGCAATCAATGGTAGAGTAAATACATCAAATAAAGTGGAGTCAGCATGTGCCACATTATCTTCCCGGATGTACTGACTTCCTTTCTTTACCATCCGGTATCCATCTGATGTATAAAAGCGTACATAAGATTCAACCTGAGGGTAATCTTTTTTAAGCGTTTCACCCATTGGGTCAGATGAAACAGCAAGGTTCAGCTTATTGCCTCCAAAAACGATATCGCTGTTAATACGATAAGTTCGGTTTGCCTTTTCGTGGTAGCGGTCATAACTCAGTTCATCTGCCACATACAATGCAATGAGTATAAAGCAGGCAAGGCCTGAAGCCAGGCCTGTAATATTGATGAGTGAAAATGTTTTGTTCTTCAACAAATTTCTCCATGCGATTTTTAAATAATTTTTCAGCATAGCTTATAATTTATTCTGTCTGTAAACTTTTTACCGGGTTGGCAACCGCCGATTTAATTGCCTGGAAACTCACCGTTAACAAGGCAATGAACAGGGCAGCAATACCAGCCAATGCAAATACCCACCATGAAATACTTATACGGTAGGCAAAATCCTGCAGCCACTTGTTCATAGCATACCATGCAACAGGCGAAGCGATAACAAAAGCAACCGCTACCAGCTTTAAAAAATCTTTTGACAAAAGTTGTGTAATACTAAAAACGCTTGCACCAAGCACTTTGCGGATGCCAATTTCTTTAATACGCTGCCTTGCCGAAAAAGCCACCAACCCAAACAATCCCATACAGGCAATTAAAATAGCAACGGATGCTGCTGCAATAAATACACTGCCTAATTTTTGTTCACTCACATATTGCTGGTTATATTTTTCATTTGCAAAGAAGTATTCAAAAGGGTTTCCGGGGAAGGCGCTGTTATATAATTTGCGGATGGTGCCTAGTTTTGACTGCATATCTTTTGTTTCCGTTTGCACAGTAAAGAATGAATATGAAACAGAACTAAGATAAATAGTTGGTTGTATGGTTTCCCGCAACGATAGATGGTGATAATCTTTTACCACTCCTACAATTTCAAAATCAGCCCCCCATTTAATTTTTTGCCCGATGATGTTTTCTTTTGGATTAAACCCCAGTTCTTTTGCCGCCTTTTCATTTACAATTACTGAATGAATATTATTCCAGCTTCTTTCTGCTTCGTCTGCAGTAAAACCTCGTCCCTGGAGTAATTGAATGCCATAGGTGTCAAAAAAATTCTGATCACAGATAAACATAGAATAGGATTTTTTATCGTCACCCTTCAACGGGTTATTTAATTTAGTAATACCATTAGCAGAAAAATTATATCCAATACCTGGTACATTATTGCTGGCTGCCTGTTTTTTTACAAATGGAAGTTGTGTAAGAGAATTTTTAAACGAAACATTTTTTGCCGCCTGGTCTTCGCTGCTCACCGTAGGCCCCTGTATTACCAATAACTCATCCAGCTTCATACCAAGATTTTCCGATTGCATAAACTTTAACTGCCTGTATAAAATAACCGTAGCTATAATAAAAACTATTGAAATGGTAAATTGAAATACAACCAACCCTTTTCGTAAAGCAATGCCACGCAAACTGGTTTGCAATTTTCCACGAATGGTGCTGATGGGATTAAACGCTGTGAGTACAAAGGCTACATAACTGCCGGATAAGAAAGAACCCACTGCAATTAATATAATTCCGATAGCCCAGAACCATCCAACATTTAAAATATGCATTGACAATTGCTTTCCTGTAAAATCATTAAACAAATTTTGAAAGATATATACGAGTAAAACAGCAAAGGCTGATGCAGATAATGTGAGCAACAGTGTTTCTGTTAAATATTGAACAACCAATTGTGTTCTGGCTGCTCCTAATACCTTTCTCACACCAACTTCCCTGGCACGGTTTAATGCCTGCGCTGTAGAAAGATTAATATAATTTACCCAGGCAATAAGTAATATCAATACTGCTACTGCCGAAAATAATGTTACCAGTAAAAGACTGCCGTATGTTTGAAGCGGGTAATCAAATGATGGCGCCAGGTGCAGTTGACTAAAAGGCTGCAGTATGATGGTTTCATCTTTAGAGGCAGGGTTAACTGAATGCAGAAAATTGGTAATTGCTTTTCCTGTATTCGAAATATTGGCATCCTTTTTTAATTGCAGGTAAATATTAGTCAAAGCCGCATCTGTACCATTGGGATCAGCCCAATCATTACCATCACGGTTAGCTGCATTTTCCAATGTGTGAAGTGATAATATTACTTCAGGATTAATATCTGAAGTTTCAGGTAAATGATACACTGCCTTTACTGTATAGAGTGTGTTACCAAACTGGTTACTTACCATTAATGTTTTACCGGCTGCGTCGGCAGTACCAAAAATTTTCCGGCTGATGGTTTCAGACAACGCAAGTGTTTTAGGCTCGGCAAGTGAAGGAGTGCCTGAAAGAACAGGAAATGAAAAAACGCTTAAGAAGTTGCCCTCTGCATAAGAAATATTGTCTTCTCTGAATGTTTTGTTTTCTGATTCGGATTGACCTTTATAACTCAATACCCCGCCGCCAATACGATCTGCCAGCCGCACTGCATTTTCAATAGCAGGTATTTGCTGTTTTACAGGTTGCGCAAAGCCGGGTGGCAAATAATATTCAGCAACACCTTGCTTTGTAAGAACATTTACCCGGCAAAGGGTGTTGTAATTTTTATTAAACCGGTTAGCATTCCATTCAAATGCCACATATTGAATAATAAATAGAAAAACAGCTATGCCCAAAGCAAGTCCCCCTACATTAATGAAAGTAAACTGCCTGTTGCGCCATAAATTCCTGAATGCAATTTTGAAATAGTTTATCAGCATTGTATTAATTTATTCAGTTCGTAAACTTTTTATACTTACGCTGCGGTCAGCATTCAATCCATTCTCACTCTGTTCGAAGGGATTTAACAGGGTTTGCCACTGCCGCTTTTATTGCCTGGTAGCTTACCGTTAATAATGCAATAAGTATGGCCGTAAAACCAGCCAGTGCAAACACCCACCATTCTATAGTGATATGATATGGATAATCCTGTAACCATTTATACATTCCCCAAAATGCCAATGGGGCGCCTACTGCAAACGCAATTATTACCAGTGTTAAAAAATCTTTTGAAAGCATACGGGTTATGCTGAATACGGAAGCGCCTAATACTTTGCGTACCCCTATTTCTTTTATTCTTGTTTCGGCCATATAACTGGCAAGGCCAAACAACCCGAGACATGAAATGAAAATGGTGAGGAAAGCAAAGAGGCCTGCCAGTTTACCAGTACGTTTTTCATTGTCAAACTTTTTGGCATACTGCTCATCCACAAACTTGTACTCAAACGGATAATTGGGATTGTATTTTTTAAAGATGGCTTCAGCAGCGGCAAGATTTTTCCTGGTACTTTTTATCGTATTCATTTTTATCTGAATTACATTAAACCAACCAGCCGCCCCTTCAATAATCATAGGTTCTATGGGGCGGTAGGGTGATTTTAAAATAAAATCTTTTACCACGCCCACCACATGCCAGTCCTTATCATTGTCTTTAATAATCTGTCCCAGTGGTTCGGTAAACTTCATGTGTTTTACAGCAGATTCATTTAACAGCATCGCCAACGAATCAGTGGGATATTTATCAAGGTCAATATCCCTTCCCTGTACAATTTGTAACCCGGCTGTTTTGCATATATCATCATCGGCACAGTAACGGTCAATCACTGTTTTATCATGGGGATTTTTACCCTGCCACTCAATACCCCAGCTGTTGCTCCAGCCTTCGGTAATGGGTGCACTCGTTTTGGTAACAGAAGTGGCAATACCGCTGCTCAGCAATTCATTTTTTATTAACGAATAATTTTTTTCAATGTCGCCTTCTAAAAATGAATACACGAGGTTATCTTTTGAATAACCGGTTTGCCTGTCCTGTGCATTCAACAACTGCTGCCTTACGATGATGGCACCGATTATGAGGATAATGGCAAATGCAAACTGTGTTACCACTAAAACTTTGCGTGGCGTTACCAATGCATTTACTTTTTTAAATGTACCTTTTAATACAGCCACCGGTTTAAAACCTGAAAGATATAATGCAGGATAACTGCCGGCGAGTAAGCCGGTAAAAAGTATGATACCGAATCCTGCAAGCCAAAAACGGTAATCAGAAAAATTGATGGATAGTTTCTTTTGTACTAAATCAGCAAAGTAAGGAAGCGATATAGTGATGATGATTAATGCAAGCACACCAGCTATAAAAGAAATTAAAATGGATTCGCCGAGGAACTGGCCGATGAGTGATTTTTTTTCAGCACCCACCACTTTTCTTATGCCCACTTCTTTTGCACGTTTTTCACTGCGTGCAGTGGACAGGTTCATAAAATTAATGCAGGCGATGAGTATGATAAATATTGCAATGATGGCAAACAAACGAATTGTTTCTATACGGCCGCCGCTTTCTTTTCCATTATCAAACCTGCCATACAAATAAGAACGGCTGATGGGATAAAGAAAGGTTTCCATTTTGGGAGATTCCTTATCATACTTACTGCGGAGTGTTTTAATTTTAGGAGCAATGGAGGCGAGGCTGGCCTCTTTTTTTAGTTGAACAAATGTGTTGGTTGAGTTATTGCCCCAAAAATCATCATCCCAGCCTTTGGTACGCATGTACGACCAGGGAATTAAATATTCAAAATCGAACTGTGTATTGGTGGGAATATCTTTTAATACACCGGTTACTGTAAAATTATCCTGGTTATCTAATAAAACAGTTTTACCAACGGCTTCTTCATTGCCAAATAATTTTTTAGAAAGTGATTCTGTTATTACAATGGAATAATTATTATTTAAAACCGTATTGGCAGTCCCTTTAATTAACGGGAAGCTGAACATTTTTAAAAAACCGGAGTCAACAAAATTGCCTGCCGCTTTTAATTTTTTATCGCCAACGGTAAAGAGAAGTTGCTGCGGCCAGTTAACCCTTACCACTGTTTCCACTTCGGGATAATCCTGCTGAATGGCTTTGGCCATCACTTTGGGTGTGGTGTTCCAGCAACCAATCTTTCCATCATTCAAATCTGAATTATATACATTGTATATCCTGTTTGCATTGGTATGAAAACGATCATAACTCACTTCGTTTAACAACCATATAATGATCAATGAAGCGGCTGCAATACCAATTGCCAGGCCTGAAATATTAAGAAAGGAAAAACTTTTGCTTCTCCACAAATTTCGCCAGGCAATTTTTAAATAATTTTTAAACATTTAATTAAGATTAAGAAAATATACTATTTATGCTGTCAATACAACAAATAAAGTAAACAGGTTTACCGGTTACATTAAAAACAATCTCTTTACAGTTTCTCTATGTTATAAAAGGCGGGAGGTGCGGATGTGAATTACAAAACCTCACAGGTTTTAAAAACCTGTGAGGTTTACCGTTTATATTAATATGTTTTCAGTAACTGAATGTCCATCGAGCATCCGGATAATTCGATGGCTGTAACGGGCATCATGTTCGCTATGTGTAACCATAACAATGGTGGTTCCTTTTTCATTCAACTCAGTAAGCAGTTGCATTACTTCATTACCATTGCTGCTATCGAGGTTACCCGTTGGCTCATCCGCTAAAATTAATTTGGGGCTGTTTACCACAGCTCTTGCAACAGCCACCCTTTGCTGCTGACCACCGCTCAACTGCTGAGGATAGTGATTGCGGCGGTGCATGATTTTTAAATTGTCCAATACTTCTTCCACTCTTTTCTTCCTGTCAGCTGCTTTTACATTATTATAGATTAACGGCAATTCTACATTTTCAAATACGGTTAACTCATCAATCAAATTAAAGCTCTGAAACACGAAACCAATATTCCTCTTTCTCAGGTCCGCTCTCTTGCGTTCATTATAACCTGCCACTTCAATTCCATTAAATACAAAACTTCCGCCATCTGCATCATCCAGCAAACCAAGAATGTTAAGCAAAGTTGATTTACCACAACCTGAAGGTCCCATTACAGCCACGAATTCTCCTTCCTTTACTTCAATCGATAATTTGTTCAGTGCAATTGTTTCCACCTCTTCTGTGCGATAATATTTTTCGAGGTCCGTAATTTTTATCATGTTGTTGTTCATATTTAATAGAAGTTTTTATTGTGCGTGAATCATAAATAAATTGATGGGAGAAAGAATGCTTTCTTCAGCAGCTTCTTTAGTATCACCACCAGTTTCCTGCATGCACATAGTTCTGCAGCTGTTGGCAGTAGAACCCTGGCTGTTTTGTTTGGAGGATGTGGTTAAACACACCATCAAAAAAATTACCAGCATCTGAATCATTCTCTTTTTCATAATCTTTGTTTTTGTTCCCGGCACTTATCGTGTTGAATAGTGCCGGGATGGTTAATGGTTATTCTTTTAGTCTTTAATTCTTCTTACGTTCTTTAGTCTTCTTTATAATTATGCTTGGGTATTTCTTTTATACGATTAAGGTGTGCCGGTTGTTACTCTTTCTTCAAAACCAGTTCCTGCATTGTTCCATAATTTTCGTAACTGCTGGTTACTACTTTATCACCCGGTTGTAATCCCTGCAATACTTCATAGTAATCCGGATTTTGACGGCCCAACTGGATATCTACTTTGTAAGCCACTGTTCCGCTTTCATTTACTTTAAATATCCAGTTGCCACCTGTTTGCTGATAAAAACCGCCTTTGGGTAATAACAGTGCCGTAGTTTCGTCGCTTAATGCCAGCCTGATTTGTAATGTTTGTCCACGTCGTATGCCATCGGGCACTTTATCAACAAATTCCATGTCAACCTGGAATCTTCCATTGATTACCTGCGTAAAAACTTTTTTGATTTTGAGTTTGTAGTTTTTACCGGCAAAATCAAAGTTGCCCATTAAACCAGTAAAGATTCGTGAGATATAATGTTCATCAATATCCACTCTTACTTTAAATCCTGTCGTAATATCAATCTGTCCTAAACGTTCGCCTTTATTTTTGTTTTGTCCTATTTCTGCATCTAAAGAAGTTAACTGCCCATCCACTGGTGCTCTCACAATCAAATCACCTACTTTCTTGCGCATTACATTCAATGCATTTTGTGAACCTTCATACGATTGTCTTGCCTGCGACAGTTGTTGTCCTGTACTAACTGAGTCCTGTGATAAAATTTGTTGTGCTAATCTTCTTTTCTCCACCTGGTAATTATAATCGTTCTCTGCTTTTTTAAATTCCTGGTATCCTATCGCTTTATTATCGTATAATTTTTTGTTGAGGTTATAAATCCTTTCCGCTTCTTTGTATTGATTGTCAACATCTGTTACCTGGTTTAGTTTATTTACCGTATTCTGCTGAGCAGCGTTACGGGAAATCTGCATTTGGGTTAACAGGTTATACACGTTTGTTTGCTGTGTTACCAATCCTAATTCCAAATCGGTGTTTGATAAACGAAGGATAGGTTGACCTGCTTTCATTATCGCACCATCTTCTACAAATTTTTCTTCTACTCTTCCACCTTCCTGTGCATCGAGATAAATTGTGGTTACGGGTAATACCACACCATTCACCGGGATAAATTCCTGGAACGTTCCTTTCTTAATTTCGCTAACGGTAATCCTGTCTGTGCTCACATTGACTTTTGATTTGCCAGATGTGAAATAAATACTGCCTGCAATTAATAATATAATGGCTGTTATCCCGGCAATGGTTAGTATTCTTTTTGTTGACCATTTTTTCTTTTCGATGACTCTGTCCATTTTTCTTTCTTTTATCTTAATTCCTGTTGCTGATTTTTAATTTCTTTTTTCCTGTCATCTGATTTAAAGTCACCCGACTGGCTGAATCGTTGCATCGGGTGACTCTATTTAATCAAACATGAGAAAACTGTTACGCCAGTATAATATAAAAGGCTGTGCCAATTGGCACGTAACTGAAATTCAGGATGTTAGATGAGAGTGTATCGACAGACTGTTCGCTTTCAACACAACCAGTGTACGGTTTTGATACAATAGTGTACACTATCATAATTTCATTAAAAATTCAATTACAGTTGCTTGTATTTATGGTATAATAATAGATATGCTTTGCAGTGACAAATAAAATTAATTTTAAAGCAGTTTTTTACAGAGTAAAGTTTTAAGTAAATTTGTTTTGATGAAAGAAAACGCAGCACATATCAGTGATTCGTATTTCAAGTTATTAAAAGACCTAAATACCGAAACCAAACTGGCCTTAATATCCCGGCTTTCGAAATCAGTTAAGAAACCTGTGTCACGCAAAAATGATTCACTCAAAACTTTATTCGGCGCTTTAAAAATAAAAACATCTGCTGATAAGCTGATAAAACAGATAAAAAAATCAAGAACCTTTACCCGCAAGATTGAAGCGCTTTGAAAAAATATCTTTTAGACACTAATATTTGTATTTATTTCCTTAAAGGACTTTACCGGCTTGATGAAAAAATTGAACAGGCCGGTCAATTCAATTGCTTTATTTCTGAAATTACCGTAGCAGAATTAAAGTTTGGCGCTGCTAACAGTGCTAAAGTAAAAGAAAATACAAAACTGTTTAATGCCTTTATCAATAAATTTACGGTGTTGCCAGTATATCCTGCTTTTAATCTATATGCGAGTGAAAAGGCAAGGTTGCGAAAAGCCGGCAAACCCATTGACGATTTTGATTTATTAATTGGCGCAACAGCCATCACCAATAAACTTATTTTAGTTACTAAAAATGTAAAGGATTTTGAACGCATGCAAAAAATTAAAATAAGAGACTGGACGATAACTGATGTAAAACAATGAATGAGTAAAGTTGCAGTAAGATGAATTTAAAGAACGCAAATATTTTAGTAGTAGATGATGATCCCGATGTTTTAACGGCCGTTCGTCTCTTATTAAAAACAGAAGTAAAGGAAGTAGTAACAGAAAAAAATCCGGAAAACCTCCGCTCCTTACTTACACAAAAGAAATTTGACCTGTTATTGCTGGATATGAATTTCAACAGCAGTATCAATACCGGTAATGAAGGATTGTTCTGGCTAAGAAAAGTAAAAGAACTGGAACCCGCCATTGCTGTTATTATGATTACCGCTTATGGCGATATTGATTTAGCGGTGAAATGTTTGAAAGAAGGTGCATCCGATTTTATTGTGAAACCATGGCATAATGAAAAACTCATCAGCACCATCACTGATCTTATCCGCAAAAAAGAAAGTGGTAAAGCTGCTATTTCTGTAAAAGCAGCACATGATTCCGTTATTGGCAAAACATTGCTGGGTGAAAGTGAGCCAATGGAAGAAATATTTTTAAAGATTGAAAAGATTGCTCCTACTGATGCGAACGTTTTAATATTAGGTGAGAATGGAACAGGGAAAGATTTGATTGCACAGGCGATTCATCAAAAATCATTAAGAGCCAGCAAACCATTTATTAAAGTAGATGTGGGTGCATTGACAGAAACATTATTTGAAAGTGAATTGTTTGGTCATAAGAAAGGAGCCTTTACTGATGCAAGAGAAGACCGCATGGGAAGATTTGAAGCAGCGAATGGCGGCACGATGTTTTTAGATGAGATTGGAAACATCACTTTACAACAACAGGCCAAACTGCTGAGTGTGCTGCAAAACCGCCAGGTAATGCGTTTGGGAAGTAATGAAGCAATTCCCATTGATATACGGCTGATATGTGCCACCAATGTTCCGTTTGCTGAACTGGCTAATGAAAACCGTTTCCGCAAAGATTTAATTTACCGTATCAATACTGTAGAAATAACTGTGCCTCCATTAAGGAAAAGACCGGACGATATCGATTTGCTGGCCAAACATTTTATTAAACAGTATACAGATAAATATATTAAACCAACGATTCATATAGATGAGGAAGCATTGGATAAATTAAAGCGTTATCATTATCCAGGCAATGTACGGGAACTGCAGTACACTATTGAAAGAGCCGTGATAATGGTAGAAGGAGATGTGTTGCATGCAAAAGATTTAATTTTTTCACCTATTGAAACAGTGAGTGCCGAAGCGGATGAACCATCCGACCTCAAACTCAGCAGTATTGAAAAGAATACTATTTTAAAAGTGATAGAAAAACATAATGGCAACATCACTAAAGCTGCCAAAGAATTAGGCCTAACCCGAACAGCACTTTACAGAAGATTAAGCAAGTATGACATTTAAAAAATAATAAATAATGAACAGGGAATATCGAATAATGAAATAAAAGGTATTTTCAATTTGGTCCTTCGATATTCCTTGTTCCATATTCGATATTAGTTTACACATGCTCAAACGCTATCAAATATTGATCCTGGTAAGAATTATTATTCTTACAGCATTGCTGGGCAGCGCTGCTTTTTTATTGGCAAAAGGTTATCATACTTTCATGTTTGCGGCATTAGCATTGGCAGTGGTTTCCGTGGTGGAATTATTTCGTTTTATCAGCAAGAACAATGAAGAGCTGGAGCAATTTGTTGAATCGGTTCATTACCGTGATTTCTCCCGTCACTTTGATGTGAAGCATGCACCCGAACCGGTAAAAGATTTGCGCAAAGGGTTTAATGAGATCAATAATACCTTCAAATTAATTAGCCGGGAAAGAGAAACACAGTTTTTGTATTTGCAAAAAATACTGGAGTTGGTTGATACCGGTATTATTTCTTATGATGTAGCCAGTGGTGAAGTATCGTGGATGAATGAATCGTTTAAAAGAATGATGGGTATTCCTTATTTAAAAACGATTGACTCACTTGAAAGAAGGGATGAACAATTATACAAAGATATTGCTGCACTTAGAACAGGTGAACAAAAAGTAACCAAAGCAATTGGTGATAAAAACAGTTTTAAAGTGCTGATTGCTGCTTCTGCCTTTCAAACGGAAGGAAAGATTTATAAACTGGTGGCTTTTCAAAACGTAAATGAAGCCTTGGATGAAAATGAAGCCGAAGCATGGAAAAAATTGCTGAGTGTGATGACACATGAGATAATGAATTCCATTGCTCCTATTTCTTCTCTGGCTGATACATTAAAAAATCGTTTACAAAAATCAAGCAGTGATATACAAAACCCTGCAGCGGTAGAAGATTTGGAGTTAGGTATTGAAACAATAAGAAGAAGAAGTGAAGGTTTATTAAAATTTGCTGAAACTTACCGTAACCTCAACAAAATAACCAAGCCTAATGTAAAACGGGTGTATGTAAGGGATTTGTTTGAAAACCTGCATCGCTTAATGGAGCCAACCTTCAATGAAAAAAATATTGAACCGGAAATTATTTTAAAAGATCCTGATTTATCACTGGAACTGGACACCAACTTAATTGAGCAGGTATTAATCAATCTCGTTATAAACGCTATTGAAGCAGTGAAAGAAAAACCAGATGCTAAAATTCAATTATCAGCTTATATCAATCCAAAAAATAGGGTGCTCATTAAAGTAGCCGACAACGGCAGTGGAATACCCGATGATGTGCTGGATAAAATTTTTATCCCATTCTTTAGTACAAGAAAAACCGGCAGCGGTATTGGTTTAAGTTTATGCAAACAAATTATGATGCTGCATAAAGGAACCATTAATGTTCAGAGTAAAGTTGGGGAAGGGACGGTGTTTACGTTGCAGTTTTAGAATATAAAGACCTCACAGGTTTTAAAAACCTGTGAGGTCTGCCGCTCTTACCAATCCCCACCAGCACCACCGCCGCCAAAGCCTCCACCACCAAATCCACCAAAACCGCCGCCACCGGAGCTTCCACCTCCGCCCCAGCCGCCACCACCGCTACCAGAGCCCCATATTAAAGGCCATATTATACTTCCGTATCCTCTCCGGCTCATCATTCCTCCACCACCTCTGCGGTTATTAATTATTACGAGTATAATGATGAAGAGTATGATCCAGAAAAGAATTCCTTTGCCCGAACCGCCATCACCACGATTGCGGTAACCTTCCGGTGCTTTGTATTTTCCTGCTGCTGCTTTAATTAAAGCATTCACTCCATTATTAAATGCCCGATAATAATCCTGGCCTTTTAAATAAGGAATCACTTCATTATCTAAAATTTGTTTTGCCGTTATATCGGGAATAGAACCTTCCAAACCATAACCCGTAGCAATAAAAACTTTTCTCCTTTTATTATCCGGGCTGCGGTAAACAATAAATACCACACCATTATTAAACTGCTTTCCACCTACACCCCATTTTCTTCCCAGCTCTACTGCATAATCATCAATATTATAATCGCCAATGTTATCAGTAGTATAAATTAATATTTGATTGGAAGTACTGTCATCATAAGCTACCAGTTTTCTTTCCAATTCTTCCCGCTGCGATTCACTCAGCAAATGAATATTGTCATTCACCAGCCGTGGAGGATTAGGCGGATTAGGAATAATATCCTGCTGTGCTATGGCAGCAACGGTGAAAAGAAAAAATATAAGTGTGAGTAGTCGTTTCATTAATTAAATCCTTTCTGAAAAATCATTTTCCAAAAATTATATCGTCGGGTAACTCATTTTTGTCATCATCCGTGTAAGGGAAATGCTGGTGCAGTGCATTCCCGATTTCTGTTACCATACCAGCCAAACCATCTCCATAATTCTGTCCTTTAAACAATTCAATCATCTTCGCTACTTCTGTTTGCCAGAATTTCTCTCCCACTTTCTGATGAATACCTTCATCACCAAACACGGCCAGCTGTTTATCTTTTAATGCAATGTAAACCAGCACTCCGTTACGCTGTTCTGTTTTGTCCATCTTTAAGCCAAAGAAAATTTCTGCTGCTCTGTTCAAAGGATTTAAAAAACGGCAACGGCTTTCCACAAATACTCTTACCTCACCACTGGTTCTTTTTTCCGCCTGTCGTATGGCAGCAACAATCTGTTCTTTCTCTTTTTCGGAGAAAAAATCTTCTGACTTTCTGAATAATCCAAACCAGCTCACTTTGAAAAATTAAATTTTACTTCGGGTGATTTATCTGCACCAATATCTGCTTTAAATCCTGCTTTCTCTTTAAAACCAAACAATTTGGCCGCCAGGTTAGAAGGAAATTTTCTCACTGATTGATTGTATTGATTTACCTGTTCATTAAAATCCTTACGGGATACTTTTATCCTTCGTTCCGTTCCTTCTAATTGTGTTTGCAAACCAATAAACGATTGGGTAGTTTTTAATTCCGGGTAAGCTTCCACCAAGGCAATCAAACGGTTCATTGTATTTGCCAGTTCTCCCTGTGCTTTTTCCTGTGCCGTGTAATTATCATAACTGGCGGTTCCGCCCAACAGTTGTGTTGCTTTTGCTCTGGCTTCAGCAATTTGTTCCAGCGTTTGCTTTTCAAAATTGGCAGAGCCCTGAACTATCGCCACAAGGTTCGGTACTAAATCCGTTCTGCGCTGATAATTGTTTTGCATTTCACTCCAGGCCAGTTTAACTGCTTCTTCTTTTTTTACAAAACCATTATAGGAAGTAATAAAGAAAATTACCAGTACCAGTACTATTCCAAGCAAAATAAAAATCCCCTTCTTTCCCATTGATTAGAATTTTACTTCTTATCAAAATCAACTGCAGGAGCTTTATCACTTCCTTCAGCAGCTTTAAATCCTTCTTTTGCTTTAAAGCCAAACATGCCGGCAAACAGGTTCATCGGAAAAGAACGAACTTTTACATTGTATGTATTGATAGCCTCGTTGAAAATCTTACGGGAGTTTTTGATATTGTTCTCAATTCCCTCCAGTTGATTTTGCAATTGCTGGAAACCAGCTACTGCTTTCAGCTCAGGATATCTTTCTACAGTAACTAATAAACGGCTTAATGCACCGGACAATTCTGATTGTGCCTGTTCAAACTTGGCTAAGTTTTCTGGTGTAAGGTCTTCTGCTTTTAATTGTATGGAAGTTGCTTTGGCTCTTGCTTCCACTACTTTGGTGAGTGTTTCCTGTTCAAAGTTGGCAGCGCCTTTTACGGTGTTCACTAAATTAGGAACAAGGTCGGCCCTGTTTTGATATTCTGTTTGTACGTTATTCCATGCTTTCTTTACGGCTTCGTCCTGTGTAACCAAACCGTTGTAACCGCTGCAGCCCCAGAAAACAAAAATGAGAACAACAGCTAATAATCCGAGAGAAACAATGTTTTTACCGAGTTTCATGGTTAATAAAATTTAGAGGACTAAAGGTAGTGGATTTCACTATTCAGGCATATTATATTAGCGGAAACTCGGTAAGCCCTGCCCGGTTAACGGTTAACAGGGTTTTGCAGCCGGTGAAAATTGTAAGTTTTTGGGTAATTATGTCACCAGCGACAGAAAGTAATGGCGTCGGTTGTTGCGTCGCACACTTCATCGTTCCGTTTCCAATTGAGACTTATTAAGTCTTTCACTTTAATACACAGTAATACATTTCCTATTTTCCCTGTATCATTAGGGCCAGGCATATATACTACTAAATATTTTAAGATGGATTGTATTCTTTGAGGATTCTTTTTTTTGAAGTGGCTGGATTTTCTTCAATTAGTTTTCCTTTTTCAATGTAACCAATGGTACCTGATGAGTTACTGCCCTTTTCCCAGATATACTTTTTAAAAGCCTTACTTAGTTCGGTGAAGTTGATATTTACCAGGTGGTTACTCATAACATAAAGGTACATTTTTGTAATGATTGGAGAAAGCATATTCAAATAAAGGCACCAATAATATTTTTAGCTGCAACCCTATTGGAAACACCCTGCTAATTCGATGGTAAAAAAGCAATACTTTACAACAATAACTACCCAAAATAACGACCCCTATTTTTGAGCTATATTTGCCAAAACTTTAGCATCGTAATGAATATTACACTTTTAGGACAGGGATTTGTAGCTACTTCACAACATTCAGTAGGCAATCACCTCATCAAGTTTTTTGCGGACAAGGATTTTCACACATTCACGGGAATTTCTGCTTTCGCAAGTCAGGCAGGCATTAGAGGACTTTCAAAACATTTCAAGACAGCCAAGAAGCATCTCAAAATTATTACAATTGTAACAGGCGTTGATCAGAAAGGAACTTCAAAGGAAGCACTTGAAGAACTTTTGGGTTTAGATATAAATGTCTTTGTTTTCTATCAACCAAGTATCACAATCTTTCATCCGAAAATTTACCTCTTTGAAGGTGAAGAAAAATCAGAACTCATTATCGGTTCTTCTAACCTCACTTCACAAGGCTTGTTCACAAATGTTGAGGCGTCATTGCTTGTAAGCATTGACAACAGCACTGAAGCCGACAGAAAAATTGTTGAGCAACTCAAAAATTATTTCAAAGGTATCTTTGACTTTTCAGACCCTAACTTGAAAAAGTTGAACAAGAAAATTATTGCTGACCTTGTGAAAGCGAAAGTTGTTCCGACTGAAGCAGAACGCAAAGCAGCACAGGACAAAGCAGAGAAAGCCGAGAGAACAGAAACTGAAAACATCATCAGTAAAATATTTCCAAAGAGAGCAATCGCAAAAATTCCAAGCGAATTCAGAGGAGCAAGAAAACCAACAACCAAAACAATAGCAGCTACCGCTACTGTTGTTGGCAGTGTTACAGCTAAAGGTGATTTGGCTTGGCAGAAAATCAATATCCCCCGTTCCATTGCTCAACAAGTTCCAAATGGAACAGCTATAAGAGGTGTCATTGGACTGGGTGATGCTGGATTTAAAGTAGGCGGCAAAAAGGTTGATAGAAATTCCTATTTCAGAAATGATGTGTTTGGTAAACTTAAATGGACATTGAAACAACGCAAGAATAATTCTCCTTTGGAAGAAGCAGTTTGCGAATTTCATATTAAGATTCTTGGAAACGATTTAGGGAAACATGATTTGAGAATAAGTCATGACCCTGAAAGAGCATCAAATCAAAACAACATATTGACCGACATTCATTGGGGAAGAACTCTTAATGCTTATCTCCGTGAAAACAGTATTGTCGGAAAGTCCTTGTTTCTTTATAAGCCGACTAAAGATTCTTCCACTTTCAGCATTGTAGTTGAGTAATTTCCTTTGAACTGACATTTGTTGAAAACTCTTTTTTAAAATAGTTCTTGTCAGTAAAGTTTAAGTCCCTACCTTTGGACTGAAGTAGTCCAAAATGAAATTTGAAAAAACATTCGGCGATACGGTAAAAAAACTTCGTGAAGACAAAAACCTTCCTTTACGTGAAGTTGCAGAAGCATTGAATATTGATACTTCAATGTTAGGAAAAATTGAGAAAAATAGTCGCAAACCCACAAAGCAAATAATTGAAAAATTTGCAAAATTATTCAAGGTTAGCAGTAAAGATTTGACAATTGCATTTCTTAGCGATGCTGTTGCATATCAAGTAATGGAGGAAGAAAATTTTTCCAGCGAAGTGTTCAAAGTTGCAGAGGAAAAAGTAGAGTATTTGAAAACTAAAAAGCCTCTTGACAAATGAAACTAATAACAGAAGCATCGGCTGAAAAACTAAGAGGTGGCTTTTACACACCTGAACCAATCGCAGAATTTGTTTTGCGTTGGGGAATTAATGGCAGCAAAGACTTTGCTATACTTGAACCAAGTTGCGGAGACGGGGTTTTTTTAGAGCAACTTCAAAAAAATAAGCTGAAATTCAAATCAATTACAGCAGTTGAACTTGACGAAGAAGAAGCAGCGAAAGCAGAAAAAATAAATTTGAAGAACAAGCAAATTATCAATACAGACTTTCACACCTATTGTAACAATACCTTACAACGCTTTGACTTGATTGTAGGCAACCCACCTTACATACGTTACCAATTTTTTAATAGACAACAACAAGTCGAAGCCGAAGATATTTTCATAAAAGCAGGATTGACTTATTCAAAACTCACAAATGTTTGGGTTTCTTTTGTTGTTGGTTCTTCATTGTTATTAAAAGAAAAAGGCGGGAAAATTGGTTTTGTGTTACCAGCAGAAGTTTTACAAGTTTCATATGCACAGCAATTGCGGAATTTTCTTGCACATTTCTATAACAAAATCAACATCATCTCATTTGAGAAATTAGTATTTCCTGACATTCAACAAGAAGTTGTTTTACTGCTATGTGAAAAGAACGAAACTAAAAGCCACAATATTGAACATATTGAACTAAGGGATGCAAGCGATTTAAAGAAATTGGATGTTGCTATTTTAAAAAGCCCAAAAAAGAAAATTGATTTTAAGTCTAACAAATGGACTTTCTATTTTTTAGAGCAAGAAGAAATTGATTTTTTAGAAACCATTGCTAAGAAGCGAAACATCGCAACACTTGGAAAATTCGCAAATGTTGAAGTAGGAATAACTACAGGTTCAAATGATTTTTTTACAGTTCCTCTAACAACGATTGAAGAATACGATTTACAAGATTATGCAAAACCAATGGTTGGCAGAAGCGTTCAGGTAAACAGCGTAGTATTTACAGAAAAAGATTGGCAGGCTAATAAATTTTCAAAAGCAAAAGCACACCTTTTAGTTTTTCCTGAAAGTAAAAACCTGAACAAGAAAAACGGTGCAGTAAAATACATTGCACACGGTGAAAGTTTAGGAATTCACAAAGGTTACAAGACAGGAATTCGCAATGATTGGTTTGTAGTTCCCTCTCTTAAAATTTCTGACGCTTTGTTTATTAGACGAAACAATCTTTATCCAAGACTAATAATTAATGAAGCAGAGGCATACACAACAGATACAATGCACCGTGTTTTTGTAAAGCCTGACACTAACATCAAAGCCTTGACAGCAAGCTATTACAATTCACTTTCACTTGCATTTACAGAAGTATCAGGTCGAAGCCACGGAGGCGGAGTTTTAGAATTAATGCCAAATGAAGCAGAAAGGGTTTTACTTCCTTATCACAAGGACAATGCTTTATTACTTCCTAAGATTGACAAATTAATTCGAAATAAAACAAACATTGAGGAGGTTTTAAAAATCACAAACCAAGTAATTTTAAAAGAGCATTTCGGTTTGACACAGAAAGAAATTAAGTTAGCACATAGCATTTGGAAAAAACTATCTTCACGACGATTGAACAGAGGCAAGTAGTTTCACAAGTAGAAACATTGTAACAACACTCGAAGAAGGGTATGCAGTTAATAAAAGTATTGCTGCAAGGTGGGACTGGACGTTGTTGGCTTCGACTGTAGTTCGTTATAAACTTTGGTTTCGGCAGACGAATAACTCCAAGCTACAGTTCTTAACATCAACTAAAATCAGGACGATACATTACAAAACCAAGCTGTAGTTCCGAGCTGGACATTATAAAATACCCACCTCCAGCGATACCTGAACGATGCCTGCCTATAAAATTCAACTAAGTTTATTTAATCTTTCACCGCAGCAATACCCGGTAATACTTTCCCTTCAAAATATTCCAGCATTGCTCCACCACCAGTGGAAACATAACTCACTTTATCAGTAAAACCAAACTGGTTTACTGCTGCAACAGAATCACCGCCACCCACTAAAGAAAACGCACCACCTTGTGTAGCTTCGGCAACAGCCGTTGCCACTACTTTGGTTCCGTGCTGAAATTTTTCCATTTCAAACACACCCATCGGGCCATTCCACAAAATAGTTTTGCTGCGTTTAATAACATTGCTGAACTGCTCGCAGGCATTAGCGCCAATATCCAATCCTAACCAGCCATCAGGTATATTGTTGCTTGGTGCAGTGGAAGTATTAGCGGCTGCATCAAACTTATCTGCAATCACTGAATCAGAAGGTAAATGAATACAAACACCTTTTGCTTCTGCTTTCACTAATAAATCAGTAGCCGTTTGCAAACGGTCTTCTTCACACAATGAATTACCAATCTTTCCTCCCTGTGCTTTCATAAACGTATAAGCCATACCGCCACCGATAATGATATCCGTTGCTCTTTCTAATAAGTTTTCAATAATTAAAATTTTATCACTCACTTTAGCGCCACCAATAATCGCCGTAAATGGTTTTGCTGAGTTGTGTAACACTTTCTCCGCACTGCTTACTTCACCTTCCATCAGCAAGCCAAACATTCTTTTTTCAGCAGGAAAAAATTTAGCGATCACCGCCGTAGAAGCATGTGCCCGGTGTGCTGTGCCAAACGCATCGTTCACATACACATCACCCAGCTTACTTAATTTTTGTGCAAAAGCTTCATCACCTTTTTCTTCTTCTTTATAAAAGCGAAGGTTTTCAAGCAGCAATACTTCACCTGCTCTTAACATGCCCGCAGTTAAATAAGCCTGTTCACCAATACAATCATTGGCAAACAATACCGTAGTGCCACCAAGCAATTCGCTCAAATGCGGAACTAAATGTTTTAAAGATGATTTTTCTTCCGGGCCTTCTTTGGGTCTTCCCAAATGACTCATTAAAATAACCAAGCCGCCATCATTCAATATTTTTTTGATGGTGGGAATGGCTGCTCTCATTCTTGTATCATCCGTTATAGTGAATGTTTTTTTATCTAAAGGAACATTAAAATCAACCCGGATTAAAGCCTTTTGCCGGGCGAAATTGTAAGAAGAGAATTTACTCATAGCATAAAATTTGTGCGAAGATAAATGACAGAGTTATACGTTGCGTTTTATTTGAGTTAAGTACGTAAATTCCACATAGCACATCGGGTTTACATCAGGATAACAATTAACCACAAGGAACATAAAGGATTTACACAAAAGACACTAAGGTCGTTTATAAAAATTAATTGCACTACACGTTAGCTATTAGCAAAACCTATAACTATCGTTGACCACAGTAGTGTTAGCCTGATAAAAAAATACCAGTTTGAGGTATTGCGTTAACAAAATTTCTCCCTACCTTTTCTTTATTATGAAACTTATCAGACACCTTATTGTTCGGGAACACAGCCCACCTTACTACCTCTTAAGGTAATCTTTTATTAAAAAAATTTAAGTTTCAAAATCTAAGACAAATGAAAATAGTTATTCTATTTAGCGTTGCTACCATTTCTCTATTTTTTTCTGCTTCAGGTCAAATAACAAAAAACAATTGGATGGTTGGGGGTAACATAGGTTTAGCACAGACGAATTATAATAGCGGTGTCAGTGTAAAATATAAACTAACAACGGTGTCTCTATCACCAAACATAGGTTACTTTATATGGGACAAAACTAGTGCAGGAATAAAAACATCAGTTCTTTCATATAAGACTGATTTTCCAAATGGTTCTGGAGGTTCTACTATCAGATATTCTACCAAAACCTATTTTTATAATATAGGCCCTTTTGCGAGGTATTATTTCCTTAATGAAGACAAAAGGACAAATATATTCATTGAAGGTGCTTATCAGTACCAATTCAGAAAAGATATTTCACCAAATACAAGTTCAAACCTGTCTTCAAACGTTTTTACACTTTCCGCTGGCCCTGTAATTTATTTTAATTCAAGTGTAGGGATTGAATTTACGCTTGGTTATTCAACACAAAAATTTAAAGGAGCACCGGGAAGCAACAATACCATTCAAACGAATATTGGATTACAGGTTCATTTAGAAAAAGAAAAAAAATAACCTCAAAAACATATTAACATGAAAATCTTTAAACTTTATTTGATCGCTTTTATCATTGTTCATCAAGTAGTTCTTTTTCGCAAAGCGTAACAATAGATTACTCTTATGCCGGTTTAACAGACAGTTGTAATGTTTTTGCAACACCCAAAGTATTTCAGAACTATTATCATCGTACATCTTTCGGCTTTCCATATTTTTCCAATAGTGATGGTGCAGTAGTTTTACAATCCCAGCCTATTAGCTCTTCCAGTAAAGGCGCAACACAGTATTTTATAAAATATCCGTTTAAGCAGGGATACACATATCAGGTAAAGCTATATGGCAAATCAGTTCTTGGCAATAGCAACTCATTTTTACCAGTTGCTTGTATTTATTGGAGTAATGATAGCGGTGGCGTTAATAGTAGTTTTAATTGTACTGGACCTTTTAGCAAGGGTACGACTTTTAATAGTAGTTATGGTCAAGTAGCATTCACTACTGGTTGGTCATGGTCTCCTAATCTTTTAAATGGAGTAGCATCACAAAATTTCAACTATCTTTTAGTAGCCGCTGCACCGGCAGAAGGTGCATATACAAATGATCAAACTGTATCATCCACTTATATTCAAAAAATACAAATTGTTGAAACTCCACCGGCGTCATCCTTTTCAATTTCATCCTCCATTTCGTCAATGGTATGCGGAGCAACAAACCCCGTCACTTTTACAATCAACAACAATAATAATACAACGGGTATTACTGGTTATACATGGAATGTAGGTACTGTACCAAATGGCTGGTTATATAATGGTAGTGCAGCACCTGCAACTATAGCAGTAACATCAACTACTTTATCACCATTGACACTTACTCCCGATTGCGGCAAAGCATTAAGTAATGTTTCTGCAATTGTTACGGCCAATGGTAATAATTATAATACTACCAACAGCAGTACCGTTTCCATTACACAGCCATCATTTTCTATCAGCGGCAGCAGTTCATTATGCAGTGGTTCCGGCAGTTATTCTGTTACTGGCATGCCCTGTAATGCATCTGTTGCATGGGCAGCTCCACCATCCAATATGGCTAACCTGAGCAGTTTAACAGCTTCACCCACTACTATGACGTATGCAGGTACCAGCGGTAGTTTTACGCTTTCTGCTAATGTTACTGCATGTAATATAACAACACCTGTAACATTGCCTGTTCATGTAGGGCCATATACCAGTTCTAACTATTCATTGTCAGTAAATGGAGTGGTAAGCAGCAATCCGTTGTACTGGTGTTCCAATCAGAATTATACATTTTCTGTACTGGGTGGCAGTGGTTCTAATTATAACTGGTCAGTTCCCAGTGGCTGGAGTATTTTATACAATAACGGTACTCCTTTAGCTTTAAGGTCGCCATCAGGAACAACACCGGCCACAGGAACAGTAAGTGTTAGTTTTACTGAACCCTGCGGCACTATCGTTACTTTAAATAAAACAGTAGCCTACAGTAATAATGGCTGTTCGGGTTCATCTATTTACTCAGTATCACCCAACCCTGCCAGTACCAATATTACTATTGCCTGTATAAGTCTTCAAACCTATTGCAATATTGCCGCTGTTCAAATTACTGATATAAACGGAACAGTTATGAGCAGCCAGTCATGGTCATACACGAATCAGCAGGTGCAGATGCCTGTTTATTTTTTACAGAACGGAACGTATATAGCAAGAATTTATAGTGGTACACAGTGGTACTCGGTTACCTTCTTTGTGCAGCACTAAAATTCTTTAAATAGAAAAAGCCGCAACCGAAACCAGTTGCGGCTTTTTTATTATTTGATGCAGCGATTATTTGCTGATCATTTTTGCAAAGTAATGCAAGGTGCGAACCAGCTGACTTACATAACTCATTTCATTATCATACCAGCTAACGGTACGAACTATTTGTGTATCGCCAACAGTTTGTACTCTTGTTTGCGTAGCATCGTATAATGAACCGAAAGAAATACCAATGATATCACTGCTTACAATTTCATCTTCAGTATAACCAAAGCTTTCGTTGGAGGCAGCTTTCATAGCAGCATTCAGTTCATCAACCGTTACTTTTTTACCTAAGATGGCTGTCAGCTCAGTTAATGAACCCGTTAAAGTTGGTACACGTTGAGCAGAGCCATCTAATTTTCCTTTCAGGCTTGGTAATACTAAACCAATTGCTTTAGCCGCACCAGTACTGTTAGGAACAATATTTTGAGCAGCCGCTCTTGCTCTTCTTAAATCACCTTTTGGATGAGGAGCATCCTGTGTATTCTGATCATTCGTGTAAGCATGAACAGTAGTCATTAAACCATTCACTATACCATATTTTTCTTCTAATACCTGTGCCATTGGAGCCAAACAGTTAGTGGTGCAGGATGCACAGGAGATAACTGTTTCACTTCCGTCTAATGTATTATGATTAACGTTGAATACGATTGTTTTTAAATCACCGGTTGCAGGAGCTGAGATAACAACTTTTTTTGCACCGGCAGTTAAGTGAGCTTCTGCTTTTGCTTTATCAGTAAAGAAACCGGTACACTCTAATACCACATCAACTCCATGATCTTTCCATGGAATTTGAGCTGGATCTTTCTGCGCATATATCTTTACCTCATCACCATTTACTATAATTGAATTGTCTGTTGATTTTACTTCTCCGTCAAAACGTCCCTGTGCACTGTCGTATTTTAAAAGATGTGCCAATACTTTAGGACTTGTTAAATCATTGATGGCTACCACATCAATACCTTCCATTTTGTAGATCTGGCGGTAAACAAGGCGACCAATGCGTCCGAAACCGTTGATAGCAACTTTAACTGTGCTCATGTGTCTTTAAATTTTATTGTGAAAAAAGCAGCGCAAAGGTAAGGAATCTGCAAATAGAATTGTGGCAGAATTATCTGCTATAATTCCAGCTTAAACACTAACAATCATGAGCAAAAGATTGTTTGAAATCCTGCTTAATGTTTCAATGTATCTGATTTAATAACCGGTGCGGCAACTGTTTGTGTCTTAAGTTCAAAAATAAACTGACCACCAATATCTCCTATTTTAAACTGTCCACCTCTTACAGTAGTGGTTGAAGGTAAATTAGCTTTTAATGATTCCACTAATACTCCGGCAGTTAAAAACTGCTGGTTAACCAGTAAACTCATAAAACTTCGTGCAAAAGGTGAATGCTCACCGGGGCTGCCATCGGAAACCGGCTCATCGGATCCGGATGATATACCAACATAATATCGCTTGCCCATGGCATTACGCCTGGTCATTTCTCTTGTTTGCTCGGTGGATATCCCATCCCTTGACATTGTTTGTTCAAAGAATTTTCCGGCATGACAGGCATCCAGTACCAAAAAAACCCGGTTACACCTGCTGTTAAAAAGATATTTGCCAAACAAGTCAATATATGACAAGTAAGTTCTCTTTTTGGCATCGTCTTTTTTAGAATCTTTAGTCACTAAATAACCCTGGTTTTCCTTTTTATCAACTAACCCGTGTCCGGCAATATAAATAAGTAACTGGTCATTAGGATTGAAGGTGATGCCATCGCCTCTGTATTTGATCAGTTTATCTTCAATTTCATCTTTACTTGCATTTACCAGTAATTCAGTTTCAAAACCAAAATCTTTTTTAAGAAACTTCGCCAGTTCAGTTACATCGTAAACTGCATTATTTAATTTTTGAAAATCCTTATACTCATCTGTTCCAATTAACAAAGCATAATTTTTCCCTTCAACATTTATATTGCTTCCTGCTATGTCTGTTTTTGATTGTGTCTCCTCCACTACAGTGCTCCTGGTTAAATTTGCCTCATCTGTTATTGTTTTTTCGTTTTTATATAAGGTAAAATCTTTGGCATAGGCAAATGATAAAACAGGAACATAATATTTTGTTTTACTTAACCTGGCTGAGGTAAGCCCCACCAGATCTTTAGCGGTAAATTTATCCTTACCGGTTAATTCTTTTACGGATTCTATTAATTGTCCTGTAAAAGCGGATGTTCCGGTAAATGGATCAACCGGAGTAAGTACGCCGGGGCAAATAAAAATTACTTCATTTAATGAATAGGAAACAGATGAATAGCTTTCAGATATTTTTGACATAATGCCGGGTGATGGCACATCAGAAATCAACAACTTCTTTTTTGATACAATACTTTTCACTGCATTTACCAATTCATCTTCTGGTAAATTATTAACAGAACTGGTATCTTCTTTAAGCTGATAATAATGTTCCCTGTTTTTTTCTGTAACCGCCCCGGTATAATAAAAAAGCAATACATCTTCCGGTCTTGCTTCCCTTTTTATGCTATCCAGCAAATCCAATACATATTGTGGTGATAAATTTTTACTGCCGGCATAAAATGCAATTACACTGTCAAACGATTTGCTGACCGTTGCTGTAATGTTATCAAAGAAAACTTTTGCATTATCCCTGCTTTCGGGCTGCAGTTTATTTTTTCCTTCCACAGCCAGCACATAAAGCCGGGGTTTAGCTTTTATATCGTCCAGCTTTTGCTGCTCCACATCATACATTAATTTGTACTCGGTAGATTTTACATTATTTCCGGTGTTTTTATAAAAGTTATACAGCAGCGAATAATCGTTGGCCAATTTATCAGCAAGAACAGAAGTGTCTCTTGCCATCTGTAATGATCTAAAATAATATTGTTCGGCCAGTTTATAATCTTTTGCTTCTTCATAACTTACTCCTATCCATCCATAAGCATTGTGTATGCTGGATAAAGGCGGTTCTTTCATTACCTTAAATACATCAATATATTGTTTCCATTTATCTGCAGCCTGCCGGTACTTCTTTGCATCATATAATTTCCTGGCAGTATCCCATACCACATTTCCTTTAGTTATATAACTGTATTTATTATTATACTGCTCTTCCATCCAATCCAATGCTTCTGCCGCATCCTTACGATGCCATCCTTTGGTAAAGAACAATTCAAAATCTTTTTTGGGACCATCTGCATAATCAGTAGGATTATATAGATTCTCTAATGATTTAGCATAATAAACTCTGGCACTATCAACTTTACCCTTTAATAAAAATGTATGTCCGTAGTTTACTGCGTAAGAGTAAGAGCTACTCTCATTTTCATAAGCCTTTTTACAGAGTGTAACCGCTTCATCCATTTTGCCAGCCAGTATTTTATACCAGCCAAGGTTACCGGCAATATCATAACGGTCTGGGTTTGCCTTTACTAAAGGGCCAAGCAACATGAAACAGGAATCGTATTTTTCCTGCTTTGCATATACATACGCCACATTGCTCACTACGTTTGGCAAAGTCTTATTTAAAGCATAAGCTGTTTTAGCATCTCTCAGGGCATTGGGGATATCATCAATTCTTTGATATAAATAACTGCGGTAATAAACAAATTCAAGCTGTGCCTTTTTATCATTCAATACCTGCGAAATGCGGTAGAATTTGTTGCAAAGCGAAAGTGCTTCCTGATTATCGGTGATATCATTCAATAAATTTCTATATCCGGAAAGACTATCGTTGATAATATACCATGAAAACTTATTGGCAAATGAATCAATTTTGTTCAATGGAGTTTCTTTAACAAAACGAAGCAACCAGTTTTGTCCTTTTTCAGCAGGTGGTACATTATTTAAAACCCAGGTAGCATAGGTTTCATTCAGTTGCCACATCTTGCCAATATATTTACCGGGGAAGGTTTTTACAAACTCCAGAAAAGCATAGATATCTTCTTTTTCTGCATAACGAAAAGCATCTTTCATGGTTTGACCCTTAAATCTGCCCGTTTTATAAATGGTATTAAAGGTGGAGTCTGTTTTATCAGCCAGGTAAGTTGTATAAAATCTTCGGGTATCCCACAGGAAATAATCCATAATGCGGTTCTCTATTTCAGCGGATGGATTATTTAGTAAAAAAAGTTGCGTCATTAATGTATCCCTTTCTGAATCTTTAAACACGATATTTAATGAGGCCAGCTCATAAAAAATATTAGCAGGTTTATTTTGAAGTGGATATAACTTAAGTACCAGTTGGTCGCCTTTGGCTAATTTCTTTTTTGATGGATCCAGCTTATCATAAAATACTGCATTTAAACGGGCAAACTGCGCTGTAACTTTTACAACTTTTGCGTTAGCCACAAAATCATTATTGGGTGTTTTTTCTCTGTCGGCATAATATGATAACATCACATATCCTTTAGCTCCTTCAAAAATTCCGGCACTTGCTCCTTTATCAATAACCAGCTGAACAGAATCTCCTCCTTTTTCCTCAACAGAAATTATATTAAAGAAAAGTTCATAGCTGGCAGAAGTGGAATCATAGTTCATTGACTGGGCAAAATAATTTTTACCGGCATTATTATAACAAACATCAAGGTATGAAATGGCCGTTTTTACCTCGCTGTAATTCCTGGCATCTGATAATTCGTCAATAGCTTTTTTAAATTTATCAATAGCCTGGTCATATTTTTTTTCAGCATAAAGTTTTTTTGCTTCCAGATACGCAGGTGAATCCTGTGCCTGTAACATAAAACTGTACAGCAGCAGAAAAAGGGTAAAACAATAGCGAATCATGGGGTTAAATTAGGTTAAACTTTAATGAGTTTCGATACCCTTGCTTGGGTATTTTAAATACTATAGGCTGATTTTTCACTGGTTCTTAGGCTGGTTTATACAGCTCCTGTAAATGAATTTAAGCAATCACCTTAAAAAGCAGCCTGATTTTTAAACAAGAGCAGAAATTTTTGGAGGCGTAACTGCCTGCCTTTATCTTTGCACTCCTTTTACGGAAACGCCGCGTTGGTCAAGGGGTTAAGACGCCTCCCTTTCACGGAGGAATCACGGGTTCGAATCCCGTACGTGGTACCACCAAAGCTCTCTTTTTGAGGGCTTTATTTATTTATCCAATCAGGCAATTTTGCTCAATATTGGCAAAAAGAAAATTCATACTATTTCTTATCCTGTTATGCAATAGCGTATTAACTCAGGCCCAGTCTACTGATTCCAGTCATGTTAGTAACCCCCATCAAAATAATACGGCATATTCTCAAAAAGATCTCAGCGATATGGTTGCCCAATGGTTTGGCCATCCCCCCAAAAAACAAATCAATCCGGATTCTGTAGATAAGCAAAATATTTATCTCTCCGTTTTCCCTGCTATTGGTTATACCTTGCAAACAAAGTTAGCTGCTATCCTTGCCGGCAATGTTGCATTCTATACAGCAGATAAAAACACAAACTTATCTGCCATAACATCCAGTATTGCTTTTACACAAAACAAACAATTTACTTTACCTGTTCAATACAATATCTGGACAAAAAATAATCATTACAATTTCCAGGGCGACTGGCGTTATTATAAATACCCGCAACAAACATTTGGACTGGGAAGCAATAATGATTTAACTACGGATGGCAACCTTATTGATTATTCCTACATCCGTTTTTATAATACGGTGTTGAGAAGCATTGCCAAAAATGTGTACGGTGGCGTTGGTTATTTTTTAGATTATCACTGGGATGTTGAAGAAGATGGTTATCCGAATGGAAGAGTTTCTGATTTTAAATTGTATGGTGGAGAAAGTAAAACGGTTTCATCCGGGTTTGGAATAAATTTTTTGTATGACAGCAGAACTAATCCTGTAAATCCATCCGGTGGAGCTTATGCCAATGTGTTATACCGTTCTCAAACCAAATGGTTAGGCAGTGATGACAACTGGCAATCTTTATTAATTGATGCAAGAAAATATTTTAAAGTTTCTAAAAATTCTATTCTTGGTTTCTGGAGTTATAACTGGCTGATATTATCCGGCCGGCCTCCGTACCTGGATCTTCCCAGCACTGCATGGGACACTTATACCAATACCGGCAGAGGTTTTATACAGGGAAGATTCAGGAGCAAGTATATGCTATATGCAGAAACAGAATATCGTTTTCAAATAACAAATAATGGGTTGCTTGGTGGAGTGATATTTGCCAACACACAGGCATTTAGTGACTGGCAAACCAATCGCTTTAATAAATTACAACCAGCAGCAGGCGGCGGTTTGAGAATCAAACTCAACAAATACTCCAAAACCAATTTAGATATTGATTACGGTTTTGGTTCCAATGGGAGCCGTGGCTTATTTATTAATATTGGTGAAGTGTTTTAATTATTCTTCAAACACAAAATCCATATTGGGTAATATCATAAAAGCAATGGGTGTGATGATGTAAATAATTATCGGGATATAAATATTAACAAGTCCGGACAATATTGCTACCACAAGTCAATTACCACCGCCAAAGGCGGTGGCTTGAAGAAGTAGCCCAAAGGGCTAAAACCCAAGTTCAGGCTGCTTGAAATCATTTTGATCTTCCTCCTCTCTGCGTTCTTCTTCTTCCTGATATTTTACATATCGCTTAA
>JACQDV010000003.1 GCA_016200915.1 Sphingobacteriales bacterium
ACATAGTCCATTGGATTGTTTTCACAAAAAACTCAAATTTTACGCATAGCACTATCATACTTTTTTCAACAAGCCTTAATAACTAGAATTTCTTCCGAACACCTGTGGTCAGGCGACCAACAACGGCATCTGTCACCTATTCATCTCTGTTTAAATCAAAATCGTCTTTAGGTTCTTCTTTCGATTTGCCCAGCGTAATTTCTTTGCCATGTTCATTTTGCTGTTTTAATGTCCAGCTATCAGTCATGGTTGTTTCCAACCATAAGTTGCCTGCCTTGCGGAATATTTGTGTAGTAATGCCAAATTTTTCAAGGAAATCATTTTCAAGGTCCCTCACCCTCGTATCTTCATTGATTTCAATTTCGGCAGACTCTTTCTTCTTCCATATCTGGCCAATAGTACTATGAGGTAAAATTAATTTATTGAGACCATACATCTTCTCCAGCACTGTTCCGTTTTTAAAAAACTCCAGTTTAAGAAAAGGAAACAGTCCGTTAAAGGCTAACTGCAAATCCCTTACTGACATGCTTTCGGTAATCAGCAATTTCATTTCTTTCTGCTTAGTCGTGTAAACAAAATTATACGTTCACCCTGCCGGTAATACTGATAATGACTACAGGCCGAAATGATTTTCATCAAGTTAGCAGCTTATGCTGACTTATTAATTAGCGCTGCTTTGTGTTAACTTTTCAATTAACGCAATAGCCTTTGAAAACAATAAATTATTCTCCAGGTGTACATGCTGGTGCAGGTCTGCTTCAAATGCCTGCAGCGATGCAAAACTTAATCTGTAAGTAGTGCATGCATCAGCCGGAGGTGTGTAATTACTCGTAAGTATTCTTATTTGTTCCAGTAATTCACCCGCATGTTCATGCTCCTGCTCCATCATGCTTACTGGTGCAGTTATATATGTGTGGTTGCGACCAATTGCATGAGCTCCTTCTTTTTCTAATGTTTCTAATTCTTTTATTCTTGGAAACAATACCAGTTCTTCTTTTTGCATATGATGCATCAGTTCTTCCTTTACCTCATGAAACAGGCTGAATACTTTCAGCATTTCAGGATGTCGTTCTCCATGTTTAGCAGCTACTTTTTGTAACCAGGTATATAACTGTGGTGATTCATTGAGTACATATGCATGATGTGTATTAACGATATAATCAATCAGTGCAGAGACAGTATATTTATCAAAATCAACAATAGGATTACCTCCGGCTATCACTTCTTCCAGTGTGCTTACTACTTCATTTACCGATACATGGTTTTCGTCACAGGCTTGTTGCAGGGAACGTTTTCCTTTGCAGCAAAAATCAAGATGGTATTTTTCAAATACAGAAGCAGTGCGAAAATTGGACTTAACGATTTTTGCTAAGCTTTCATTTGCTAAGTTGTTCATACAATACTTTTTAAGTTTATAAATCTTTCTTTTTAAAATAGCGAACGGCTAACCATACAGGAATTATTATCCATAACAGCATTACGCCGGTAACTAATGCCATGCCGGCAGTGCTGCCAAAGAAATCTTTGTACAAAGCACCGGTATAACCCATCAAAGCACTTACATCCATTTTTAGCATGATGAAAATGCGGCCAAGGTCAAGCGGGTTGAGGAAGGATAATGCTAATGTTACTTTTTCCAATGGATAATCACTGAAGCTGAACAGGATTAATAAAATCAATCCATCGTAAATGAGTGCGAAATAAAACCATACTAATAAAACAGAGCCTATGCCTCTTGCTTTATCTCTTGCTTTAACGGATACTGCAAAAGCCAGTGATGTAAATATCATGGTTAATGCTAAACCTGTAAGCAACATCGTAATGCCGGTGTCAGTAGGAGAGAAGATTAATACCGGAATACCGGCGCCAATTAAAAAAGCTGCTAATAAAGAAATAGTAACGCCTGCATATTCTGCTATGATAATACGGGTGCGGCTCATAGGCTGTGATAACATCAGTTCAATAAATTCATACGAATTGTAATAGTGAATAGTGCTGAATACTAAACTGATTAAGGGTAATACAATCAGGATGATGTTTAATAAACTCAATAAGGCTTTACCGCTGTTTTCTTCCATTCGGAACATGCTAAAAGAAACTATGAGTAAAAAGAGTGTGTAAGCAATTACAATTTTGCTTCTGAGTATATCGTATAATATATAGCGGGTGAGTTTGAGCATGGTTAAATAGTTTTTTTGTTGCTGTTCAAATGAAATACTTTATCAATCCAGTCATTACCTGGCTGTTCACCTTTCATAATTCTTGCTATGGCTTTACTGATTTTTATTTCACCGGTTTCTTCCTGTAATGTTTCTGCTTCTTTCAGAAAGATGAGTTTGCCTTCCTGCATATACATTACATGTGTGGTGAATTCTTCCAAATCACTTAGTATATGTGAGGTGATGAGAATGAGTTTGTTTTTCTTTTTTTCTGCGATGATTTTTTCTTTTAGTATTTCAGATGATAAAGGGTCAAGACCGGCAGTAGGTTCATCCAAAATCAAAATATCAGGATTAAATAAAAACGCCAGGGCGGCACTCACTTTTTGCCTCGTACCGCCGCTGAGCGTCCGCATAGGTTTTTCAAATATTTTTTCCAGGTCATATTTTTTTAATAGCTCTTCATCCAGCACCATATCTTTTGCATTGCGGATATCCTTCATCATCGCAAACAAATGACCAATCTTCATGTTATCAGGATAACGGCCTATCTGCGGCATATAACCAATATTGCTGCGGTAAGAAGGGTCTCCGTTGATTTGTGTATTGTTCACAAATATTTTTCCGCTGTCTGCTTTTACCATTCCTAAAATGGATTTAATCAAGGTTGTTTTACCTGAGCCGTTAGGGCCAATGAGTGAAACAACCTGCCCGTTGTTGAAGATGGCATTGATATCATCTAATGCCTGGAGTTTTTTGAATCGCTTGCTGATATGTTCAATACGAATCATAATTTAAACGCTTTTATAGATGGTTTTGTATCTGCTAAGTTTTCAGGTGTTAAACTGGGGATAGCTTTTTCCGCTTTGTCTAATAAGGAAACAATAAAGCTCCGGAGTAAAATCAAAGTGCTGGGATTTTGTTCACTGATCATACTGTACATGCTCACGGGGTGATAAGGCACATCTCCTTTTCCATCTTTATTCATATCGTAGCCTTCGTATTTATCCCAATAGTTATTATCAAAATTGTTGAGTACTAAGGAACCGTTCGTTCCCACATCAAAACTGTTTTGAATAAAATTATTTTCATGAAAATTATTATCGTTACAGCTGGCCTGTATTTTAACTGCCCAGCCGTTCTCTTTAAAAATATTTTTATTGATTTCAATACGGCTCGTGCCTTCCAGGTGAAGAGCTACTGTGTTTTTGAAAAAAGTATTGCCGCTGATATAACTGTCGCTGATATCTTTTAATAAAATGCCATAAGCTGATGGTCCCCAATTTTGTTCAAAGCGGTTTCCCTGCATAATTACTTTTTTGGAATACATCACAGCCACACCGGCTCCGTTATTTAGAAAAGTATTATTCAGGTAAGTATCATCATTAGAGAACATGAAGTGAATACCATAACGGATGTTCAACTCACTGAAATTCTTTTTAACGGTGGAAAAGGTTACAAACTCAAAGTAAATACCGTCACGGTGCCCTTGTATATGATTGTTTTCAATTAAGGCATGATTGCTTTTCCATAAATGAATACCATTGCCGGTTAACTGTTCAGATTTAGGATTTCCCTTTATGCTGTTGTTGCGTACAACAGCGTAGGATGTATTGGAAAGATGAATAGCAAAATAGGCGTTGTATATCGTATTGTTTTCAATTGTTATATTGCTAGCGTCAATCACTTTAATGGAAGCATAATCATTCATGGCGGAATAACCGGAGTTCTGAAAGCTGATTCCTTTAATGGTGATGTTCTTTCCGCTAACAGTAAATATCTCGTATTTATTTTCTCCGTCGAGAACAGGATTGTTTTGACCAATGATGGCGATGGATTTTTGAATAACGATGTTGCCTTCTTTATACAAACCTTTTGTAATAATAACGGTATCACCATCTTTGGCAGAGGCAATGGCTTTTTTTATGGAAACTGCCGGACCGGTTGTAATGGTATGGGCATAGCAGTTGAGTGCTGATAAAAGAAATAGTAATATGGTAATTCTCCTTTTCAAAATGTTTTGTTTTCTTGTTTTAAAGCTGATGAATAATGTTGGTTTTAGCTGGTTTGTTTATTCATCAGCCGGCTAACTGTTCTATTGCAGTTTGCTGTACACTTCATCCCAATGCATCACTTTCCCTTTTCCATCACTGTTCATCTTTTCTGCTTCAGCCTGTGAAGTAAAGGCTGCAGCATTACTGTTCATAGGAGTTTTAAGAGCGGCGCTTACGTAAAAGAAAGTTTTATCGGCCTCAATAAAATCGTTTTCTTTATTATAGTTGATGAATACTTTTTTGCTGATGTTTTTTTCATCAACACTTCCCGACTTTAAAAATCGAACCATGCAAATGACATCATCAAACATATACACTTTGCCTTTGGTAGTAATTACTTCACCGCCAAACTTAGGATCAACAAATCCCATTTTGCAGGTGTAACAATCATCTTTGCCTAAAGTAATAGGGTGCGGATTAGTTGAGCAGGATGTAAAGAGAAGCATTAATCCTGCCATTGCTGCTGTAGCTGTTGAAACGGGTAATTTCTTTTTTGCCTTATACCAGGCGGTAAAAAATATTAAAAAAGCAAGAACACCTGCAATCACCACTATCCATCCGCCAATATCGGGAGTTGAGTAAGCATCAAAATTTAATAAGCGTTTGTGACCAATTAACGGAGGCTGATAACCCATACCCGGCACTTTAATTGGAGCATCGGGGTTAAGGTCGTGTCCATAAGCATATCCCCATTTCCAGAAATCATACATAGCCAATGCACCGCCAATGATAGAAAGTAACAGGTATGCAGCTAATATTTTCCTGTTACCTGTAATAGCAGCAATTAAAACCACCACAATAAAGAAGCCAACAATGTATATGAGGTACGAAAACTCTGGAAACATTTCAACACTGATGTGCTTCATACCAATGTAGTGATTCAATCCATTAATGATATCTACATCACCGGTTAATTTGGTTAACCATATTTTCATAGTTAAACCTTCAGGATATTGGGGGGCAAACAAATCTATTCTCCATACCGGTACAAAAAAAGTTCCAATCAATGCTAAGGAAGCAAAGGCCATCAGTATCCGGGATATGGTGCTTAACTTTTTCATTTTAATTTTTTATAACACTAATTGAAACGAATTACACGAATTGATTATACTGTTATGGATATTAATTTGTGCAACCCGTGTAATTCGTTTAATCATGATTTATTTTTTTGCAGGAGGTAACAACACTCCGTCAATTACATGAATGATACCATTGGTTGCAGGGATAGAAGCTACAACATGAGCTGTTCCATTAACTGTTACTTTTCCATCTTTCACACTTAGAGTGATATTATCACCATTGGCCATATTAATTACCTGGCCATCCAGCAAATTCTCTGCTTTATATACTGCCACTGCTACGTGGTATTGTAAAATATTTTGCAGGTCTGCTTTTTTATCATCTTTCATCAAACCATCCACAGTTCCTGCAGGAAGTTTATCAAACGCTGCATTGGTTGGTGCAAACACAGTAAACGGACCAGCGTTTGAAAGAGCTGTTACCAGTTCGGCTTGCTTCAATGCAGCTACTAATGTTGTATGGTCTTTTGAACCTACTGCAATTTTTACAACATCTTTTTGTGATTCATCATCTTTTACTGCTTCTTGTCCACCGGCAGCAGGAGTGGTTGTGTTATCTGTTGTTTTGGTTTCAGTGGTAGCATTGTTGTTACAGGAAATCATCAATACTATTAGTAATAATGCAAACAGTTTATTTAAATGTTTCATAACAATCGTTTTAGTATGATAAAGGCAACTCCTTTTGCAGGAGCTGCCTTCGATTTATTTATTTAGATGGAGCTGGTGCAGGTTCAGGATTTGTTTTTCCGGTACTGAATGTGATAGGCACATTAGAACCAGCGGCACTTACCCGGATATAACCCTGCATTTCCTGGTGCAGCGCAGAGCAGAAGTCTGTACAATACATTGGATATACCCCTGGCTTTTCTGGTTTCCATGACAGTGTTTGTGTTTCACCGGGCATAATGAGTAATTCAGCATTGTTGGCGCCTTTTACAGCAAAGCCATGCGGAACGTCCCAATCCTGTTCAAGATTAGTTACATGGAAGTAAACCACATCACCCATTTTTACCCCTTCAATATTATCAGGAGTAAAGTGTGAACGGATGGCTGTCATATACACATGCACTTCATTTCCTTTACGTTCTACTCTTGCGTTTTTATCACCAATAGTAGCATAAGGATTGGCATTCTCTTCGATCTTGTAGATTTTCTGGGAATTCTTCATTATTAAATCAGCAGGAATGGCTTCTGCATAGTGCGGTTCACCAATAGTGGGGAAGTCAAGAATCAGTTTCATTTTATCGCCACTGATGTCGTATAACTGTGCACTTTGAGCCAATTCCGGGCCTGTGGGCAGGTAACGGTCCTTAGTGATTTTATTATAAGCAATCAAATATTTGCCCCATGGTTTTTTAGTAGGCCCACCCGGAACACTTAAGTGACCAACAGAATAATAAGTAGGCACCCTGTCCAGTACTTTCAGGTCTTTTATATTCCATTTTACTACTTCAGATGAAACAAAGAAAGAAGTATAGGCATTACCGTTGGCATCAAATTCTGTATGCAAAGGGCCAAGACCTGGTTTTTGCACCTCACCATGTAATACGGCATCATATTTCAATACAGGGATACCTTCATAATCGCCATCAAAATTTTTGCTGGCAATAGCCTGTTGAATTTTAGTAAAAGAGAAAACAGGAATTACAGCAGCGAGTTTACCGCTACCAACAATGTATTCACCAGTAGGATCAGTATCACAACCATGAGGAGATTTAGGACAAGGCATAAAGTAAACCATATCCGGACAATCTTTTGGATCAAGCACAGTTACTTCATTCTCTATTGTAGAAGAAGCCATATGTTTTTTCTCATCGTACAGGTTGTGTGCATATTTTACAGATTGTTTTTGTCCTTTACCGGCAGCTAAATATTCTTCCGCTTTCTTCCAGTTAACACAAAGAATAAAGTCTTTGTCTTTTTGAGAAGCATTTACTTCTAATAAAGTGTTTGCTCTTTCGGAGTTATAACAACTGAAGAACATCCATCCGTGAGATTTTCCTTTACCGGCTCTTGCTAAGTCAAAGTTTACGCCGGGTAATAAAATCTGGAAATTAATTTTCATGCCACCTGTATTTTTATCAACAGCGATAAAGCTTACGGTGCCACGGAAATTTTGTTTGTAAGTGTTAATGGGTACATCATCGTTACTGTTATCCATCGGTATGCTAAATCTTGTTCCGGCTACTACATATTCTGAATTTTCAGTAATAAAAGGAGAGGAGTGGTTACCGGCACTATTGGGTATTTCGATGATTTCAGCAGTGCGGAATGTTTTCAGGTCAACACGGGCAATACGTGGAGTGTTATTACCATTACCAAACACCCAGCGTCCGTCCTGTACCCCATCTGTTTCTGATAATGCAATGTGATGCAGGTCATCCCAGGGAACAAAACCATGAGAAGTGTTAAGCATTGCTTTTGTTTCTTCACTGTATCCATATCCTTTTTCAGGGTCAACAGAAAATACAGGGATTACACGGAACAATCTTCCCGAAGGTATGCCATACACACTCATTTGTCCGCTAAAACCACCGGAAACAAAATCGTAAAATTCGTCGTACTTACCCGGAGCTACATACGTTTTCTGTGCAGCATCGCCGCTTACAGCCGATTCAACTCCTTTGGGTTTACATGCCGGGGCTAAAAAGCTTATTATTATAATAGCCAGCAGCAGTTTGGAGAAAGCATGTTTCATAAAGAAATATTTAGTGATTATGGTGAGAATTATTTTACGCCGTCGTTTTTACGCATGAACTCATATACATGTCTTGCATCATCATCAGTAAGACTTTGGTTAGGCATACGAACCAAGCATGTTTCAAGCAATGCCTGCGCTTGTGGATCATTAGCCAGCATCTCATCTGTATTGGTGGCAAAATTCATGATCCATTCAGGAGTACGTCTGGAGGTTACACCTTTCCAACCAGGACCAACTAATTTTTCGTCAGTAAGACGGTGGCAGCTCATACATTTGGTATCATATATTTTATTACCTGCATCGGCCATGGCTTTATCTAATGTAGCAGGAATATCCACTTTAGTAAATTTGCCAATACCTCTTTTATTATCCTTTTCCTTTTGGGCATTGTCAGTAGTAGTAGCAGCTGGCTGAGTTGTTTCAGTAGTTTTCTTTTCTCCCCCGCTACCACAGGCAATTAAGGTGATGATTGTTCCGCTTAATAAAAGTGTTAAGATGGTTATCTGTTTTAGTTTCATCGTAAATAAGTTTTTAATGTTTGATAAAAAGACGTTGACCTCTTTTATGAGGTCAAAAGTATTCCTGATAAAATAAGAGGCGGTTGAGTATCATCAACACTATAAATGATATTTATCAACCGGAAGATTAAATGGGCCTTATATTTTTGGCCAATGGTATTTTCAAAATCTTTTGGGTATGCCCTGCGTAGTATATTGTACGTAGTGATGATAAATGAAAACCAATCCCGTGTGCAAATACAGGAGGTGGCGGATAATTTGCAGATACCCAAACATTTTTTGGGGAAGATCATGAAGATGCTGGCCAAAGAAAAAATCATTGACTCGGTGAAGGGACCATTTGGCGGATTTTCTGTTAATGACGGCACCACTTCAATACCACTTATACGATTAATGGAATTGACTGATGGGTTAGAACAGTTTCAGGAATGTTCTCTTCGTTTAAGAAAATGTAATGCTGATAAGCCCTGTCCCATGCATCACCGCATTGCACAAAACAGGAATGAATTAATTGCAATGTTTTCTTCTACTACGGTGGGTGACTTAATAAAAAGTGATGATAAAGATTTTATTTACTCCATTTAATCCCCAATAAAATCATCGAGGTCTCTTCTTTCTTTTTTGGTGGGACGACCAATTTTGCTTTTTCTTTTGCCGGTATGAAAAACAGCAGCCTGGTATTGTAATCGTTGAATTTCTTCTTCAGGTGTAATATCAATATAAAATTTTATGGCTTCGCTATATTGAACACGACTATGTAAAAGCCCGGTTACTTTTATTTTCCATCGTTTAGCTTCTGTTTTTATTTCGTATTCATCGCCTATATGAACTTGCTTTGCTGCTTTGGAGGCTGCACCATCACATTTTACTTTGCCGGTATCACAGGCAGCTGCTGCCAGTGTTCTTGTTTTGAAAAGACGAATAGCCCAGAGATATTTATCGAGACGGAGTTTTTCTTTGTCAGGCATTAAAGTTGTAGTTGTTCACTTCATTATAAATATGACTTTTAATTTCTTCCCATTTTGGGAACTCAGTAATAAGTTCAGGCTGCTCTTGCATATCAGTATCCTCATAAAATTGAAGGCTCCGTAAAGCCATCCAGGAATTATCGGATTTGAACTTATAATCGTAAAATGACAGCATCTCTTTAAGTGAGAAAATTTTTAGAAGAGAAAAAATGTCGTAAAAATCTTTTTTACTTCCCCTCCCGCATATCGCATTTAATTTCATAGCGGCAATATCTTCTTTTGAAAACAGCCGGATATTATCCAGCGTTAGTATTGGTTTTATAAGCAAATGACGGGAATGATTAACGAAATCGCATTTTATATTGTTGATAAAACAGAAAATAAAGGCATTGGAAGTTTTTCTGACATCAATCTGATTAAATGAATTTTCAAGATAAAGGCTTGTTTCATACATGTCAGTTTGATTAAAAGCAAACAGATCAATGTCAATACTCTTTCTGTGGCCAAGATGCAAGGCGAGTGCAGTTCCTCCCGCTAAAGCAAAATTTTGTAACTGTTCAGATGCTGAAAAACTCAGAAGCAGGTGCCTCACTGGCTCACTTATAGTATTGAGATGGAGCATGCATCTGGCTTTTAGGGATATTAAAATAGTTTGAGCAGAAGTTATGAGTTATATGGTCTAAATCCCTGCACTGCCTGATTATATTAACCAATTCTTCTTTTGGATAGTAATTCATAACTATCCTCACATCATTCATTCCTCCTCTTACAAATACACGTTCTACAATAAAAACACGATTCCTCTTCCAATCCAGCTTTTCAGGATTAACATCCCAAAACAGATTTTTATTTAAAGCATCTGAAACTTTCATAACATAAAAATAAAAAAATCCCCTCAGTATTTCTAAGGGTAGTATTATTAGCAGAATAAAATCAAATTTCTGCAAAAAATCGATGGAAGTAAGGAATCGTTTCAATCCCTTTATAGTAATTCTCAATATTATATTTTTCATTGGGAGAATGAAGATTGTCGTTATCCAATCCAAAACCCATGAAAATAATTTTAATACCTAACTCTTTTTCTAAGATTGAACAAATAGGAATGCTTCCACCACCACGAACAGGAATAGGAGCTTTGCCAAAAGTTGTTTCCACTGCTTTGGAAGCTGCTTTGTAACCTTTGCTGTCAATAGGGGTCATATAAGGTTCGCCGCCATGGTGTTCAAAAGCTTCTACTGTTACACAAGAGGGAGCAATAGAACGGAAATGATTCAGCAATAATTCCGTCATCTTTGATGATGTTTGATTGGGAACCAATCTTGCAGAAATCTTTGCATGAGCTTTTGCCGGTAAAACAGTTTTTGCACCTTCACCTGTATAACCACCCCAAATACCATTTAATTCCAATGTTGGTCTTATACCGGTTCTTTCATAAGTGGTAAATCCTTTTTCGCCCCATAATTCTTTAATACCAATTTCATCTTTGTATTCTTTTTCATTGAAAGGAGCTTTGTTGATGAGTGCTCTTTCTTCGGCTCCGGCAACCACTACGTCATCATAAAATCCAGGAATGGTGATATGATTATTTTCATCATGAACAGAAGCAATCATTTTTGAAAGAACAGTAATTGGATTGGCAACAGCACCACCATAAGTTCCACTATGTAAATCACGACCCGAAGCCGTTACTACTACTTCAATATAACTCAATCCACGAACGCCGGTATCCAATGATGGAGTTTCCATGCTCAGCATAGAACTATCGCTGATCAAGATCACATCTGCTTTTAATAACTCTTTATTGGCAGCAACAAATTTTCCGAGATTAGGTGAACCAACTTCTTCTTCTCCTTCAATTAAAAATTTAATGTTGGTTGCCATGGTATTTGTCTGTACTAAAGTTTCCATTGCTTTTACATGCATATAGAATTGTCCTTTATCATCAGCAGAGCCACGGGCAAACACTTTTCCATCTTTAATTACAGGATCAAACGGGCCACTATGCCACAATTCTAATGGTTCAACCGGTTGAACATCGTAGTGACCGTACACTAAAACGGTTGGCTTGGATGAATCAATAATTTTTTCACCATAAACAACAGGATGGCCTTCGGTTGGCATTACTACTGCTTTATCAGCACCTGCTTTTAATAAACTTTCTTTTACAGCTTCAGCACATTTCAGCATATCCCGCTTATGTTCGCTCTTAGCACTTACTGAAGGAATTCTGAGAAGGTCAAGCATTTCGTTAAGAAAACGTTCTTTGTTCTTTTCCTGGTAATCTTTCCAAACTTGCATAACGTTAATTGAATGAGATTGAAAAATATAAGACAACGAAAGTAGGGATTTTCGATTTACAGAATGATGATGGTAGGATGGCCTTTTAAGAAAACATTTGCTTTTGCAAAGCCGCATTTGTCAGTATGCAGACAGTCTTAGTATTTACAGAAGTGGAACTTTGAGTTCTACTTTCATGAGTTGGTAAAACCATTTCGGTTTTAGGGTTAAGTGAGCACGGTGTTTTTACACCGTGCTTTATTATTTGTGCAAAAGTTTGTTGAAGCTTTAACACTTATTAACGGAACATCACCTATAAATTTGCGAAGCGATTGTTTAAGCTACATCAGCCTTTGTTGGTCTTATTACCTGTGTGTAAATAGTTCCGGCAAAGGCTGAGCCTATTTTAGTACTTACGTGAACGGAACAGGCGGGGCAAACCAAGAAGTATATACAAAATAGCAAACCCTGCTAAGGCAAATTTGATGGCGGCACACACAAAGGTTGCCAGTGTAGTAAACACATCATAATTACCATCCAGCGTTCGCAGCATTAAAATGTTTTCGATGATATCGAACCCTCCGGCGGCTAAGCCCATATAGGCAAAATTCTTTCCGGCTTTCTTCTGCCATCTCTGGCTGTGGTAGCGGATTTTGCGGCAGGCTGCAAACAGAAATAAGCTATAAAAGAAAATAAAAATGAAATCGAGGTAAATATTTTTACGGGCTATAGTAAGCCGATTTATATTGGCATCGGGTTTCCACGCATCCAGTACGGTTTGAGCCTCTTCTTTTGTTTTGGCAAACTCAAAGCTTACAATTTTTAACGGAGTGTTTTCTGTTTTTAAATCACTTCCCTGCTTTTGAAGAACAAAAATCATAATAACAGTTCCCAGGAATAAAGGCAATAAAACTTTCCAGTTGTAATTCATCCTTCCAATTTGAATGAAGGCGCAAACGTAGTAATTTTTTAAAAAAGTGTATCAGAAATTTTTGAAAGATATTATAAACTTTGTTCAAAACGGTTTTGTATAAATTCCCAGTTCACCACTTTCCACCATTGATCAATATAATCGGCTCTTTTGTTTTGATATTTTAAATAATAGGCATGTTCCCATACATCTAAACCCAGTACCGGGAAACCTTTTAAATCAGAAATATCCATTAACGGATTATCCTGGTTAGGAGTGGAGCCAATTTTTAATTTTTTATCAGGAGTTAATACGAGCCATGCCCAGCCACTTCCAAATCTCGATTTGGCCGCATCATTAAACTGTGTTTTAAAAGCATCAAATGAATTGAAACTTTCGTTGATTGCCTTCAGTAATTTTCCGGAAGCGGTTCCTTCACCATTTGCCTTCATGCTCTTCCAGAATAATTCATGATTATAGTGACCACCGCCATTATTCCGCATTTTAGTAGAGTACTTAGAAACTTTTGCTAATACATCTTCCAATGGAGTTTTTAAATCAACAGCCTCTGCCTGTGCTGCTTCTTTTAAATTTTTACTGTAAGCAGCAGCATGTTTGGTATAATGTATTTCCATTGTCATTGCATCAATGGATGGTTCTAAATCTTTATAGGCATATGCTAATGGAGTTTGATCAAAACCTGTAGGAAGCACAGGCATTCCTTCATCTTTCTTTACAAATGAACTTAACACTATTTCAGCAGAAGAAGCCGCAATGGCAGTTACTATACCTGCTTTAGTTGTATCAGCAATAAATTGACGGCGGGATGATTTATGTTGTTTGCTCATATAATAAATTTAGATTCAAAAGTTACGTCATTTATTTGTTAAGCGATTGTTTTCTCTCTTTTCCTTCTGCTAATAGTATTTACTGCCCATGATAAATAAGGTTTGATTTTTTTTGACAGCCGGTAATAATATTCTTTATTAAATAGCTGAGAGTCGTGCATGGCTTTATAAGTAAGAAAAAAGCCAATAGGTATTAATACGAAAGTAGAAAGCCACATACCGGAGAATGCATTAAATACATCCTGCTTGGCTAATTTTTCACCAAATGTATTCAGCAGGTGGAAAACAATAAAGAAAATCAGTGCAAACACAAATGGCAGGCCTATGCCTCCTTTGCGGATGATTGATCCGAGTGGTGCCCCAATTAAGAACAATACCAAACAAGCTAAAGACAGTGCAAACTTTCGATGCCATTCTATTTTGTGCAATTGAAGTTGTTTTAGTCGCTCTGTGTACTCTGCACTTCTTGTTTCGTTAATGTTTTTTACTGACGCAAGCTGACCCTGTGCCCTTGTAATGGTTGCATAGCGGGTGGAGTCTGCAATAATTTCATTAATTGATTTAAAAGATTCTTTATAAAGTTTGCTGCTATCCCAGCTTTTAAGGGTAAGCTTTGAAAAATTAAAAAGATTGCTGATGTTAGAACGGTTTTGTATTTGAAAACTGTCAAATGTTTTATTAAGCGAATCGATAGTAGTGGACAGTTGGCGTACACTTAACATTTGATAAAAGTTTTTGAAGGTGGAATCGTCATAATTCAATCTTGCCAGTGCACTTAAGTCAAAAACTTTTTGATAATTTTTAAAACCGAGGCGAATATATTCAGTTCCATTGTTATTACTGCTATTACCTCTTTCCTGGTAACGCCAGCCATTTTTCAGATCGAACAACAATTTTTTCTTATCAGGTGAAACCGACATGGTTCCTTTTTCAGCTACAATAATATTATCCTGCAGTTCGTAACTATGTTCGTAGATAATAACGTTCTCTAAATTTTTTCCTTCTTTATCTTTCTTTGCAACCTTCATGGTGTAACCGGGAATACCATCATAAAAAACACCTTCCTTTAAATCGAATGCAGGTTTGCTGAAACGGATATTGGTAAGCTGTGTTTTCATTCTCAAATTAGCTACAGGAATTATATAGTTATTAAAAAGAAAAGCAATACCGCAAATGACTACTGCCACAACAAATAAAGGACGCATAAATCGTAATAATGGGATGCCGGCTGATTTGATGGCTACTAATTCAAATGTTTCACCCAAATTTCCAAAGGTCATAATAGATGCCAGCAACATTCCCAACGGAAAGGCTAAGGGAACCAATGTGGCAGAAACATAACCGATGAGCTTGGTAATGGTAAAGAAATCCAGTCCTTTTCCAACAAGATCATCAATGTATAACCAGAAGAACTGCATTACTAATACAAACAGGGTAATAAAGAAGGTGGCCACAAATGGACCAATAAAAGCTTTAATTATAAGTTTATCTAACTTTTTAATCACCTGTATTAATGTAATTTAGCTATGGAAATTTTTATCTATGAGCGGAACAAAAATACAGCTTTCATCGGTTGAAAAAGAACTGGTGCAAAACAGTGATTGGATTTTAACAAAGCGGAGTATTATTGAAAAAGTGTACACTTTGTTTGGAGATTTATCAGAAAAATATACTGCTATCGTTGATAAAGCTGATTTACCAATTGAAATCAAATCAGCATCGCCAAAAATTTCAAGAGGGGAAAACTATCATGGACTTCCATATGTGGTATTAGATTATCCGAGAGTTTTTGATAAAGAAAATGTTTTCGCCATCCGCACTTTATTCTGGTGGGGAAACTTTTTCAGCAGTACCGTTCACGTGAAAGGCAAATACAAAAATCAGTTTGCAAATGTTATTCAATCAAACTACCAGCAACTATCGGCAACAGGTTATGCTGTTTGTATAAATGATGATGAATGGGATTTTCGGTTTACTGAAAACAATTTCAAATCAATAAATGAATTATCTGTCAGCGAATGGGAACATATAATAACTGCAGGAACTTTTATCAAGCTATCCATAAAAATTCCGTTAACACAATGGGATAGTGTGGCAGATGAATTAATTAATTTTTTTAAACTGAATTTACAATTGACAGAAATTAATTCCCCAGGCGGTGAAACAAATCTTTAACCTGGTAACCCCATAACTGGCTCTGATCTTTAATATCTTTTTTATCAGCAAAATCTTTTATCACCAATATTGTTTGATTGGTTACTTCAGATTTTTCAATGCGGAATTCAAAATATTCATCTTTGGCAGCATGCAACCAGCGGTAACGCACAAATTTTTCTTCTTCAGTTTCTAACAACTGTGCTTTGTCTTCTGAACCGTTCCAGTTAAAACTGTATATGCCATCTTTCTCATCCACTTTATCGGCAAACCATTCCTGTAAACCCGCAGGTGTGTATAAAAAATCATACAAAATTGCTGGCGAACATCTTACCGGATACTCTAACGTGTACAAAACTTTCTTACTCATCCTTTCTATTGTGTATTGAATCGGTGATTCTGTTTTTCAATGTAATACGTGCAAGTATAACAAATAATTTGAGTTACGGAAATATTTTTTATACCAGTTCTTGTTTAAAAAATATACATTTAAATTAAACAAAATAAGATAAGAGGAGCTACCAAGTATTTATACTTAAATTTTTATTTGGCTGATATGTGAAAAAAAAATAATTTACACCTATACTTAAGCGCATAAACCTGCGTTTATAGTAAGAATTTTAACCAATTCATAACTATCCAATAACCAAAACCACGCCCATGAGCATGCGTCAGCTTAAGATTACCAAATCTATCACCAACAGGGAGTCTCAAAGTCTTGAGAAATATCTCCAGGAGATTGGAAAAGTTGAACTTATTTCCCCCGAAGAAGAAGTTAGATTAGCCACCCTTATAAAGCAGGGTGATCAACGGGCTTTGGATCGTTTAACCAAAGCTAATCTTCGTTTTGTGGTATCCGTAGCCAAACAGTACCAGAACCAGGGATTGAGTTTGCCCGATTTAATTAATGAAGGAAATCTGGGTTTGATAAAAGCTGCCCAGCGTTTTGATGAAACACGAGGTTTCAAATTCATTTCGTATGCTGTATGGTGGATCCGCCAGAGTATTTTACAAGCTTTGGCTGAACAGGCAAGGATTGTTCGTCTCCCTTTAAATAAAGTAGGATTAAGTAACCGTATTAATAAAGCATATTCAGCGCTGGAGCAGGAGTTTGAAAGGGAGCCAACCCCGGAAGAACTGGCTGAAGTATTAAATATGGAGACCGAAGAAGTAGCCGCAACATTAGGTGTTGGTGGTCGTCATATCAGCATGGATCAACCTTTAGCTGAAGGGGAAGACAATACACTGGTAGATGTTATGGAAAATCCAAATGCAGTAGCTACAGATGAAGAGCTGGATCACAATGAATCTTTAAGATTAGAAATAACCCGTTCGCTTAAAACGTTAACCGACCGTCAGCAAGATGTTATTTGTTTCTTCTTTGGTATAGGTGTTGACCATCCTATGAGCCTGGAAGATATTGGGGAAAAATTCAATCTTACCCGTGAAAGGGTTCGCCAAATCAAAGACAAAGCGATTACCAAATTACGTACGAATAACCGTTGCCGTCAATTAAGAGGATTCCTCGGCTAAAAATATTTTTCAAGGCGTATCTTTGCCAACCTTAAAGTGAATATAGCATGATGTTATATTCACTTTTCGTTTGATAGCAACCCTGACGGCGGTTGTAAACCCCGTCAGCGGTTAGAAAAGAAAATGATATGTTCAACAGTTTACAAGAGAAATTAGAATCAGCCTTCAAGCAGCTTAAAGGCCAGGGAAGAATTACTGAGCTAAACATTGCTTCCACCGTAAAAGAAATTCGCCGTGCATTGGTAGATGCGGATGTTAACTTTAAAATTGCCAAAGAGTTTACCGATAAAGTAAAAGACAAAGCGGTTGGTGAAAAAGTAATTAATGCCGTATCTCCGGGTCAGTTAATGGTGAAGATCGTTAAAGATGAACTGGCTGACTTAATGGGTGGAACAGAAAGTGAATTGGATCTGAAAGGAAATCCAACCGTAATATTAATTGCAGGTTTGCAGGGTAGTGGTAAAACAACTTTCAGCGGTAAGCTGGCCAATTACCTGAGAACAAAAAAAGGGAAATCTCCATTGCTGGTAGCAGCGGATATTTATCGTCCGGCTGCGATTGACCAGTTGCAAGTATTGGGATCACAAATAAATGTGGATGTATATAGCGAACCGGAGAATAAAGATGCAGTTGCTATTACTCAAAATGCGATCAAAGAAGCAAAGTCAAAAAATAAAAATGTAGTCATCATAGATACTGCCGGACGTTTGGCTGTAGATGAAGTGATGATGGCTGAAGTGGCTAATATTAAATCAGCCGTTTCTCCCAATGAAATATTGTTTGTTGTTGACTCAATGACGGGTCAGGATGCGGTAAATACAGCCAAAGCATTCAATGATCGGTTGAATTTTACCGGTGTTATCTTAACCAAATTAGATGGTGATACAAGAGGTGGTGCGGCATTATCCATTAAATACACAGTTAATAAGCCCATCAAGTTTGTAAGCAGTGGGGAGAAGATGGAAACGCTGGATGTATTTTATCCCGAAAGGATGGCACAGCGTATCCTCGGTATGGGTGATATTACTTCGCTGGTTGAAAAAGCACAGGAACAATTTGATGAAGAGCAGGCGAAGAAGCTTGAGAAAAAAATCCGCAAGAACCAATTTGATTTTGCTGATTTCAAAACCCAACTGGAACAAATAAAAAAGATGGGAAATCTCAAAGATTTGCTCGGGATGATTCCAGGAATGGGTAAGGCAGTAAAGGATTTAGACATCAGCGACGATGCATTCAAAGGAGTAGAATCTATCATCAACTCCATGACACCATTTGAAAGAGCCAATCCTGATGTGATTGATCAAAAACGCCGCATCCGTATTGCAAAAGGAAGTGGCAAAGACCTCTCGGAAGTGAACCAGTTTATGAAGCAGTTTGAGCAAATGAAGGACATGATGAAGATGATGAACAAGATGCCCATGGGTGGCCGGATGCCCGGTTTGGGAAGACGATAAGTTGTTAGTTTAAAAAGTATTATTTTTGATTTGTTGATTAGGCTCAGATACTTATCTTTGCCGACCTTATAACCCTATTTGTTCACGCATTTAAATGTTTATTTAAGATGCCAGTTAAAATCAGATTGCAGCGTCACGGCTCAAAAAAACGCCCTTTTTACTTCATTGTAGTGGCTGATGCCCGTGCTCCCCGGGATGGTAAATTCATTCAAAAGATCGGTACGTACAACCCACTGACTGTTCCGGCGTCAATCAACATTGACCGCCAGAAATCATTGGATTGGTTACAGAAAGGTGCACAACCTACTGACACCGTTAGAAGAATTTTATCATTCAAAGGAGTACTTTACCTCAAGCACTTACTGCGTGGTGTAAAACTTGGTTTGTTTGATGAAGCTACTGCTATGGACAAGTTTATGAAATGGAGCCAGGAACATGACTCCAGCGTAGACCGTCGCCAAACGGAACACAAACGTGCAAGAATTGCCCGCAGAAGTGAACCGGTGGTAAAAAAAGTAGCTAGCAGTGATGATGCTAAAACAGAAGAATAACCAACTACTCTGTTAAATCAAACTTTTTAAAGCCTTTCCGTTTACGGAAGGGCTTTTTTTAATCTGCCAATAGTATTTAACCGATGACTCAATACTTTAAAATAGGAAAATTGGTTGCCACATTTGGTGTGGATGGGAAATTGGTATTAAAACACAGCCTTGGGAAAAAAACTTCTTTAAAAAGGTTAGAAACAATTTTCCTGGAAGAACGTAAAGACTCCTTTCTTCCTTATTTTATTGAAAACACCACTATTAAAACTGATTCAGAGATTTATATCAAACTCGAAGGAACCAATACTAAAGAAGCCGCACACAAGCTTACTCAAAAAGAAGTATGGCTGGCAGAAGTTGATTTTAAAAAGTTTGCAGCCAAATCTTCGCCTATTTCTTTACTCGGCTTTCATTTGATTAATGAAGGCGAAGATATTGGTGAAATATTAGAAGTGATTGAGCAACCTATGCAGGTGCTTTGTAAAATAATGCTGAACGATAATGAAGCATTAATCCCTTTGCATGAGGAAACATTGCAAAAAGTTGATAAAAAGAAAAAAGAAATACACGTTATACTTCCCGAAGGCTTGTTAGATATTTACCGGTAAATGCCTCGAATCAATTCGCTCTGCTACTATCATCTTTTATTATTTTAATAAACCTGTCAGTTCCAAAAAAATCTCAATTACATTAAGGTTTTCGCTTCTTCCTAAATACCTAACTTTAGCTACTGTTTAAGTAATTTTTATGAAAAAGCTTTTTATATTCCTAACTGCCTCTTTAATGACCATGCACATTCTTGCACAAACTCCGTTATACCAGTCAAAAGAATTTTCTGTCTATCACGATAAAGTAATACAGGATAAAAACGAAGCCAAAATTCTTTCGCAGGTACATATTGTAAGTAATTATCAAAGTCCGGCCAATATGTTTCAGTCGGCGGATATCAGTTTCAAATTTGCAATCAACGGAAAAGATAACGAAATGCTTTCCGGCCAGGATCATCATTTCAGCGTTAAGATTGAGAATGGAAAATCAATAACACCCATCATCAAATTTGGTGAACAATTGAAAGAAGCTGCATCAGGTGAATATCTTCAGCCCAATACTTCGCTCACCATTCGATTGGATATGCGGGAAGTACAGAAACAATTCAATGAAAAAGGATACTTCACCACGTTCAAAGGCGATAAAATTTATAAAGAAGATTTTAAAGGTGTATTTGTGGCAGGTGGCACCGCTCCTATGTTTTGGGATTTTGATAACCTCGTTAATCGTCATGAATTAAGATTGACAGATGAAGACGGTGACGGCATTTTTGAAACCACCATGATCTTAAATAAACAATCAGATCAAAAGCAAACCGATGCGGAATGGAAGATGGTGAAAGACGCTACTGCTTTTCCTCAATATAAATCCCCTTACCTGATTGCTGATGCTTTGTATAATATGTCGTTGGAAGAAATGATAAAAGCAGTGGAACCCGACAGCACATTCAGAACGGGTAAGGAGTGGGCCGGTGTATGGACAAGAGATATCAGCTACAGTATTATTTTATCCATGGCTCACCTGCAACCGGAAGTGGCAAAGAAAAGTTTATTGCGGAAAGTGAATAAGAAAAAAAGAATTATACAGGATACCGGAACAGGTGGTGCTTATCCTGCATCAACAGACAGAATGATATGGGCGGTTGCAGCATATGAAGTGTATAAAGCAACAGGCGATAAAGATTGGTTGCAATTAGCCTATACCATCATTAAAAATTCTATTGAAGATGATATGCATAATGTGTATGATGCAGAAACAGGAATGGTAAAAGGTGAATCATCTTTCTTAGACTGGCGTGAACAAACTTATCCGAAATGGATGCAACCGGCAGATATTTTTGAGAGTGAATGTTTGGGTACCAATGCTGTGCATTACCAGGCAAATATTGTATTAAGTGAAATGGCAAAATTGCTGAAGCATCCCGACGTGGCAACTAAACATGCTTTGGCTGCAAAGAAAATTAAAGACGGAATTAATAAATATTTATGGTTACCCGATAAAGGTTATTATGGTCAGTTTTTGTATGGAAGAAATTTTAAAATGGTTTCTCCAAGATCAGAAGCATTAGGGGAAGCCTTATGTATTGTGTTTGGCATTGCAGATGATAAGAAAGCAAAACAAATTATAGCTTCTACTCCATTAACAGCTTTTGGTATTAATTGTATTTATCCTAATATTCCAAACATACCGCCTTACCACAATAATGCAGTGTGGCCATTTGTACAAACTTATTGGTTATGGGCTGCAGCTAAAGTTGGAAATGAAGCAGCGGTGAATGAAAGTTTTTTTGATATCTATCGCCCAGCAGCATTGTTCTTAACGAACAAAGAAAATTTTGTTGCTGAGAATGGAGATTTTGCCGGTACTGTTATCAACTCCAGTAATATGTTGTGGAGTTTATCTGGTAATATCAGTTTAGTGCATAAAGTATTGTTCGGAATAAAATTTCAATCAGAAAGTTTATTGTTTCAGCCATATGTACCAAAAGTATTTGATGGCAAAAGAAGTCTTACCAATTTTAAATACCGGAATGCTATACTAAATATAGAAATGGAAGGTTATGGTAATGGCATCAAATCATTTTTGGTAGATGGGAAAGAGAATGTGAAACATGTCATTCCCGGTAATTTAAAAGGTGCTCATTCCATTAAGATAATATTAAATAATCAGCAGGGCACAGGCAATAAGATCAATAAGGTGACAAACTATTTCACTTTGCCTGCACCTAATATTGCTTTAAATGGAAATGAATTATCATGGGGAGCTATTGCCGGAGCAAAGAAATATAATATCAGTAAAAATGGAAAGTGGTTATCTCAAACAGGCGATACTAAATTCAGCATCACCGATAAAAATTATGGGGAATATACAGTGACAGCAGTTGATGAGAATGGTGTGGAATCATTTGCTGGCGAACCTGTGGTTAGTGTAAGCAATGCTGCTGTTCAAACTTATGATGCAGAAAAATATGCAACAAAAGCAATACACAATTACAAAGGGTTTACTGGTGATGGTTTTATTGAGATCAATACTTCAGAAAACAGGACAGTGACGATACCTGTAAATATTGCAGAAGATGGAGTTTATGTAATTGACTTTCGCTATGCAAATGGGAATGGTCCAACCAATACGGAAAATAAATGTGCCATTAGAACACTATCAGTTAATGGACAGCAAAAAGGAACGTTGGTATTTCCTCAAAGAGGAAAAGGTGAATGGAGCAACTGGGGTTACAGTAATGCTGTAAAAGTATTTTTAAAGAAAGGCGATCATAAGGTGATATTGTTTTTTGAAGATGCTAATGATAATATGAATGGCGATATCAACCAGGCCATGCTCGATAATATGCGGGTGATTAAAATAAACTGATCTTATTTTATGCTTAAAGCAATTATATGGGACTATGACGGCACACTGGTAGATACCAGGCATAAGAATTTAAATGTCACCCGTTCTATCATTTCATTTGTAACAGGTAAGCCTGCTCAAACTTTTCCGGTGCTGGAAAGTGTTGCTGTATATGATGCTGCTAATATAAGAGCACCTAACTGGCGGGTTTTGTATAAAGAAGAATTTGGATTGAATGATGAACAAACCAGTTATGCCGGTTCACTCTGGACAGAATATCAATTGAAAGATAATACTGCTATCAACTTTTTTAACGGTATCAGTGAAGTGATACATTCACTTGGTGAATATGGACATGGAGTAGTTTCTCAAAATTCAAAACAAAATATTACTGAAGTATTAGGAAGGGAAGGGGTGAATCAGTTCTTTAAGATCATTATTGGTTATGAAGAAGTATCCTTTGCTTTTCAAAAACCTCATCCGGAAGGATTGCTGCAATGCATTAAGCAATTAACCAGGTTAGATGATGAATGTTTTATCCTGTACATCGGCGATCATGAAACAGATGCTACCTGTGCTTACAATGCCAATAATCAACTTTCCCGTAAAGCAGTGTATAGTGTTGGAGCTTTTTATGAAAAGCAAGATCATTCTAACAATTGGAAAATAAAACCTGATTTTAAAGTTACTCACCCCAATGAAATTTTGGATATAGTGAACGCTTTACAATAAGATGCTTAGAATAGGTTGAACTTTCTCAATAATATATTCTGAATGCCGGTGCATAACCAATTAAAAAACCGTTAGATGTATAAATGCCTTCCATTAATTCTATCCATTTAACTTCACTGTAAAACTTACCGGTATCCATATCAAGAAACCAGTCCTGGTAAATTTTTATTTCGGGCATATATTGGGTTAGTCTTTCTTGTTTTATTAGTGAGTCTTTTATGTTCCCATTTATGTCATAAACAGCAACAGTATCAACAGGTTTATTCCAGGTATAGATTTCTTTTCCGGGAATTGGCTTCTCAGTAGCAATATCGGTTGCAATAATTTCTCCTTTTTCAATCAGATGCAGAATAAGATCAGGAATGTTAGTGCCTATATGTATCGTTAACGCTGGTTTATTTTTTGGGAGAGATTTAATTAGCCATTCACATTCAGAGGCTTTTAATGAAGTGGTATCATGTCTTATCAGAATGGAATTAGAGTTTTTGCTTTGTCCTGAAGCGGACATCGAAAAGAAGGTTATAACAAATGAGAAAATATAATTTTTCATAAGTAATAAACGAAATGAGAAGTCTTTATTGCACTTAAAATGTTAAACATATTAAAATGCTTGATACCTATGATCCTGATTGAATAAAATCGGCGAGCAATTTCATACGGAAATAAAGATTACTAAGCTTGATGGAAACTTTTTGTTCTATCTTTTTAATATTACCACCATTCAGCTGTTTAATGTTTTTCAACTCCTGTATCTTTTCATCAATCTTATCAGTAAGTTTTTCTGTTGTCCAGCCGAGATAGCGTTTGTTTCTATCTTCTTTTATATGTGAAGCAGCTATCTTTCCTTGCCTGAGTTTATTGAAATTAAAATTCTCTTTTACGGCATTACGGATGGCAGAGTTGGATAACAGGTCAATCACATTTTCATAGGGTGTATTATCCATGAATGCATTTTTGAAAACATTCAGGTTATCCCGCAATTCTGTTAGCAATTGTTTTTTATGAACATCATTGGTCTTTGATTTTTTATACAGGAAACCGATGAGGTTTTGTAGTGGTGCGATTGTTGAACTAAGCCATTGCATGAAATAAAAATAAGAAGTATGGCGCTAAGAGAAAAGCAAAATGATGAATAGAATTATCAACAGTATAAGTGTGCGACGCCAATGCAGCTTAATAGAAATACCAAATTTTGCTCCAAAAAATCTTCTGTATAACCACCGACAGGGTTTGCAACCGCTGTCCGGGTTTTTGTAACTTGCATATTCATGGAAAAAAAGCCACAACGAATTATTGCCCACTTCGACCTCGATTCATTTTTTGTATCGGTGGAAGTATTGAATGATCCTTCGTTGAAGGGTAAACCTGTTGTGGTGGGCGGAAGAGAAAGAGGTGTGGTGGCTGCCTGCAGTTACGAAGCAAGAAAATTCGGAATTCATTCTGCCATGCCAATGAAAACGGCTTTGAAACTTTGTCCCAATCTTATTGTGGTGAGTGGTATGCGGGGTGAGTACAGTAAATTTTCAAGATGGGTTACGGATATTATTGCTGCCAAAGCACCTTTGTTTGAAAAAGCTTCGATTGATGAATTTTACCTGGATATGACCGGCATGGGTAAGTTTTTCAATCCTTATCAATGGACAATTGATCTGCGGCAGGAAATCATTGACGCCACACAACTTCCTATATCATTTGGATTGGGCAGTAATAAAATGATTGCCAAGATGGCCACCAATGAAGCAAAACCCAATGGCTATTTGCATATTCCTTTTGGAAAAGAAAAAGAATTTTTGGCACCATTGAAGGTGAATAAAATTCCGGGAGTGGGAGAGAGCACTTATTCCAATTTGCTGCAACTGGGGATTGAAACCATTAAAGACTTAAGTGAACGCAATCCCGATGAACTTGAAAAACAATTGGGAAAGTATGGAGGTGATCTATGGAATAAATCTCAGGGATTTCATTACAGCGAAGTAGTTGCTTATCATGAAGCCAAATCTGTTTCTACTGAAAATACGTTTGAAGAAAATAAATCGGATATAAATTTTTTGTTGAGTGAAGTAGTGCGAATGACGGAGAAGATTGCTTTTGAACTGAGACAGGATGATAAAACCGCTGGTTGTGTTGCAGTGAAAATTCGGTATCCTGATTTTGAAACTACTTCAAGACAAACCACCATTCCCTATACTTTTTGCGATGATGAATTAATTCCGGTGGCAAAGGACTTATTTAATAAGTTATGGCGAAAGGGGCAGCCAGTGCGGCTGTTAGGTGTTCGTTTAAGTGAATTGACAGATGGTGCCATGCAAACCAATTTATTTACTAACTTAGAAAAGAAAACCCAACTCTATAAAGCTATTGATGAAGTAAAGAACCGTTTCGGCAGAGACTCCCTTACGAAAGCCACCACAAAATAAAGTTCTGTATTATAGTCCACCAAACAAGTAGGATATATTATATTTGCATTCATCACCATTTAAATTTTTTGTTATGAGTTTACGATTAGGGGACGATGCTCCCAACTTTAAAGCAACAACCACCGAAGGCGAAATTGATTTTCATGAATATTTAGGCAATGGCTGGGGTATTTTATTTTCTCATCCGGCAGATTATACCCCGGTATGTACCACAGAGCTTGGTAAAACAGCTTTGCTCAAGGAAGAGTTTGCCAGACGCAATACCAAAGTGCTGGCCGTAAGTGTTGACCCGCTGGATAAACATTTTGGCTGGCGCAATGATATTAACGAAACACAACACTGTAATGTTGATTTCCCCATTATTGCTGATGAAGACAGAACAGTTGCCTTATTGTATGATATGATTCATCCCAACGCATCATTGACACAAACCGTTCGTTCTTTATTTATTATCGGACCAGATAAGAAAGTAAAACTGATAATTACTTATCCTGCTTCAACCGGAAGAAATTTCCATGAAGTATTGAGAGTGCTTGATTCATTGCAATTAACAGCCGGTTTTAGTGTGGCTACCCCTGCTGACTGGAAGCATGGTGAAAATGTAATTGTAGTACCTGCGGTAAGTACAGAAGATGCGATTAAGAAATTCCCGAAAGGAGTGGAGATTGTAAAACCATATTTACGTTATACACCACAACCTAATTTGAATTAGAGAAGGCGCAGATTTTTTTACTAAGAGGTTAAAGGAGTGAAAGAGGAAAAAAGTATTCTCTCCTTTAATCTCTTTTTCTCTTTTAGCTCTTAGCTTTTCCATTTACGCAACTGGTTAAGCAATGCCCGTAAATCTTTGGGTGGTTCGGCTATAATATTTACTTCCTTTCCATCAGCATCTTTAAAAATTAATTGATGAGAGTGCAGGGCTAAGCGATTGAGTATAGGTTTTTCCTCTTCCTCTTTTTTAGAAAGATGAAATTTCTTTTTGAAGGAAGATAGCAAAACTGGTTTACCATCTCCATAAGTTTCATCACAAACAATAGAATGACCAATGTGCTGCATGTGAATTCTTATCTGGTGTGTACGTCCGGTATGTATTTGAAATTTTACCCAGCTGAATAAACCAAGATATTCCAGCACTTCATAATCAGTAATTGAATTTTTTCCTTTGCGGTGAACAACCATTTTTCCTTTTATTACGGGATGTTCGGCAATAGCAGATTCAATCGTTCCTGTTTTATTAGGTATAGAACCATTTACTAAACCGAGGTAAAACTTTTGTACTTCTCTTCCTTCAAATAATTGAGAAAGATATTTGTGAGTGGATTCATTTTTGGCAAATACAATCACACCGCTCGTATCACGGTCAAGACGGTGAACAACAAATATTCTCCCATATTTATTATTCAGTATTTCTTTGAGAGACGTTTCTTTTTGTTCACGGTCGGGAACAGTTAACAGGCCAGCCGGTTTGCTGACAGCAATTAAATCATCATTCTCAAAAAGAATTTCCAGTAGTTCTCTGCTCACGATACTTAATTTTTAACCGGTGATTTTTTGGTGAAAGAAGCATTCATGAATTTCAGCAAACGAATTTCTTTTTCATTGAGGAAACGCCATTTGCCCCGGTCAACATTTTTCTTGGTGAGGTTGGCGTACATTACCCTGTCAAGGTTGCGGACATCATAGCCCAGCGCTTCAAATATGCGGCGAACAATGCGGTTGCGTCCGCTGTGTATTTCTATACCAACAATGCTTTTATCTTTTTGATCATAAGCTAATGAATCAGGAGCAATAAAGCCATCATCGAGATTGATGCCAGACAATATTTTGTCAAAATCTTTTTTCAGCAATGGTTTATCTAATCTTACTTCATAAATCTTTTTCACCTGGAAACTGGGATGCGATAGTTTTTGAGCTAATTCTCCATCATTCGTCAGCAATAAAACACCGGTAGTATTGCGGTCTAATCTGCCAACAGGATATACTCTTTCGGGAGTAGCATGTTTTATAATATCAATTACTGTCCTCCTTCCCTGCGGATCGGTAGTGGAAGTAATATAATCTTTTGGTTTATTGAGTAAGATATAAACAAGGTTACGCTGTAAATGAATTTTTTTGCCATTCACTTTTATTTCTTCACTGCCATTTACTTTAAATCCAGGCTCAGTAATAACCTTCCCGTTTACTGTTACCTTTCCTTCCTTTACTAATTCAGCTGCTTCCCGTCTTGCACTGATGCCGCAATGAGCAATATATTTGTTGAGCGGCATTTGTTCATTGGTAACTTCACGGGTTATTTCTGGTCGCTTAATGTTTTTGGCTTTATAGCTTTGATTGTCTTCACCGGAAGAACGTTGGCCGTTGTTTGTTGGCCGTTGATTGTTGCCTGTTGCCAATTGCCTGCTGCTTATTGCCCGTTCTCTTGCTTCCGCTTTCTTCTTTTCAAAATAAGCTTCTCTTTCTTTTTTGATTTTTCTTTTCTCCTGCTTTAGCTGTTCTTTCTTTTTGGCACCTGCCACTTTGGGTTTAATAAATTTCTGAAAGCCTTGTTTGCTCATGTGAAGTAGTTTGCTGTTTTACAACAGTAGTGATGAATGCGGCGAAGATAGGCAAAGATGGGTTGCTAAATAAAAAGCATTTTTCTTTTATATTTCAATCAAACAAAATACATTTATAATGTAACATTTATTATTACGCTAATCTTATGTATCCAAAACCCTTTTACCGGGCTCATGCATAAATTTTCCGGGTATTTTTTATGGTGCGTTCTCATTTCTTCCTGCAGGCAATCAAACGATGCAACAAAAGAAGCCATGCCTGCTTTGTATGAAGATGCCGTTACATATAGACTGGATACGATAAAAGGTTACGGCATGAATCCACTAACCGGTGATTCCATCAAACCTTTGGTCAATTCAAATGGAGATACCATTGTTACAGGAATTCCATTTCCCATTAAAAGTCAGCAGAAGAAATCGCCGGGGTTAAAAAATTTTTCTGTTCATAAAGAAGAAACAGAACATAGTGTTGTTATTGAAAACATTTCACATCCATTATATGGACAGCCTGAAAAAAAAGCGGCAAAGGCTGAAGTGCTCAGTGCTGTTAAATTATCTGCTGATAAAGATTCTGTCATTCTGCCCGGCTCTTATTATATTCTGGTTACTAAAAAAAAGCTGGAGGTAACCATTAAGAAAACACCTGTACATGAGCCCCGACCGGTAAAAATACAACCGATGTGGTATAAGGATAATGCGCTGATAGATATTCAATATCTTGACATAGGTCAGGGTTTGCAATATTCATACATCAACTCTATTTGCCAGGATAAAAACGGTTATATATGGATTGCTTCTGATTACGGTCTTAGTAAATACGATGGTACTTACCTTACTACCTATACGGAAAAAGAAGGGCTGCCAGATAAAATAATAACTCATATAACAACTGATGATCAGAACAGGTTATGGATATCAACCATTAAAGGAGTTTGTGTATTTGATGGAAATAGTTTTTTACAATTTAGCGATAATGAAAAACTGCTCTCTTCCTTTTCCGGGAGGATAATAAAAGACAGCAAGGGTAAAATGTGGGTTGAGCTTGAAGGGAAAGGATTGCTTTGTGTTGAGGGCAAAAAATTTACGATATATAATTCCTATAATAATTTTCAGGAAGTGGTATCTCCGGATAAGGTGATAGATGAAAATGGTTTTTTATGGTTTAATACTCCCGGCGGTATTATAAATTATAACAACAACCGATACAGTTATTTTAACCCCGGCTCACATATACTTGAAAGAATAACAGCTGTAAGAGAAGATAAAAAAGGTAATGCATGGTTCATCTCCTATAATTATGGTGTCACCAAATTTGACGGGAGTTATTTTACACATTACGAAAAGAAAAATGGTTTATCGGATAATGCCATTATATCATTAACGGTTGATAAGATGGATAATGTTTGGATTGGAACCCGTTACAACGGACTTAATAAATTTGATGGGAGCACCTTCACTATCTATACAAAAGAACAGGGCTTATCTGAAAATAAAATTATTTGTTCCATGCATGATGGTCAGGGAAATATCTGGATTGGAACTGCTGGCGGTGGCATTAATAAGCTAAATGAAAATGGATTTACAGAAATTATTCCATTAACCGAATTTAAAAACAGCCGTATACGGCCCATTATTAAAGACAAAAGAGGAGACTTGTGGTTTGGCACAGAAGCGTCTGAATTATATTCATTTGATGGTTCAAAATTGACAAAGCACCTGGAAAGAAATATTAATAATATACAGGGATTCCGTTCGGCAATTATGGATAAGGATAATAATCTCTGGTTCGGTAAACATGAGGGTGGTGGAATATATAAATATGACTATAAACAGCTTTGTTACTATTCTACTGAAAATATTGAGTCATCTATGCTTTCGTTGTTTGAAGACAATAACCGCACCATGTGGATGGGTACGTCACTTGACGGGGCAGGGGCTTTTAATGGAAGCATAATAAATTACTACAATGAAGCATTTGGTTTTTCAGGTAACAGGGTATTTGTAGTAAGACAGGATAAAAAAAATAATTTATGGTTTGGAACAGAAGAGGGGGGATTGGTGAAGTATGATGGAAAAATGTTTACGGTATTTTCTGAAAAGCAGGGATTATTTGCTAAAAGTATTACTTCTATAACCGAAGATGAAAAAGGGAACTTGTGGTTAGGTACACTAGATGCAGGATTGTGTAAGTTTGATACCCGCCTGAAGGACTCAACCGGACAGGGCAGTAGCTTTACTTACTATGGTGAAAAACAGGGGCTGGCTTTTAATGCTGTATGGTCGTTAAAAGAAGACGCTAATGGTCAGATATGGGTGGGCACTGATAATGGTCTTTCTGTTTTAGTTCCTCAAAAAGATTCAGCCGGCGGTAACAATAAAAGTTACAAGGTTTACAGTTTTGGTTTGCAGGATGGATTAAAGGCAACGGATTTTAATTTGAACGGGGTTTGTATTGATAATGATAACCGCATCTGGTGGGGAACCGGCAAGGCTTTAATCACCCGTGACCTTAATACATCTTTTAATACGTATAAGCCTTATTCGTTAAACATTAAGCGTATTGAAATAAATGATGCGTTCTGCGATTTCAAGAACCTTTCAGCATCCCTAAAAAATAAAATCCGCTTTGACAGTGTGGCGGCTTATCAAAACTATCCTGCACAGTTATCATTGCCGTATAACTTCAACCATCTTACGTTTCATTTTGCCGCTATCGAATGGCAGTCTCCGCATAAAATAAAATACAGTTACCGCTTAATTGGTTCAGATAATAAATGGAGCAACCCATCTTCACAAACCACTGCTGATTTCAGGAACCTTTCTTATGGCGCCTATGAATTGCAGGTAAAAGCCATTGGCGAATCAAATGAGTGGACGGATGCATTTACGTATAAGTTTTCCATCCGCCCCGCCTGGTGGCAAACCTGGTGGTTTAAAATAATTGCCTTCTTATTATCTGTGTTTACCCTGTTTTTGATTACCCGGTTTATTTACCTCCTCCGCTTACGAAAACAAAAGGCACAGCTCGAAAAACAATTAGCGGTTCAGTTAGAACGGCAACGTATATCAGCCGAAATGCATGATGATATTGGTGCCGGTTTATCGGGTGTGCGGTTGCTTACGGAACTCACCAAAAATAAAATCAAAGATGAAAGGGCTTCTGGTGATATGGAGAAAATATATCAATCCGTGGGTGATATTTCCGCCCGGATGAAAGAAGTGATATGGAGCCTCAATGCAGAGAATGATAACCTTGATAACCTTATTCATTTTTTGGTGAAACAGGTAAAAGCGCAATTAGAACATTATCCTGCCGAAGTAAAAATAAATATCCCTGCATCTGTTCCCGTTATATCTGTGAGTGGTGAAGCAAGAAGAAATATTTATCTCGCAGTAAAAGAAGCTGTAAATAATATCATTAAACATTCAGGTACTGCTAAAGTGGAGTTAGAAATTACTTGTGATGAGCAGTTAAAAATTTCCATTGCTGATAATGGCAAAGGTGTAAACCCGGATAGTATAAATGATGCCGGTAATGGATTAAAAAATATGCGGCAACGGATGAAAACACTGGGGGGAAAAATGGAAATAAAAAATACGAATGGGTTTATAATAACATTTGAAATTCCCTTAACAAAAGAAATATGATAAGTATTGCTGTAATTGAAGACAACGCAGAATTCAGGCAGGCATTAGAAACAATTATTAAAAGCGAAAACGATTTTATGTTAACCGCATCTTTTGACAGTGCGGAAAAAGCCTTGCCTTCTATACAGGCTAAACCAGTTGATATTGTAATTACAGACATTAGCCTGCCCGGCATGCGGGGTGTTGAACTGATAGTTCAGTTAAAACAAAAATTACCACAAACACAGTTTATGGTTTGCACGATACATGATGATGATGAAACAGTGTTTGAAGCGTTGAAATGCGGCGCATCAGGTTACCTGGTTAAAGAACCCATTACTGTGGAAGAAATTGTAAAAGCCATCCGTGATTTATACAATGGCGGTTCGCCGATGAGTCCTTTTATTGCAAGAAAAGTTATCAGCAGTTTTCAAAAATCAATAGTTACCGATGAAAACTCTTTATTAAGCAGCCGGGAAAAAGAAGTGCTGGAATTACTGTCAAAAGGTTTGCTGTATAAAGAAATTGCAGAACGGCTCGGTGTAACACACGAAACGGTAAAAAAACACCTCAAGAATATTTATCAGAAACTGCATGTACAGAACAAGATTGAAGCTATCAATAAATTTAAACTCCTATAGTGCATTCCCCGAAAGGGGAATTGTTTTTTAAAATGTACCACTCCATTTTTACAGGCTTTTTATAACCCGTTACACTTTAATGAAAGAATCTGTTCATCCGCTTACCGAAAGAGAGAAGGAAGTAATGCAGTTACTGGCCCTGGGTTTAACGTATGAAAAAATAGCGATACAGATGGAAGTAAGCCATCAGACCATAAAGATGCATTTGAAAAATATTTACAGTAAACTGCATGTGCAGAATAAGATTGAAGCATTGCAAAAAGTAAAACTTATTTGATGTATTCCCCGAAAGGGGAATTGTTTGCGCTGAAAAATAAATATATTTTTAATTCAACCTTTATTAGGGCTATTTCCTTTATAAAACCCAATCATTTACTGTTTAATACCGCCTTTTTTCGGTTAACTATTTTCAATTTGCTTATTTTAATAACACATTTATTAATAATAACACTAAAGTTTATTTCATGAAAAATTATTCTATATACAAGTTTATTATTCCAAAAAAATGTTTCTTTTCCTGGGTAATTACAATAACTCTCTTGCTTTCTGGTTCTTTAAATTTAAATGCCCAGTTTTGGGTTAGGACACAGGATTCGTTAGAGCTTGTTAAATTTTTTTATGCTACAGGTGGGCCTAATTGGACAAATAAAACAGGATGGTTACAAGGGCCAGCAAGAACCTGGTATGGTGTTGGAGTGGGGATTTTAAATAATGTCCATACGATTAGTTTGCCGAACAATAATCTAACCGGTCAAATTCCAGACCTAAAGATGGATTTTGGTCTTCAAACTTTAGACCTTACCAATAATAAGTTAACTGGTAATATACCAGACTTTACTGGCGGTGATGCTCTTGGGGGTATAACATACCTTTATTTAGATTCAAACCAGCTTAGCGGGATTCCAAATTTTACAGGAAAGAGGTATGAGAAAATAAAAATTCAATATAATAAGTTATCCGGGAACCTGCCTGCATTTTCACTTCCAAACCTAACTGATTTGATGTTAAAATCAAATCAGTTAACCGGACTTAGCAATCTCAATTGCCCTGCCCTCACTTATATTGACCTTGATTCAAATAAACTTACCGGCAGTTTACCAAATTTTAACCTTCCCAGTTTAAGGAGTTTACAAATTAACGCCAATCAACTAACCGGTAGCATACCACCTTTAAACCTGCCTGAATTAACAGGATTGGGTTTAAAATCAAACAAACTAACTGGCAGCATTCCGTATTTAAATCTTCCCAAGAGCATCTCTATCGATTTCTCAAACAATCAATTATCAGGTGGCATTGCACAGGTAAATCTTAATAGTATGGTTGGCTTAAACCTTACTAATAACCGGCTCAATTTTGACAGTATGGAATATATTTATTCCCGCTATTTCAGTGTATTTTTTTATCCGCAGGCCAATATTAAAATTAACAGTAAAAATAATTTGTTATCTGTTAATGCAGGAGGCACCTTATCTAAAAACACATATGTATGGTTTCAAAAACAACCTGACAGTTCATCTTTTAAAGGGTTTAAACAAGCGGTGGGCGACTCTACTTTAAATAACCCACCGCCCGGCAGTTATTATGCAATGGTTACTAATTCGGCTTCGCCTTTGTTAATTTTATTTAGTGATACGGTGAGCATTGGTCTTCAACTTAAGCTCAGTAACCCCAACTCTTCTATGATTAATCCCGATGGCTCACTTGATTCTAATTTAGCGTTATTAGATTTTAGCAGACCTGTGCTTGGAGCCGTTACTGACGGCGTCACTAAAATATTATTAGTGGCTGAAACATTAGATTCATTAAAATTTTCCATTGCTAACTCCAAAGACGGTTGGTTGAGTAAACTTACTGACCAATATAATCTGCAGGGCAACCTGATTGTTAAACCGAGAAATGGAAAAGTAGTTGCAGTATATACCGTTCCGGATGGTTATGGCATAAACAACCCCCGTGGAGGAAGGTCTATAACGGTTAATGTGTACAATGCAAAAGATCAAACCCTGCTGCAGAATGTAACTATTAAACTTAAAACTCCCCCGGTTGTGTTAGTGCATGGGATGTGGTCAAGACCTGAAGCATGGGTAGAGGGAGGATTTGAAGATAAGTTGATAAACGAAAAATTTGGGTTACCCTACCTGGTAAATTATGAAAAAGATAATTTCCGGACTTTTAATCCTGATTCATCGGAAAGTAAAGTGGTTACAGATGCTATAATGGACCAAATAACTTTTGCTTTAAACGCATCCAATTATGATGGGTATTTAGCAACACAGGTAGATGTAGTTGGCCATAGCTTAGGAGGGTTAATGACAAGAAGCCTTTCGCAAAAAGATGGGTTCACCCGCAGGGAAAATTATAAAAAAGGGTTTATTCATAAATTAATAACCCTGGGAACACCACACAGAGGTTCACCATTTGGCCCCGAGTTATATAATAGCAGAGACTTACCTGTAAAAATCTTAGGCTTAAACGCCGGAAAACTTTCTGATATTTTTGCCGGCCATAATATGCGTATTGGAAATGTGCATAAAGACTTTGGCAATCAGTCTGCAGGTATAAAAGCTTTAAAACAAACATTGCCCTTTAAAACATTTGCAATAACGGCCAATTATAAAGGAGATGGTATTTTGCCCGGTCAAATAAAAGGATATATAGCATTAAATGCATTAATTAAAGTTGTTCTTGGTAAATCATTGGATGAAGTAATGTATCCAAATACTTCCTGCCCCCAGGTTCCTTTGGAACATGATTTAATTGTACCATTAAGCAGTCAAAAAGGTTATATAAGTAAGGATACCATATTTTATAATACGGGTCACTCAGGTCCGGCAAATATTACTGAAACAAACAGCCCGGAAGTTCAGGATAAAGTAGTACGATTATTATTGTCTGATGATACAACAGCTTTTGACAGAGGATTCCCCGCACCATCCAGTTTTCCATTAGATTGTAATACAGCAAATCAAAGAACAACGCAAAACGTCATTAATAATACATTAAGACAAGCTGATTTAAATGGGGACCAGGCTATCAAAATCAGTTCTCCGGTAAGAGGAACGGTTTATTCTAATAATAGTGGAGCTAACATTACATTGTCAATTGATGTTTCAGGTGGAGCCGTGGTAAAGGATGCCATTTTAATGATTAAAGAACTGGGATGGTTTTCATTATCTCCAACACCGCCTTACTCAGTAAGTTTTACTTTACCTCCGTATGCACCAGTTGGTAAAATAAATTTACTTGTGCTGGCAAGGGATACATCGGGTTTACTTTTGGCCGACACCTCCCATATAGTATTAACGCCTACACAGCAATTTCTTGGATTAAGAGTAGAACCTCAAAGCATAAAATTAGATTCCTCAATTCGTTCAATTTCGCTTTTTGTTGAAGGATATTATTATTCAAGTGCCGGAGGAGTTCACCGTTACAATATGGCGGATATCAGTACAGGTACCACATACTCCAATCAAAAAAATAATACCATATTTAAAGTTGACCAAACAGGAGTAGTATCTGCTGTAAGCCCGGGAACAGATACGCTGATAGTGAAGAATGGTACTGAACTTATAAAAGTACCAGTGGTGGTTGATAATAATTTTTCTGCCGCTAAATTTTTTAATAATATTATTGATTTCCCTGCTATTGCTAATAAAACTATTGGAGATAATCCAATTGTTTTATCAGCCAGTGCATCTTCCGGCGATGCAATTACGTTTTCGCTGGTATCTGGCCCCGCTGTAATTAATAATCATATAGTCAGTTTTACAGGTACAGGTAAAGTAACTGTTAAAGCATCCCAGGCAGGTAATGTATATTTTTCCGCGGCAACGGATGTAAGTCAAACATTTTGTGTAAAGCCAGTAAAACCATTTATTACTCAAAGTGGAAATAAACTATTTTCAAGTGTACTTTCAGGGAATCAATGGTACTTAAACAATGTTCCTGTTATTGGGGCTACAGATTCGGTATTTATCCCGTCCATTTCCGGCAACTATGCATTGGATGTTACGCAAAATACATGCACCAGCAATCGGTCAGAATCCATTGCTTACGTTGTTACAGCTATAAATAACATCGTCAATGATAAGCGGGTTAACATTCTCCCTAACCCGGTACACAACAAAATGTATGTGATAAATGGTATAACAGAAAAAACATTGTCAATAATTATTTATGACATTACCGGGAAAGTGATTTATAAACAGAATGGATTCAGGAATAATTTAGAAATAGATTTCAGTCAGTATGCGAATTCAACTTATTTGATTGATATAAAAGATGCGAAAATGAATTTAATCCTGCGTAAAATTATTATTAAACAGTAAAGAAGGAATTAAAGTCAATTATCCATTTACATTAGGTTAATTTGTTAAAAGATAGCCATACACATAAATATGAGTCAATAAACAATAAAAAACATCTCAAGAATATTTACCAGAAACTGCATGTACAGAATAAGATTGAAGCATTAAATAAATTTAAACTGCTCTAGTACATTCCCCGAAAGGGGAATTGTTTTTTAAGATAAGTGCATACATTTTTACACTGTTTTTTAACCCGTCAAATTTTTAATGAAAGAATCTATTCATTTACTCACAGATAGGGAAAAGGAAGTAATACAATTATTGGCCCTGGGCTTAACCTACGAAAAGATAGCCATGCAAATGGATGTAAGCCATCAAACCGTAAAGATGCATCTTAAAAATATTTACCGTAAGCTCAATGTCCAGAACAAGATTGAAGCCCTGCAAAAAGTAAAACTAATATAGCCTATTCCCCGAAAGGGGAATTGTTTCCTCATAAATTTTATTTCATTTTTACAGCATTGAATAAAAAGGATGTTTTTCCCTTTTATTTTCCCGCCATTTTCCTGTTGAATACCATCTGACTTATTAATTACTTGCCGTTTTATTAATACCAACTATACCTGTAAGTCATCAGCACATTTATCATTCCAAAACCTGTAAAATGAAGAAATTACTTTCATTCCTTGTTGTAATGGTTATTACTGTTACGCTTTTTGCCCAAACAACTTATTATGTAAATGATAACAGCACATCAGGTGATGTGTTCACTTCCGCAATTGGTAACAACTCTAATGCCGGGACAGCCGCAGCTCCATTTGCCACCTTGCAATATGCAGTTAATGCAGTAGCAGAAGGTGATATTATTAATGTAGATGCTGGCACATATATAGGACAGGTAACAATAAATAAAGGGTTAACTATAATTGGTGCAGGACAAAACCTGACATTTATTACAAATGCTGCTCAGCTTATTGCACCAGCAGGGTCATTTGCTGAATATGCTTTAATTCAAACAACACAAGGTATAGGTGATGTACATATCAGGGATCTCACAGCCACTAACGGTACAAATGGTGACGGGCACACGATCATGATACAAAGTGGGGGCAGTGTAAAGAATTGTACCTTATTAAATGGCGGTCAGGGAATTTTCTTTCGTATTGAATCTGCAATTAAAACTGCGTTGATGGAAAATAATACTATTCAACCTACGGGCATTGGTATTAACTGCGAGGGATCAGGATTAACTGCCCTTATCCGGAATAACACAATTACAAAAAGTACAGAATTTTATTCTGGTATTTTTGCCGGTCTGGATTTTGGACCGCTGCCATCATTAACTGTTACAAACAATATCATTAATAATTATGCTTCTTATGGTATAGGCATTTTAGCTGCCAGCTTTAATGGTACAATCAATTACAACAGCCTTACGGGAGCAGGCATTGCCATTAACAGAAATGGTAACGGAGGCAATACATTATCGGCAACTTGCAATTGGTTTGGTTCTTCAAATGCCGGAACGGTTGTTTCAAAAATAAGCGGAACGATTAACTATACCCCTTTTCTTACCGATGGAACAGATGCCAGCAGCAATGTTGGTTTTCAGCCAGCCGGCGCATGTGGAACCGGCAATACCTATTATGTAAATGATAACAATCTTAGCGGAAATATCTTCACAACGGCTGTTGGCAATAATGCCAATGCAGGAACAGCATCAGCCCCTTTTGCTACTATACAATATGCAGTAGACATTGCAGCCGCCAATGATGTTATTTATGTGGATGCAGGCACCTATACTGAGCAGGTAACCACTACAAAAGGAATAACTATTATTGGTGCCGGACAAAATCTAACTTCAATTCTGAAGCCGGCAATAACAGTAGCACCGCCCGGCTCATTTACAGAACAGGGTGTAATTCAAACAGCACAAAATATTGGTGATGTGAACATCAAAGATCTGTCTGTAACCGGTGATTATAATGTGGGTGTAACACCTATCATCATACAAAGCAGTGGTAGCGTTCGAAACTGTAAGTTGCAAAGTGGTAACCAGGGATTGTTTATAAGAATTGATGCTGCAACCAACCCGGGTTCAAAAATATTTTTAATTGAAGGCAATATTATTGAGGCCGAGTATATAGCTGTTAATGTAGAAGGTACTGCTTTAAATGCAACTTTAAATAATAATACGCTGAGGGCTTTTAACGGATTTTCCGTAGGTGTCTTTGCAGGAATGGATTTTGGCCCTATTGGACGGATAACAGCAACCAATAATTTATTCAACTCATACCTCACATCAGGTATATGGGTAAATGCATCTAATGCAAGCATTACACAAAATGCATTTACTGGCACAGGATCGTCTGCAATTAACCGAACAGGTGGAGCTAATGTTACTGCTAACTGTAACTGGTATGGCGCAGCTAATGCTTCTTCAATTGTACCAAAGGTCAATGCCGGAGTAAATTATTTTCCATGGTATGTTGATGGAACAGATCAAAGCCCGGTAGCAGGATTTCAACATACTTCAGAATCATGCGGCTCCGGGGGCAATGTGCTATATGTAAATGATAATAGTACAAGTGGTGACATCTTTACAACTACAACAGGTAATGATGCGAATGCAGGTACATCACCTACCTCGCCATTGGCAACAATTGATGCAGCGCTTACAAAGGCATCAGCCGGTACATCTATTTATGTAGACGCAGGAACTTACTCACAGAGTCTCGTTATCGGCAAACAGGTTCAGATAATTGGAACAAATTATAGCATATCACCCAATAGCTCAGCTGATCCTTTAGTACTAAATCCTTCACGTAATGCGGAATCAATAATTGAAAATTCAAGTTGGACGATTGGCGCTGATGGCATAAGCCTTACGGGTTTAACGTTTAATCCATTAAGCAATAATGCAGTTGTACTTAACGGTAATTCATTTGGAAATATTAATATGAACAGAAACAGAGTGAGATTGAGTAATTTGTTCCCTGCATTCATCTTTAACGGTGCCGGTACCAGTGCAATAACTTTTTCAGGAATTACCAACTGGGGACTAACTGTTTCAGAAAACAGGTTTGAGAAAGAAGATGCATCTTCCGGTACTTCAATGCGAGTAAACCGATTTGGCAATGTGAATATTTATAACAATTCATTTGTAGTAACAGGTGCCACTGCGAGAACACAAACATGTATGAATACAGGATCAGCTGGCCTTGTACCTTATTTATTCATCAACAATAACACATTTGATAAGGCATCAACAGCGATAAACTCAGGCAACCTGGCTTATACCTATATAACAAATAATAAATTCATCAATACCAATACAGCGCTTATTGGCAATAATCTTTCTACTGAATCATCTGATGTTTTCTTCCAGAACAATACGCTGGATGGTAGCGGTGGTATTGTTCCCTTTGTACAATACACACGCCAGGCAGGTGATGCTGTGGGAGCTTCTTCTTCTTTTACAGCAGAAAATAATACAGTTAGTGGGACGGCAGTTGCCGGTACTACAACATTGCTGGGAAGTATGAATTTAATTTTTGCAAACAGTGTATTAAATCAGTCATTAACCGTTCGCAATAATAAGATCAGCTATAACGGAGACCTCAGTACAGTGGAAGGTCAATTTATAAGACCTATAATGATAAGAGGTAATTTGAAAAACTCAGTGGTTGAAAAAAATGAAATTACTTTAAGCGGTACTAACCTGCAACCAAGAAACCCGGCAAATATTTTACCGGTATGTCCTGCTATTACTTTATATACAGAGAATGGGTCGGCCGCCTTTTTACAACCAGGTTCTGTAATTAATATTCTGAATAATAAAGTAAACGGATTCAAACATTCCTTTGTGGCGTTTGATGCCGGCACAGGTACGGGTGCTAATGATGCATATACTGGTTTTGGCAATATTCCAGCAGGAGTTACTGTAAACGTCAACAATAATAGTTTTACAGGTGATTCTATATCCATCAATAATGGCACAGTGGGTCAGCCAGTACTGGCTACTTGTAACTGGTATGGTTCTGCTGATGCGGCAGTAGTTATTCCAAAGATCAGTGGTATTGCAACTTATGGTTCCTGGTTAACTAACGGAACAGATAATAATATTGCCACAGGTTTTCAACCAGTATCAAATACTTGTAATGGCCGGCAGAATAAATTTTATGTAAATGATGGTAGCCAGACGGATGATGTATTTACTACGGCGGTTGGTAATGATGCCAACAGCGGTGTTCCTTCTTCACCTTTATTAACTATTAATGCTGCTCTTACAAAAGCATCAGCCGGTGATACAATTTATGTGGATGCCGGAACATATGCAAATGCGGATATTACTATTGGAAAATCCATTACACTATTGGGTACAAATTATCTCACCAATCCTAATGATGGTACAAATCCATTAAATGCTGCAGGAAGAACTGCTGAAGCGAACATAAGCAATACCATCTGGACAATTGGCTTCAGCGACATCAGGATAAAAGGATTTACGTTTGACCCGCAAAGTAAAACAGCATTGGCTCAATCCAATAACACACTGGATTTTGATAATATAGAAGTTTCTAATAACATCTTCCTTGTTAAAAGTGTAGCGATCCCCGTTAGTTTAATTGGCAAACAACAACTGCCTTTAGTAACATTCAATTATTCAATCACCAATAACAGGTTTGTAAAATCAGTTGGGGGTAATGGTTCCAATATATCTATGGCAGGTATTGATGGAATTCTTATTTCAGGTAACACATTTACAACTACTGGCGGTGTGGCAGATTGGACACAAAATGCTTATACTGGCTTTGGTGGTTTCAGAAACAATAATTTTGTTATCTCAAACAATACAGCTTACCGTCCACGATTTGCTTTTCAAGGGTTAAATGCTGTTAAAGCCCAGGTTAGTTTAAATAAAATAACAGAAGCGGTAAGATTTCAACTTGACTTTAATGGCATCAACGTTCCCACTGAAATTAATATCACAGATAATAATGTTACGATTGCTAATTCGAATGGAGCCCCTGCTCTTAGTTATAGTAAATCAAACGGCACAGACCTGAGTAGTCCTAATATTGCCCGTATTGAGAGAAATAATTTTACAGTGGATGGAACCGGATGGTCATTAGTGCCGCAGGCATTGATAGCGCCTACTATTGATAATTTATCAGCTAATACACAGGTGTTCATCAGGGATAATAAGTTGAATATAACCGGCAACTTTAGTACACAGTCTGATCCGGGCAATTATGTATCTGCTATTCGTTTTCTTAACAACAGCAGACAGGTAGTAGTTGAAAGAAATGAAATGCAGTTCAGTGCAACTAACTATGGCACTTCAAACAAGTTTGGTATTGGTATTTTATATGCAGGATTACAACCCGGTACTAGTTTTGATTTTCTAAATAATAAATTTTCAGGATTCTCAACTTCAATCGGTGTCCAAAATAATGGGAATAATAATAATTATGGCGAATTGCCTGCGGGTGTTATACTCAACATTAATAACAACAGCTTTACAGGTGATGTAACGAGTATTAACAACGGCACAACAGGACAATCTGCCACTGCATCCTGCAACTGGTATGGTTCTGCTGCAGCACAAAACTTTATTAGTAAACTCACCTTGCCAACAGTAGATCCAGTTCCCTGGTTAACTAACGGAACAGACAATGATGTGGCAACAGGATTTCAACAGGTGCCGGGCAGTTGTGATGGTTATCCAACTTTAATAACACTGGATAGTTATACCAATGTAACCTGCAATGGCGCAGCAAACGGAACCATTAATATTACTACTACTAATGGTAAAGCGCCATTCATTTATACATGGACAAAAGACGGCGATGCCAACTTTATTTCGCATGATGAAGACCCAACCGGTTTGGCGCCGGGTGTTTATCATTTAGCTATGGTGGATGGCAATGGTTCAAATATTTACATTACTGCTGTTGATGCGAATGGGCCGGGCACTATTGTTGTAACCATTACAGAGCCGCCTGTATTAACAGCCTCTGCTACCGGCACAAACAATAATTGCTTTGGTCAAACCACTGGTACTGCAACAGTATCTGTAAGTGGTGGAACTTCTTCTTATACTTATTTATGGAGTAATGGCGCAACTACACAAAGCATCAGCAATCTTAGTGCAGCAATTTATTCAGTAATTGTTACCGATGCCAATGGTTGTACTGCCACTACTTCGTATGAAGTAACAGAGCCACCTGCTCTTTCTGCATCTGCTACAGGAAGCAATGTAAACTGCAATGGTGGAAGCGATGGTTCAGCTTCTGTATCTGTGAGTGGCGGTACTTCTTCTTATACTTATTTATGGAGTAATGGCGCTACCACTCAAAGCATCAGTAATCTTAGTGCAGCAATTTACTCTGTTACGGTTACCGATGCTAATGGATGTACAGCAACTTCTTCTTATGAAGTAACACAACCACCTGTTCTCTCAGCATCTGCAACCGGCACTAATGTAAGCTGCAATAGTGGAAGCGATGGTTCAGCTTCTGTATCTGTAAGTGGCGGTACTTCTTCTTATACTTATTTATGGAGTAATGGCGCTACCACTCAAAGCATCAGTAATCTTGCAGCAGCAACATATAATGTTACAGTAACAGATGCAAAGGGATGTACAGCAACTTCTTCTTATGAAGTAACACAACCACCTGTTCTTACTGCATCTGCAACAGGTACTAATGTAAACTGCAATGGTGGAAATAACGGTTCTGCAACTGTTTCTATAAATGGCGGTACTTCTTCTTATACATATTTATGGAGTAATGGCGCAACCACTCAAAGCATCATCAATCTTGCAGCAGCAACATATAATGTTACAGTAACAGATGCAAAGGGATGTACTGTTACAACATCATACACAGTCACTCAACCAACATTACTTAAAGTAACAATGACTGGAACAACTGCCGCCTGTAATGGAAGTTCAACGGCTACGCCTTCAGGTGGTGTTGCACCATATACTTACCTGTGGAGTAACGGACGCACCACACAAACCATCAGCAATGTGCCTGCAGGAACATATACAGTAACGGTAAAAGACGCAAATAACTGTACTGTTTCCGGTTCATTCACCATTACCGGTAACTCTTCTATCAATCCAACCACTTCGCTTGTATCAGTGAGTTGCTTTGGCGGTAATAATGGAAGTATTACAGTAACCGGTTCGGGTGGCACTGCTCCTTTTACTTACAATTTAAATGGATCAGCATTTCAAAGCAGTAATGTGTTCAGCAATCTTACGGCCGGTGTGTATATTGTTGGTGTAAAAGATGCAACGGGTTGTTCTGATTTTGTTACAAGGACCATTACACAACCTGCATTGTTAACGGCAGTGCTTGACAGTACCCGTAAAACATGTTTTGGTGCAAACAGCGGAAGAATCTTTGTATCAATTACCGGCGGTACAGGAGCAAAAACCTATAGCTGGACAGGGCCAAATGGTTATACCTCCACTGCACAAAGCCCTAACAATTTGTTTGCAGGAAATTATTCTTTACTGGTAACAGATACCAGGGGATGCACTGCAACACTCAATGCAACCGTTGCATCGTTTGGTGAAATAGTTATTACATCATCAATCACCAATGTTTTGTGCAGGGGTTCTTTAACCGGCGCTATTAACATTACTGTAAGCGGTGGTACAGGCAGCGGCTTTAATTATAGCTGGACAGGTGCAGTTACTTCAACGAGCGAAGACCTTTTAAATATCGGTGCATCTAACAATTATAACGTACGTATTACAGATATTGGAAGTGGCTGCTTTATAAACAGAACATTTGCAGTAACACAACCTGCCGCCAATCTTTCAGTAAGCGTAACATCAACAAATGTTACAGGCTGTACCAGACCTGGTGTAATAACAGCAACAGGTGCCGGTGGCACAGCTCCTTATTCTTATAATATTAACGGCGGGGCCTACCAGTTATCCGGCACATTTAACGGATTATATGCTGGTAATTATACCATTGGTGTTCGTGATGCAAACGGATGTACAGCATCAACATCAAGGACTATTACCGACAATGGAAGTGATGCTTATGAAAGTAATAACAGCCGTAATCAATCTAAACCAATTTCAATTGGCACAACAATCAATGCGAGAATTGCAGTGGGCACTGATATTGCTGACTGGTTTACATTTACCACACCTGCAGGCGGTGGTTCAGTAACATACAGTTTAATTGTAACCCATCCATCCGTTAATTACACATTCGATTTATATCCGGGAACAGGTAATGGCGGACCTATTGCTCCGTCAGCAGTTATCAGTTCAACGAGGAAAGATTACCTGCTGGCTCCGGGCACTGCATACCGCATCAGTGTTACAAGTGCAACGCTTTCATATACCTGTTACAATCTCAGTATTTCAACGGCAATTCCTGTGGCATTAAGAATTACTTTACCACCGGCAATACAAAAAGAAACAAATAAACTGACTGTAACAGATGTACTCCGTTCAGCAGTATATCCTAACCCCCATCATGGTTCATTTGCATTGCGTATTGAATCATCAGTAAGTGGAGAAGCAATAGTAGAAATTATCTCTGTTACCGGTCAGCGGATTGAGCAGCGAAAACTGATGGTAACAAAAGGCGCTTATAATATTGTGCGGTTTACCAATATGCGTCAGCCGGCATTACTGTACAGGGTAACAGTAGGAAAAGAAGTGATTAACGGGAAAATAATCGGCGCTAACTGATATAACCATTTACCATAATTATTCTATGCAGGGCACAGTTTTCGGACTGTGCCTTTTTTATTTAATTTTTTTGTTGATTAATGGATGGCTTCTTTATTTGCTAACTGTCCGCAGGCGGCATCGATATCCTTGCCACGACTTCTGCGAAGGCGGGCATTTACACGGTTCTTTTCCAGATGTTTCATGAATTGTTCAACTGTATCCTCATCTGGTTTTGCAAAAGTTGCTAAATCGATGGGATTATATTCAATGATATTAATCAAATCGGCAGGAACCTGGCGGTAGATTTTAATTAATTCATCAGCATCTTTAATAGAGTCATTAAAATCTTTAAAGAGAATGTATTCGAAAGTGATTTTGTTACCGGTTTGTTTGTAAAAGTAATTCAATGCTTCAATCAGTGATTTGATATCATTCGTATCATTGATCGGCATAATCTCATGACGTTTGGCATCATTTGCCGCATGTAGTGATAAAGCTAATTTGAACCGCACTTTATCATCTCCTAATTGTTTAATCATTTTAGCCACACCGGCAGTTGATACTGTGATCCGCTTCGGACTCATACCCAATCCTTCCGGTGAAGTGATCTTATCAATGGCTTTCAATACATTTTTATAATTGAGTAATGGCTCACCCATTCCCATGAAAACAATATTGGTGAGTTTTTTATCATACACTCTTTCACTTTGCTGGTTGATGAGTACCACCTCATCATAAATCTCATCAAAATCCAAATTGCGTTTACGGTCCATATAACCGGTGGCGCAAAATTTACAACTAAGAGAACAACCAATTTGAGAAGAAACACAGGCTGTTTTTCTTTCATCAGTAGGTATCAGCACACCTTCCACTAAATGACCATCAAAAGTTTTGAATCTTGATTTTATAGTGCCATCGGCTGAATACTGAGTGGCATCAACTTTCAATGCAGGAAAAGAAAATTCATCAGCCAGTTTAGCCCTGAGCTCTTTACTCAGGTTAGTCATATCATCAAAACTTAGCGCATGTTTTTGCCAGAGCCATTCATACATCTGCTTGCTGCGGAATTTCTTTTCATTTATACTTTCGAAATACTGTTCTATCTCCTGCAGACTCAGTTCACGGATATTTTTCTTCCCTGTTTTTAACATGGCGCAAAGTTACCCCAATAGAGCTAAAGGGGAATAATTTTTTGAGTTACGCTGTTCTGCTATCTTGCAATATATTTTCATAATAAGCTTGATATATGAAAACAGTTTATGTGATTGATGCAGTAAGAACACCCATTGGCCGCTATGGTGGGGCATTATGCAATGTTCGTCCGGATGATTTACTGGCGAATATAATAAAAGCATTGTTGCAACGCAATGCTTCTGTTGATGTAAATGCGATTGAAGAAGTAATTGCTGGCGCCGCTAATCAATCCGGTGAAGACAATCGTAATGTAGCAAGAATGGCGGCATTGTTAGCAGGATTGCCGGTAACGGTTGCCGGTGTTACCGTAAATCGTCTATGTGCCAGCGGACTGCAAGCGATTATGGATGCGGCTAAAGGAATTATGTGCAATCAGGGCGAACTGTTTATTGCAGGAGGAACAGAGAGTATGACAAGAGCTCCATTTGTACTGCCGAAGTCCACTTCGGCATATCAAAGGGTAAATGAAATGTTTGATACTACGCTTGGCTGGCGAATGCTTAATAAAAAATTAGCAGAGCAATATTATCCATATTCCATGGGTGAAACTGCAGAGAATGTGGCGAAGCAATGGAATATTTCGAGAGAAGAACAGGATGCTTTTGCACTGGCTTCACAACAAAAATATTTTACCGCATTGGAAGCTGGTAGATGGAATAATGAGATAGTGGCAGTAGAAACAGAATCAGCGAAAGGTGATAAAGTGTTGGTATCAGCAGATGAGCATCCACGTCAAACTTCATTGGAAAAATTAGCTGCTTTAAAACCAGCTTTTGCAAAAGATGGTACTGTTACGGCAGGTAATTCATCCGGTATTAATGACGGAACTGCTGCTATGTTATTGGCCAGTGAAGAAGCGGTTAAAAAATATAATTTAAAACCAATTGTTAAGATTGTTTCCATGGCCGTCGCCGGAGTTGACCCTTCCATTATGGGGATTGGTCCGGTGCCTGCCACACAAAAAGCATTACAACGGGCCGGACTTACAGTTGAGGATTTAGATTTAGTAGAATTGAATGAAGCATTTGCTTCACAATCGTTGGCCTGTATAAAAGATTTAGGATTAGATGCTGCCAAAGTAAATGTGAATGGTGGTGCAATAGCTCTCGGTCATCCGTTAGGTTGCAGCGGCGTAAGAATTTCCACGACACTTTTACATGAAATGAAAAGACGTAACGCTAAATATGGATTAGCCACTATGTGTGTAGGAGTGGGGCAAGGGGCTGCAGTAATTTTTCAGAACCTGGATTAGATTGATTTAATGGATTGAGAGGAAATTAAAATGAATGATGAAGCAAGTCAGTAAAGCCGATTGTTACCTGTTCACCCTTTACCAGGTTTTTTACATTACAGGTTTCACTTTCTAATTCTTTTGTTCCGAGTATAACAGCATAAGGAATATTTTTCTTTTCGGCATACTTAAACTGTTTATCAAACTTAGCATTCTCGTGATATAATTCGCAACGAACACCTTTGCTGCGGAGTTGCTGCATCAGTTCAAATGATTTTTTGCTTTCCGCTTCACCAAGATTAAAGAATAATACCTGTGTTCCTGTATGTACATCAGCAGGGAATAATTTTAATTCCTCCATCACATCATAAATCCTATCGACACCAAATGAAACACCTACGCCTGGAACATTGGGTACACCAAACAAACCGGTAAGATCATCATACCGTCCGCCACCACCGATGCTGCCCATTTGGGCATTCAATGCTTTTACTTCATAAATAACACCGGTATAATAATTCAATCCTCTCGCTAATGTGAAATCAAGTTGACAGTTGACGGTTGACGGTTGACAGTATTCGATAATAAAGCTTAATTCTTCAATTCCTTTTTTACCAGCATCAGTATGACCAAGCAAATTGGTGATGTGAGTTAATTTTTCGGCATTTGTTCCACTAATGCTTAAATAATCTTCAATGATCTTTACCTGCCATTCATTCAATCCTCTTTGAACTAATTCTTCTTTTACTTTGTCTAATCCTATCTTATCTAATTTATCAATGGCAATAGTAATATCAATCATTTTATCCGCACCACCACATACTTCAGCTAAAGCAGTTAATATTTTGCGGCTGTTCAATTTTATTTCAACCGCTACACCTAATCGTTTAAAAACTTCTGCATAAATATTAGCCAACTCCACTTCATTGATTAGCGAATAACTTCCCACTACATCTGCATCACACTGGTAAAACTCACGGTATCTTCCTTTCTGCGGTCTGTCGGCTCTCCACACAGGTTGCATCTGGTAGCGTTTGAAAGGGAAACTTAGTTTGCCATGATTCATCGCTACATATCTTGCAAAAGGAATTGTTAAGTCGTATCTAAGTGCTTTGCTTGAAACTTCTTGTTTCAAATACGGAAGATATTTGGAGCTATCATCTTTCGATTTTAATAAATCTTCTGCGATACTTTCTAAAACTTCTGGATTAATTTCCCAAAATGGAGATTCAAAAGGTGAGTTTTCCTCCGAGTGCCCAGTTCGTCGTGAAAGCTCTTTAGATACTTCATTGTAATACTTTAGATATTCTCCTAAGGAAACAAAAAAATCTTTACTAAAAGGATTGCCAGAATCAAGAATTCTAAAGATAAGTTTGTCACCTTCTTCTCCATACTTACCCATCAGTGTTTCCAGGTTTTCCATAGCGGGTGTTTCCAATGGCTCATAACCATACACTTCAAACACATTTCTGATCGTTTGAAAAATATATTGTCTTTTTCTTACTACCTCAGCTGAAAAATCTCTTGTGCCCTGCGGAATACTCGGTTTCATTTATTTGTTTGTGGTTTGTAGTTTGTTGTTGTTAATTGCGCCATTGCGTCATTTTCAAATTTTCACATTTGCATATTTCTTAATTATCATGTCACATGCTTTATCAATCATCTTAAATACTTCATGAAATCCCGGCTCTGCACCAAACCACGGATCGGGTACTGCACGGTTTTGTCCCGGGAAAATTTCATTCAGCAGCAGATCAACTTTATTTTCATTCCAATTCTTACCGCTTATTCTTCTTACATCATTATAATTACTGCTGTCCATCACATAAATAAAATCAAACATTTCAAAATCTTCTTTTACAAATTGCCTTGCACTTTGTTTGCTTATATCAATGCCATTCAATTTAGCTACTTTCTGACTCAATCGGTGAGGTGGTTCACCTGTATGATATGCACCCGTACCGGCACTTTCCACACTCCACTGTAAACCTGCCTGCCATGCTTTATGTTGTAAAATTCCTTCTGCCAGCGGACTTCTGCAAATATTACCGAGGCATACCATCAAAATCTTCATGGTGGCAAAAGTAATGGATAGCTGCGAGTCACGAGCTATGAGCTATGAGAAAATACTCGAAGCTCGAAGCTGACAACTCGCAACTTATGGAATTGTGTGGAGGCATGCATCTGTATAAAAAAGTACAGCCATGACAACCCAAAACATTTTAACCGCCGATGTGCTCGACATTGTATTTGAAAATCGTAACAAAGATTATGGAGCATACACACTCCGTAAGTATTACGACAAGCGATTGATGCATTCGCTTGGTATCATGTTATTATCAGTAGGTTCATTGATCTTATTGTCTTTTCGCTTTGAAAAAAAGACGACAATAAAAGATGATAAGCCTAAAGCTACTGTTCAACTCATTCAATTAATACCTGATCAACCTAAGGAAATTAAAGAACCGGAAAAGGTTATTGAAAAACCAGTTCCCGCATCAAAACCTTTGGCTTCTGTAAAAGCTAGAGACAATATTGTTATTGTGCCGGATAATAAAGTCACAGATAATGATAAAGTTCCCGATCAAACAGAGATGGAAAATAAAGTAGTGAGTACTGTAAACAGTGGTGGTGATAATCCAAATGGGCAAGTAGTAAAACCGGGTGATAATAATAATGGTAACGGCAATTTAGTTGGTGATGAAGAACCATTGGATCCTAAAACTGCTATTGATTATGCAGATGAGCCACCAACTTATCCCGGCGGAATAGAGGCATTGCAAAATTTCTTGCGCAAGAACTTGCGTACACCTGATGAATTAGAAGCAGGACAGGATGTATCGGTTAAAGTAAAATTTGTGGTAAGTAATGATGGCGAAATGTATGGATATGAAGTGGTGCAGAGTGCCGGTAATGCTTTTAATGAAGAAGTGCTGAGAGTATTAAAGAAAATGCCCAAATGGAACCCTGGTAAATATAAAGGCCATGCGGTTTCGGTTTACTATATTATACCTGTGAAATTCCAGGGAGTAGAAGAATAACAATTTAAGGCTGTCCACACCGGGCAGCTTTATTATTACCACTATGTGACAGAACTGCGAAACAAACAATGATAATTTTCATAACTTGCCCAACTCACTTTCCATTAGAAAAATGAATACTGAAGAATCAAGAGACAGACGACAGCATCAGCAAGGCAAAATGCAGGCTATTCTCGATTATACTGTTGGGGTAGCAACCATATTATTGGGGCTGTTTATTTTTTTCATCAAAAAATTCCCGGTTGAGTTTGAATTTAAAGAACCAGCAATTGCTAATACATTTGCAGGTTTAAGCATCTTATATGGAGCCTGGCGTATTTATAGAGGGATTAAAAAATCGAGAGCCAATTAATTGAAATTAAGGATGGGTATTTTAACGAAATTTTTAGGAAAAGGGATATACTTGTTACTGCTACTTTCAGTCTTTTTGATAACAGTTGAAAGTTGCAGGAGTAAACGAATAGATGTTAGTAAAATCCCGACTGATACTGATACTAAGGGATCAATCAAAATAAGTGTGGATGAATCTTTTAAGCCGGTGATTGATGAACAAATAAAGGTCTTTGAAAGTACATACCCCGAAGCACACATTACTGTGGAGTACAAACCGGAAGCAGATTGTTTCCGTGATTTAGATAGTGCAGACACAAGAATGATAATTGTAACCAGGGAGCCGGATTCACAGGAGAAAGTATATTATCATGATAAACTGCAATACAATCTTAGTTACGGAATAGTTGCCAGAGATGCCATTGCCGTTGTAGTGAACAGAAATACTCCTGATTCCGTTTTTTCAAGAGAGGATTTGAGAAAAATATTAGATGGCAGCTCCGGACAAAAATACCAGGTTGTGTTTGACGGATTGAAAGCTACCGGTACTGTTCGATATGCCATTGATTCTATTTTGAATGGTAAAAAGTTTGATACCAGTGTGGTTAAAGCAGTGGAGAACAGCCAGGAGGTGATCAATTATGTTGCTGCTAATACCAACGCCATCGGAATGGTTGGTGTTAGCTGGATTGGCAACCCCGAAGATCCCGAACAGGTGAAGATGCTGGAAAAAGTAAATATCGCCATGATCAAGTGTGAAACTTGTTTGGAAGAAGAGAAAAATATTTGTCTGAAACCTACACAACGATTCATACTTTCACGGCAGTATCCCTTTACAAGAGGTTTGTATTATATTGCCAAAGAGAATTATGCAGGTCTTGGCAGGGGGTTTGCAGAATTTATGTGGCAGGACAAGGGGCAATTAATCTTTAAAAGAGCTTATCTTGCTCCCGCACATTTGCCATTTATAATTAGAAAAACAAAAATTAATAAATAAATTTATCGCACTAAATATTTAAACAACAGGATTCAACATGAAAAGGAAAGCCAGCTTAGTTGCAGCCATATTGTTAACAGGTAAGTTATTATTCGCCCAGTCGGTGGATGATGCAAAGCGTTTGATTTATTATGAACGTTTTAAAAGTGCTAAAGACATGCTGCAGGGGATTGTTAGCAGTACGCCAAACAATGCAGATGCAGTTTATTATTTGGGACAAGCTTTAATTGGGCTGGAAGATATAGCCGGTGCCAAAAAAGTTTACCAGGATGGATTGGCAGCTAATCCCAGTGCAGCCATATTACATGTTGGTCTTGGCCATGTTTATTATTTTGAAAATAAACCTAATGATGCAAAGGCTGAATTTGAAGGAGCCATCACTGCAACAGGAGGCAAGAATGCAATGGTATTAAATGCTATTGCACATGCAACTGCTGATACTAAGATTGGTGATTTTAATTATGGTGTTGAAAAAGCAAAACAGGCCATTGATGTGGCTAAGAAAAAAGTAGAGGCAGATTACTACGTTAACTTAGGCGATAATTACCGGGCCTTGATTATGGGTGGCGATGCCAAACAGGCTTTTGATGCAGCCCTGGCGATTAATCCTAAACTGGCTGAAGCAAAATATAAGTCAGGAAAAATTTACGAAACACAAAATAATAAGGACATATTTCTGCCAATGTATGAAGAAGCCACCCAAATGGATCCAAATTATGCTCCTGCATGGAGAGCCTTGTATGTTTACTGGTATTTTCGTGATGTGACAAAAGCAGAAGGTTATTTTGAAAATTATGTAAAGGTCTCTGATCAGGATGAGCGTTTGGAATATGATCGGATTGATTTAAAATATGCACAGGAAAAATATGATGAGGCTATCTCCAGTGCCAATGCATTAGCCGCTAAATTAGGTAGTGGTACAAAAGCAAGATTATACCGTTTACTTGGTTATGCTTTCATGAAAAAGAATGATTTCAATACTGCGAAATCTAATTTCGTGACGTTCCTGCAGAAAGCAAAACCAGATGAAGTAACTTCCCGTAACTATGCTGATATAGCTAAAACAATTGGCAGCATAGCAGGTAGTGAAAAAGATGCATTTCAGTATTATCAAAAAGCAATTGATACAGATACTTTACCAAAGAATAAAAGTGATTTGGCAAAGCAGGCTGCCGATTTAGCCAAAAAACTGGGAGATCCATTATTATCAATTGAATGGATGAGCAAGTCTTATAACCTTGCAAAAAACCCATCCAATGTGGATCTTTATAACCTGGGCAGGGCTTACTTAGATGCGGGATTATTTACACAATGTGACAGCATTGGTAATTTATATTCTACTAAATACCCTAACCATACTTATGGATATTATTTGAGAGCATTGGCAAACTGGCGGGTAGATACTACTATGGAACTCGGCTCGGCAAATCCATATTTTCAGAAGTTGATTGATGTGGGAGCTGCTGACAGTATCGGTAATAAATCTCAGTTGAAATTGGCTTATCGTTATTTTGTTGGCTATTATGCTACCGTTAAAAGAGATTATGAAACAGCGAAATCTTACTGTAATAAAATATTAAACTTATTTCCTGGCGATGCCGATGCCACAGACTTATTAAAACGATTGGATACACCATCTCCTGCTCCTAAAAAAGGTGCCAAAGGAAATGCGGTTTTAGATAATCCGGTTGGGGATACAAATGTTGTTGCATCGTCTTCTACTGAAAATAATAAACCAACTAAACCCGCAGCAAAAACTCCGGCTTCAAAAAGCACTACTGTAAAAAAAACAGTAAAAAAAAAGGCTGACGCCTTAGTTTAGTAATAATAATAAATTATTATATACATCCCCCGCTCGTCGGGGGATTTTTGTTTTTATAATTTCTTGTTTTTCATTACTGCTACCTTATTTTTGCGTTTCAGTAATAAGACCACTATGGATTTATTCTTATTGCAAGTAACCAACCCTGCTCCCGAAGCCAGTACATCTGCGAATTACTTTCCGATAGGTATCCAGTTTTTGTTTGCCATAGTCTTTGTGGCAGTGATGATAGCCTTAACCCACTGGCTGGGGCCCAAGCGTAAAACGTCTGATAAATTAGCCAATTTTGAAAGTGGTATTGAACAGGTGGGTAATGCCCGTCAGCCTATGGCTATTAAATATTTTCTGGTAGCTATTTTGTTTGTATTATTTGATGTGGAAGTAATTTTCTTTTATCCATATGCTGTTAACTTTAAAACTTTAGGCTGGGGTGGATTTACTGCGGTGTTGATGTTTGTGGGTTTCTTCCTTGCCGGGTTTTATTATATCATTAAGAAAGGAGCGTTGGATTGGGAAGATTAAGACTCAATGTGATAATTTGATAATGTGATGATGGAACTTTAAGTTGTTTATGTTGTTATAGGAGAGGTATTATCACATTAGCAAATTATCCAATTATCAAATTAAATTTTATGTCACGTCCGGTTCAATATAATGTAACACCCATACCTGCAGATATTAATAATAGTCTGCAAGTAGCACCTATGCCTAAAGGACATAGTGGTGAAGGTTTCTTTGCTACCAAATTAGAAAGTGTAGTGGGTTTGGCCCGTGCTAATTCTATATGGCCATTACCATTTGCCACTTCCTGTTGTGGTATTGAATTTATGGCTACTATGGGTTCGCATTATGATTTGGCAAGATTTGGAAGTGAAAGAGTAGGCTTCTCTCCCCGTCAATGTGATTTGTTAATGGTGATGGGAACCATTGCTAAAAAGATGGGTCCCGTATTAAAGCAGGTGTATTTACAAATGGCCGAACCAAGATGGGTGATTGCTGTTGGTGCCTGCGCATCATCGGGTGGTATATTTGATACATACAGTGTTTTACAGGGTATTGACCAGGTTATACCAGTGGATGTATATGTGCCCGGTTGCCCGCCAAGACCGGAAGCAATTATAGACGGCGTAATGCGGATACAGGATTTAATTCATAACGAACCATTAAGAAGAAGGAATAGCGATCATTATAAAGCCTTATTAGAAAGTTACGGAATACAGTAATTTGAAAATTTGACAATTCGGCAATGTGCCAATGAAACCTGAGCCATTATCAAATCTTCAAATTTTCAAATTTTCAAATTGAAATGTTGACAAACGAACATATAAAGAATAAGTTGGTTGAAAAATTTGGTGATGCCCTCACTAATTTTTCTGAGCCTTATGGTATGCTCACATTTGAAGCACCAAAGGATTTGAATTTAAAAGTGATGCAGTTTCTTTTTGATGATGCTGAATTACGCTTTCAATTTTTAACTGATTTGCAGGCGGTGCATTATCCGGATGATAAAGGAAGAGAATTAGCAGTGGTTTATCACCTGCATAATTTGGCAGATAATATTCGTATTCGTTTTAAAGTGTTCACCAGCATTGAACAACCGGATGTATTTACTGCTACCAAATTATACGAATCGGCTAACTGGATGGAAAGAGAAACCTATGATTTCTTTGGAGTGAATTTTATTGGTCATCCAAATTTAAAGAGAGTGTTGAATGTAGATGAAATGGATTATTTCCCGATGCGCAAAGAATTTCCATTAGAAGACCAGACAAGAGTGGATAAGGATGATGAGATGTTTGGAAGAGGTGGAACCTATAATTAACTAATTAGATAATAGCGCAATGGCGCAATGAATTGAGATATTGAGCAATTTTCAAATTATGCAATTAACATAATGTCTGACGTACTGCATCCGCATATAAAACTACCGGAAGGTTCAATAGAGAAACAAACAACTACATTGAACCTGGGGCCAACACACCCCGCTACTCATGGTGTGTTTCAGAATATTCTTGAATTAGATGGTGAAAGAATTGTGTCTGCTGAACCAACTGTTGGTTATATCCACCGGGCATTTGAAAAAATAGCTGAGCGTCGTCCTTTATACCAGATTACTCCATTAACGGACAGATTAAATTATTGCTCATCACCTATTAATAATATGGGATGGCATTTAACCTGCGAAAAATTATTGGGTGTTAAAACTCCTAAACGGGTTGATTATTTACGCATCATCATAATGGAGCTGGCCCGTATCAGCGATCATTTAATTTGTAATTCTATTGTGGGTGTGGATACAGGTGCTTATACTGGTTTCCTGTATGTGATGCAATACCGTGAATTAATTTACGAGATATATGAAGAAGTATGTGGTTCCCGCCTTACAACTAATATTGGGCGTATTGGTGGTTTTGAACGCAATTTCACAAATACAGCGTTTGAAAAACTCGAGAAATTCTTAAGAGAATATCCTGCGGTACTGAAAGAGTTTGAAAACCTCTTTACACGTAATCGTATTTTCATGGAACGTACGATTGCCTGCGGTCCTATCAGTGCAGAAAGAGCATTGAATTATGGATTCACTGGTCCTAATCTTCGTGCAGCTGGTGTTGATTATGATGTTCGTGTCCATACACCTTATTCTTCTTATGAAGATTTTCAATTTGAAATTCCTGTTGGTACTACCGGTGATTGTTACGACAGATATTTAGTTCGTAACCAGGAAATGTGGCAATCATTAAGTATTATCGAGCAAGCATATAAAAAAGTACAGGAGTTTAAAGGTGCTGAAGCAGAAGTGTATCATGCTGATGCTCCTGAATATTATTTACCGGAGAAGAAAGATGTATATACCAAGATGGAAGCATTGATATGGCATTTTAAAATCATCATGGGTGAAACTGAAATTCCAAAAGGTGAAGTATATCAGAGTGTGGAAGGTGGTAACGGTGAGTTAGGATTTTATTTGATAAGTGATGGTGGACGTACACCATACCGTTTGCATTTCCGCAGGCCTTGTTTTATTTACTACCAGGCTTATCCGGAAATAGTAAAAGGAGCGATGCTGAGTGATGCAATTGTTACATTGAGTAGTTTGAATTTGATAGCGGGAGAGATGGATACATAACCCCTGTCTCCCCAACTTGTTGGGGAGGAACTTAGTTAGCTATTGACTGAGTAGTTGCAGAGAGACAATATGGTGAGTAATGAAATGATGAAGATGAGGTAGAACAAAAAGTTTGGATTGGTGATGAAGCACCGTCCTTCTCCTCCAGGAGAAGGAATGAGGATGAGGTGAAGAAAACATTGAACACAGATAACTTAAATAAATGGCGATTCAGTTTAGCGATAAGAAATTAAATGAGGTAAAAGAAATTATTGCCCGTTATCCCGACGGCAAGCAGAAGAGTGCTTTGTTGCCGGTATTGCATTTGGCGCAGGAGGAATTTGGTGGATGGCTGAGCAGTGAAGCAATGGACTATGTAGCTTCTTTATTGAGTATTGAGCCAATTGAAGTGTATGAAGTAGCTACTTTCTACAGCATGTATAATTTAAAGCCTGTTGGTAAATACCTATTTGAAGTTTGTCAAACAGGTCCTTGCATGATTAGTGGTAGTGATAATATTGTAGCATACATTTATGAAAAGCTCGGCATTAAACCGGGTGAAACAACAGCTGATGGAATGTTTACATTGAAAACAGTAGAATGTTTAGGTGCCTGTGGTTATGCGCCAATGATGCAGCTAGGTAAATATTATAAAGAGCATTTGACTAAAGAAAAAGTAGATGCGATTATTGAAGAGTGCAGAAGGAATGCAGTAGCAAACAATTAAGATTCTAACTGAAGATATTAGATGAGTAAAAAATTATTATTAGAAAAAGCACATGTAGAAAACATCCGCCTGTATGATGTGTACAGGAGAGAGGGTGGTTACCGTAGTGTGGAGAAGGCATTAAAAACCATGAGTCCCGACCAGGTGACAGAAGAAGTAAAGAAAAGCGGTTTGCGTGGTCGTGGTGGAGCCGGGTTCCCTGCGGGAATGAAATGGAGTTTCCTTGCTAAGCCGGAAGGAGTTCCCCGTTATCTCGTGTGCAATGCCGATGAATCTGAACCCGGAACTTTTAAGGACAGGTATTTGATGGAATTCATTCCTCACCTGTTGATTGAAGGATTAATTGTTTCTTCATTCGCACTCGGCAGCAGCAGAACGTACATCTACATCCGTGGTGAATATGCCTGGATTGTTGACATATTAGAACAAGCTATTGCTGAAGCAAAAAACAATGGCTGGCTTGGCAAAAATATTTTAGGAACCGGTTTTAATTGCGAGATTTATGTACAACGTGGAGCCGGTGCTTATATATGCGGTGAAGAGACAGCCTTACTGGAATCATTAGAAGGTAAAAGAGGTAACCCAAGATTAAAGCCTCCGTTCCCTGCGGTAAAAGGTTTATATGGCTGCCCAACAGTGGTAAACAACGTAGAGACTTTAGCGGCAGTAGTTCCTATCATCAATTTGGGTGGCGATGAATATGCAAAAATTGGTGTAGGACGTTCAACCGGTACAAAATTAATTTCTGCCTGTGGTAATATTAATAAACCCGGTGTTTACGAAATTGATATGACCATCAGCGTAGAAGAGTTTATTTATAGCGATGAATACTGTGGAGGAATTAAAAACGGTAAACGTTTAAAGGCATGTATTCCCGGTGGTTCATCTGTTCCTATTGTTCCTGCTAACTTATTATTGAAAACTGCTAAAGGTGAAACCCGTTACATGAACTATGAAAGTTTAAGTGATGGTGGTTTCGCTACAGGTACAATGATGGGTAGCGGTGGATTCATTGTGCTGGATGAAGACCAATGTGTGGTTAAGAATACTTATACATTGGCGAGATTCTATCGTCATGAAAGTTGCGGACAATGTTCTCCTTGTCGTGAAGGAACAGGATGGATGGAAAAGATATTGTGGAATATTGAGAACGGAAAAGGTAAGATGAGTGATATTGATTTATTGTGGGATATTCAACGTAAGATAGAAGGTAATACTATTTGTCCGTTAGGTGATGCAGCGGCATGGCCGGTAGCAGCAGCGATAAGACATTTTAGAGATGAATTTGAATGGCATGTGCTGAACCCGGATAAATGTTTGACAGAAAATTATGGTTTGCGTCATTATGCAGACCCGATTCATGTGCCAGTGGCGTAGGTTCTATACTTTGCGCCTCTTTGCGGTACTTTATGTTCTTTGCGGTTAAACCTCTTATCATGACAGAAAACGAAATATCAAATATTGTGATAGGACAGGCAATAGCTGTTCATTCACAACTTGGTCCGGGTCTTTTAGAATCGGTTTATGAAGAGTGTTTGAGTTATAAATTGATTAAGGCCGGACTAAATATAGAAAAGCAAAAACCAATACCCTTGGTTTTTGAAGAAGTGAAATTAGAATTTGGGTTTAGGTGCGATATATTGGTAGAGAAGAAATTGATAATTGAAATAAAAGCTGTAGAAGCATTGAATGATGTTCATCTTGCTCAGGTATTAACTTATCTGAAACTGACAAATGTAAAATTGGGATTGCTGATGAATTTTAATGTGGTCAGATTAAAAGATGGCATCAAAAGAGTAGTAAATAACTTATAAACCGCAAAGAACGCTGAGTTCTTCGCAAAGTTGCGCAAAGAGATTATATGGCTGAAGAAAAGAAATTATTTAAAGTAACAATCGACAACATCACTATTGAAGTGGAGCCGGGAACTTCTATCCTGAATGCTGCCCGCAAAATTGGTGGCGATGTTGTTCCGCCGGCAATGTGCTATTACAGCAAGTTGAAAGATAGTGGTGGTAAATGTCGTACTTGCCTGGTGAGAGTGGCTGCCGGTTCGACTGCTGACCCAAGACCGATGCCTAAGTTGGTTGCGTCTTGTCGTACTAATGTAATGGATGGAATGATTGTGGAAAATATTACCAGTCCTGCAGTACAGGAAGCAAGAAAAGGTGTGGTGGAATTTTTATTAATCAATCACCCCTTAGATTGTCCTATCTGCGACCAGGCCGGTGAATGCCATTTACAGGATTTGAGTTACGAACATGGTGCAGAAGGAACGAGATACGAATTCAACAGAAGAACATTTAAGAAACATGACCTTGGTCCATATATTCAGTTACATATGACCCGTTGCATTCTTTGCTACCGTTGTGTGTTTACTGCTGACCAGGTTACCAATAAACGAGTGCATGGTGTGTTAGACAGAGGAGATCATTCAGAGATTGCCACCTATATTGAAAAGAATTTGAATAACGATTTTATCGGTAATGTAATTGATGTGTGCCCGGTTGGTGCATTAACTGATAAAACATTTCGTTTTAAAAATCGTGTTTGGTTTACCAAGCCGGTAGATGCTCATCGCAATTGCGATAAATGTTGTGGTGAAGTGCAATTGTGGATGCGTGGTGATGAAGTGTTCCGTGTAACTGCCCGTAAAGATGTATATGGTGAAGTAAAAGATAATAGCAAAGGTGGTCCCGGGTGGATATGTAATGAATGCCGTTTTGAGAAGAAGAATGCCAGTGATTGGGTGATTGAAGGATTGTCAGACATCAGCCGTCATTCTGTTATTTCACAGGGGAAATATCCCGGACTGGTGAAACCGAAAGAAACAGTAGTGGAAGTAATGAACGGGCATTCACCTAAACTGATGATGAATATTCACAGTGTGAGTGAAGTAAACAAACCTGAAATTGAATTAAGTAAAATAGCCGGACCGGCACATTCATCTGATTTTAATTCAAACAATGCATAACATGTTATTAGCAATAGACTGGTTATTGATTATAGAAAAATTTGTACTGATTGTAGTAGTGGTGCTGGTGGCATTGGGTATCGCTATGTACAGCACATGGGCTGAACGTAAGGTGGCAGCCGTTATGCAGGACAGAAGAGGTCCAAACCGTGCAGGTCCTTTTGGGTTGTTTCAACCTTTAGCAGATGGATTAAAATTATTTTTTAAAGAAGAGATCATTCCTAATACTTCCAATAAGTTTTTGTTTGTACTAGGACCGATGTTAGCAATGATGACAGCCATGTTAACCAGCGCTGTTATTCCATGGGGTGGAAAGTTTGAAATAGCCGGAAGAACCATTGACCTGCAAATTGCTGATGTAAACATTGGTATTCTCTTCGTATTTGGTGTGGTGAGTTTAGGTGTATATGGAATTATGATTGGCGGATGGGCCAGTAACAATAAGTTTTCATTAATGGCTGCCCTCCGTGCTGCTTCACAAATGATTTCTTATGAACTGGCAATGGGGATTGCTATTATTGCACTGATGTTCATCACTGGTTCATTAAGACTGAGTGTGATTGTTGAACAGCAAATGAATCATACCTGGAATATTATTTATCAGCCATTAGGGTTTTTAATATTCTTTATTTGTGCACTGGCTGAATGTAACCGTACACCATTTGATTTAGCCGAAGCAGAAAACGAATTGAACTTTGGATATCACCAGGAATATTCATCAATGAAATTGGGCTTTTATCTTTTTGCTGAATACATCAATATGTTCATCAGTGGTGTGATAATGTCAACGTTGTTCTTTGGTGGTTATGATATTCCATTTATAAATGAAGCAGCTTACGGCAATGCGTGGTGGATTACACTGCTTGGAGTAGGTGCATTGTTTACGAAAGCCATCATCTTTGTTTTAATATTCATGTGGATACGCTGGACCATTCCACGTTTCCGCTATGACCAGTTAATGAATTTAGGATGGAAAGCATTATTACCAATTGCATTGGTTAATATGCTGATAACGGCAGCGGTAGTGTTGTGGTTTAATAAGTGAGTTGTGAATAGTGAGTGGTGAGTAGAATTGTGAATGTACAAGAGTGCGACGCAACAGAAGATAAATAGTGTTGATGTCGCTGAAAACATAAAATAAAAAATTTCCGATAAGGAATTTAAATATGCAAGCATTAACATCAAGAGCGAAACAGGTTGACAGAAAGCCAATGAGTTTGGCGGAGAAGCTCTATTTGCCGGCAATTTTTAAAGGCATGGCCATTACAATGAGTCACGTTTTTAAAAAGAAGGCAACCATTAATTATCCTGAACAGAAGCGTCCTTTCAGCCCGGTGTTTCGTGGTTTACATATTTTAAACCGTGATGAGGAAGGCCGTGAACGTTGTACGGCTTGCGGATTGTGTGCAGTGGCTTGTCCGGCAGAAGCGATAACAATGGAAGGCGCAGAAAGACAACCCGGTGAAGAACATTTATACAGAGAAGAAAAATATGCAGCTAAATATGAAATCAATATGCTGCGTTGTATATTCTGTGGTTTGTGTGAAGAGGCTTGTCCGAAAGATGCAATTTATTTAAGTGAAACATTTGCACCATCTAATTTCAACCGGGCCAGTTTCATTTATGGTAAAGAGGAATTAAGAATTCCGCATCCGAAAGAAGATCCGGAAGGATATAAAAAAGCATTGGGCAACCGTGCAAAAAATAAAGGCCGCAATTAGCAAATACGCAATAGCTCAATTGAGAAATTGAGCTATTGAGAAATTAAGTTATTGATTTTTTATGAACATTACAGAAATATTGTTTTGGTTTTTGAGTGCTTTAGCAATTGCCAGTGCATTAATGGTGGTGCTGAGCAAGAACCCGGTGCATAGTGTTTTATGGCTTATCATGGTTTTCTTTGCTATCTCCGGTCATTATATTTTACTCAACGCTCAATTCTTATTTATCGTTAACCTGATTGTATATGCAGGTGCCATTATGGTATTGTTCCTGTTTGTCATCATGTTAATGAATTTGAATACTGATACTGAACCACAAAAAAATAAATGGTTGAAAGTAGCGGGTGTAGTAGCTGGTGGTTGTTTAATGCTGGTGTTTGTGGCTGCATTAAAAAGTTCGGGTACACAACAGGTACAAATGGGAGAGGGAAATATTGGTTTGATTGAAAATCTTGGTAAAGCATTGTTTAATGAATATGTGTTGCCATTTGAAATAAGCAGTGTGTTGTTTTTGAGTGCGATGGTTGGTGCTGTGGTGATTGGAAAGAAAGGAGATTAAATAATTTTCAAATTATACATATGCCGATTTATAATTACATATATGTTGCGTTGACGTTGTTTTGTATTGGCGTAGCAGGTGTATTAACACGACGCAATGCGATTATCATTTTTATGTGCATTGAGTTAATGCTGAATGCAGTGAATTTATTGCTGGTAGCTTTTTCCAAAATGCACTATGCTACTGCAGTAGCAAATGCACCGGGGACTACAGTGGGTACGGATGCACAACTGTTTGTATTTTTTATTATGGTGGTAGCAGCAGCTGAAGTAAGTGTGGGACTGGCTATTATTGTGATGATGTACCGCAATACGCATTCAATCGATATTAATTTCTTAAACAGGTTAAAACATTAAAGCCATCAGGCTCTCTGATACATGAGTAATATTTTAAGTTATATCTGGTTGGTTCCATTACTTCCGCTGATCGGTTTTTTGATCAATGGGTTGGGGAGAAATTTTTTGAGCAAAGCGATGGTGAGCATAGTTGGTTGTGGCGTTCTGCTGGCTTCTTTTGTGGTAAGTGTTTACTTTTTTATGAGTGTGAAAGAAGGTAATCATGATGTAGTAAAATTGTTTGACTTTATTACTGCAGGCAAACTTTCTATTCCATTTGAATTCCAGGTAGATGCTTTGTCTTCTTTATTCTTACTGATCATTACAGGTGTTGGTTTTTTAATTCACCTGTATTCTACTGCATACATGCATGAAGAGAGCAATGCTCACTATGCAAGATATTTTGCTTATCTCAACCTCTTCGTCTTCTCTATGTTGCTGCTGGTATTAGGTGGCAACTATGTTATTATGTTTATCGGTTGGGAAGGTGTAGGACTTTGTTCTTATTTATTGATTGGTTACTGGTTTAAGAATACTGATTATAATAATGCTGCCAGGAAAGCATTCATCATGAACCGTATTGGTGATTTAGGATTTTTGTTAGCAGTGTTCTGGATAATACAGCAATTTGGCTCAGTAAGTTTTGGTGAAGTGTTTGCCAATGCAGAAGGCAAATCAACAGCTATTTTAACCGGTATTACCTTGTTACTTTTTGTTGGTGCTACCGGTAAGAGTGCACAAATTCCATTATATACCTGGTTGCCCGATGCGATGGCAGGTCCAACACCCGTATCAGCTTTAATTCATGCGGCTACCATGGTTACAGCAGGTATTTATATGATTGCACGCAGCAATGTAATGTATACACTGGCTCCTGTTTCTCAAACGGTAGTTGCTGTTGTTGGGTTAGCTACAGCAATTTTTGCGGCCACTATTGCTATCAAACAAAATGATATTAAAAAAGTACTGGCTTATTCAACAGTAAGTCAGTTGGGTTATATGTTCCTTGGTTTGGGTGTGGGTGCATACACCGGCGCAGTTTTTCATGTAATGACACATGCTTTCTTTAAAGCGTTGTTATTTCTTGGAGCTGGTTCTGTTATTCATGCCATGCATCATGAACAGGATATCCGTAACATGGGCGGATTAAAAAAGAAATTACCCATCACTCATCTTACTTTCTTATTAGGTTGTATTGCTATTGCCGGTATTCCACCATTTAGTGGTTTCTTTTCTAAAGATGAAATATTAGCTGCGGCATATGAAGCAAGTCCGGTGTATTGGATATTAGGTGTTGCCGGTGCAATGATGACCGCTTTCTATATGTTCCGCCTATATGCTACCACATTCTTAGGAAACTTTCGTGGTACAGAAGAACAGGAACATCATCTTCATGAAAGTCCATGGGCAATGACTGTACCATTAATTGTACTGGCAATACTGGCTGTTGTGGGTGGCTTTGTTGGCATACCAAAAGTGTTTGCAGAAAATGCTCATTCATTAGAAAATTTCTTATCACCCATATTTGCTGATTCTGAAAAATTGATAAAAGAGAGAACTCCATTATCTCATTCCACTGAATATGGGCTGATGGGAATTTCTGTTGGTTTAGCATTGTTTGCTATTTTGTATGCAGTAAACCGGTTCAGCAAAAAACCAGAGATGGAAGATGCAAGTGGTTTTGGAAAAGTATTAGCCAACAAATGGTATGTGGATGAAATTTATGACGCCATCATTGGCAAACCTTTAAAAGCTATTTCTAAATTCTTTAATAACGTTATTGAGAAATCAGGTATTGACGGATTTGTAAATGGTATTGGAGAAGGTGTACAGTATGCCAGCCGCCAGTTACGCTTATTGCAAAGCGGACAGGTGGGCAGCTATATTTTGCTGATGGTTTTAGGAATGATCATTTTAATGGTTGTTCAATTTTTTATTAAGTAATTTTTTGAAAGGAAATTATGTTAGCACTGCTATTAATATTGATTCCGTTGATTACTGGTGTGGCTGCTTTTTTTATTAAGAATGAAAAAAGTGTAAAGACATGGGCTTTGGTTGCTTCACTGGTAACTTTAATTGTTTCCCTTTGGAGTTTAATGCACCAGGATAATTATCACAGTGTTTTTTCAAAAGAATGGTTACCTGATCTCGGATCATCATTCTCATTAGGATTAGATGGTATGGGTCGGATGTTAACCTTATTGACAGGAATCGCTTTCCCTGTTATTTTTATAGCTACTAGCAAATCAACTTATAAAGATTCCAATCAGTTCTTTGGTTTGATGTTATTATCTCAGGCTGGATTGATGGGAGTGTTTTTAGCAACTGATTTATTGTTGTTCTACTTCTTCTGGGAATTAGCATTGATCCCTGTATATTTCTTATGCAGCAAATGGGGCGGTGAAAGAAGAATACCGGTTACTTTTAAATTCTTTATCTATACATTTCTTGGTTCATTGATCATGCTGGTTGGTATTTTGTATGTCTATTATATCAATCCTGAGAAATCATTTAGTATGGCTTCGCTGTACAATTATACTTTTGGTCACAGGGCACAGAGCATTTTATTCTGGATGTTCTTTCTCGCCTTTGCGATCAAGATGCCAATCTTTCCTTTTCATACCTGGCAGCCTGATACGTATGAACAATCACCAACAGCCACTACAATGGTGTTAAGTGGAGTGATGGTAAAGATGGGTTTGTTTGCAGTAGTACGCTGGTTATTGCCATTATTCCCCGAGGCTGCACATGGAAATGATAATATTGTTATTGGTTTATCAGTAGTAGGAATGATCTATGCTTCCTGTATTGCAATGGTGCAGGATGATTTGAAAAGACTCGTAGCATATTCTTCTATAGCGCATATTGGATTAATGTGTGCGGCATTGTTTGCCGGTAATAGTATAGGCATACAGGGAGTGATGGTGCAAATGTTCAATCACGGTATTAATATAATTGGATTGTGGGTAGTGGTTGAATTAACCGAACGCCAGTTTGGAACCCGTAAAATGAGTGAATTGGGTGGTATTGCACAAAAAGCTCCTGCATTAGCGATCATGCTGGTGATAATAGCATTGGCAAACGTATCATTGCCATTGACAAATGCATTCGTAGGAGAGTTCTTAATGTTTAATGGTTTGTATCAATTCAATGTTTGGTACACAGTAATAGCCGGGTTGAGTATTATCCTCGCTGCTATCTACACATTAAATATGATTCAAAAAGTATTTTACGGAAATACAAATAGTGTAACAGCAAATGCAGTGGATATTAACTGGAATGAAAAATTAGTTTTAGCGGTGATTGTGGTGTTGATATTTGCAATGGGTGTTTATCCAAAACCAATGATTGAATTAACACAGGCATCTGTAAACAGTCTGGTGAGCATATTTAAATAAAGAAAAGAGCAAAGTATTAATATGAACGTAATTGTTTTATCTGCAGTTTGGGGTGTTGTGATGATGTTCAGCGGATTATTTATTGCTGACAAAAGCAAGGCAAAATATGTTGCCATCACCGGTTTATTAGTTTTACTGGTGTCCAATTATTTTGACCTGCATCATAAATTTCTTTTTGCCTACAGTATTGGTAACATGCTGCAGTTTGATAGTTTTGGAATGATCTTCGTTACCATTGCACTGCTGTCAACTTTGCTGTATGTATTGCTTTCCGGCTCGGCTGTTGAAAAAGTGGGTAATCATGCCTATGAATATTTTGCTTTGTTGTTTTTTGTACTGTGTGGTGTAGGTATTGCTGCTTCTTATAATAATTTACTCATGTTATTTCTCGGTATTGAGATCATCTCCATTCCATTATATATTTTAACCGGCGCTGATAAACGTAACCTCAAGAGTAATGAAGCTTCGCTGAAATATTTTTTGATGGGATCTTTTTCAACTGGTATCATGTTACTCGGTATTGTTTTATTGTATGGTGCTACCGGAACATTCAGTTTGACGATTTCTTCCGTTAGCAAAGCCAGTGAAAATATTATGATCTCAGCAGGAGTAATATTGATGGCCATTGCATTGGCATTTAAAGTATCTGCTGCTCCATTCCATTTCTGGACACCGGATGTATATGATGGTGCGCCTACTGTATTCACTTCTTTTATGGCGACAGTAGTAAAGGCCGCAGGGTTTATTGCATTTGTACGGTTATTTGAAAATGCATTTGGAGGAATGACCGATGTGTGGCAATACACCATAGCATTGATTATTGCTGCTACACTTGTCGCCGGAAATATTACAGCCGTGTTTCAGCAAAGTGTTAAGCGTATGCTGGCCTATTCCAGTATTTCGCAGGCAGGCTTTATGTTGTTTGCTGTTTATTCAATTAATGCCTTTGCAAAAGAAGGTATCCTTTTATATGCTGCTGCTTATTGTTTAGCTACCATTGGAATTTTCGCAGTGCTGATCAAGATGAAAGATTTCACCTTTGAAGGATTTAACGGTTTGGCCAAACAGCAACCATTATTAGCTCTTTTAGTTTCCATATTTGTATTATCACTCGCCGGTATTCCTTTAACAGGAGGATTCCTTTCCAAATATTATATGGTGCTGTCCTCAATTAAAGCAGGCGGTTTATTATGGCTGGTGATTACTGCTATGCTTTGTGCGGCAGTAAGTGTGTATTATTATTTCCGTCTTATCCAGGCCATGTATTTTAAAGAAGGTGATGCCAATGCCGTTGATGTAAACCCACGATTTAAAGCATTGCTGGTAGTAGCGGCCGTGCTGATTATACTGTTGGGTGTGTACCCTAATGCTTTATTGCTGGATTGGTTTCATATACTTTAATTTATTTTATAGCCAGCTGTAGTTTTTCATGGCATCACCAGTTGTGTCACTCACTTCATCGTTCTGAATAATAATCATCATTTTATTTGTTACATAGAATTGGCGTATTGTTCTTTTACCCGCCAGACTACCCCCAACAAGTTGGGGGGCATTCAGACGGGTGTTCCGTTTGTATAATTTATTTTCCTGTGCAAAATGCTTCCTTTAATTTTAGGACAGAAATAATTGTATGAAGTTCCGGGATATATTGTCTATCGCTTTTCGCACCATTCGTTCTAACCGGTTACGCACCGGCATTACGGTGGCTATTATTGCTTTTGGTATCATGGCACTGATCGGCATTATTACTGCCATAGAATCCATGAACCAGAGTTTGTATGAGAACTTCTCCATCATGGGTTCCAACACCTTTAGTATACGATTTAAAGAAAGGCAATTCCGTTTTGGTGATGGAGGTGGTGATCTTAAGAAAAGAGCTAAAGGTAAACAAAGAGAAAAAGCTTCTAATCTCGGTAAACCTATTACATGGGAACAGGCAAATGATTTTAAGAAGCGTTATATATTTCCTGCCGCAGTGGGTATTTCAAAATTTGGAACGGGCATAGCACAGGTATTTTACGGGGAGAAAAAAACTAACCCTAATATTCGTTTAATAGGCGGTGACGAAAATTACTTATTGTGCAGTGGATATACGATTGATGCAGGACGCAATTTTTCAAACCTTGACTTAGAAAGCGGAAGAAATGTTATTATACTCGGCAGCGATATTGTAAAGAAATTATTTGATGGAAATGCTCAACGGGCAGTAAATAATGTGGTGCGAATTGATGGAGCACCATACCGTATTATCGGAGTATTAAAAGAAAGAGGGGCCAGTAGTTTATTAAGCCTGGATAATATCCTTATTACTACTGTAAATAATGTTCGGCGAAATTATGAAGGTAATTCACCTTCCTATAATCTGGCTGTGAATGTTAAAAACTTTGAGCAGATGGATGCTGCTATTAGTGAAGCCACCGGTGCCTTTCGTACAGTAAGAAAACTGGACATAAAGGATTCAGAAAATTTTTATGTTGATAAAAGCGACAGCCTGGTAGAAGTATTTAAGAACCTCTTATTCTTTGTTACCGTAGCGGCCATTATAATTGGTATGATTACTTTATTTGGCGCCTCTGTTGGATTGATGAACATTATGCTGGTAGCAGTAAATGAACGCACAAGAGAAATCGGTTTAGTAAAAGCAATAGGTGCAACCCGAATCAGCATTCGCCTGCAATTTTTATTTGAAGCAATATTCATTTGCTTGATTGGTGCTTTAATAGGCGTTTTATTAGGAATAGTATTAGGTAACCTGGCGGGAATATTTGTATTTAAAACAGGATTTATTATGCCATGGGCATGGGTGTTCATTGGAATTATTACCTGCTCAGTAGTGGGATTGCTGGCCGGATTATATCCTGCACTGAAAGCAGCCAAGCTGGATCCTATTGTAGCATTGCGTTACGAATAATTTTTGTTTTTCTTCTTTCCTGCAAAGTATATTTTGATGTGTAATGGAGAATGCAGTATTTCACTTTTAGTAAACCAAATCACCAACTATGGCAAAGAAAGAATTACAAGCCTTAGTAGCAGAACAAAAAATACTGAACAGGATTTATGTGGTACGGGGAGAAAAAATAATGTTGGACAGATATCTGGCGGAAATGTATGGAGTAGCAACAAGGGTTTTAAATCAGAGCATCAAAAGGAATCTAAATCGTTTCCCCAAAGACTTTATGTTCCAGTTATCTGAAAAGGAGTTTAAAAACTTGATATCACAAAATGTGACATCAAGTTGGGGTGGTACAAGAAAATTGCCTTATGCTTTTACAGAACAGGGTGTAGCAATGCTGTCAGGTGTGTTAAACAGTGACACAGCTATAGAGGTGAACATCAGAATAATCCGGGTATTTACAAAACTCAGAGAGTATGCACTAACCCATAAAGAAATATTAATGCAACTTGCTAAACTTGAAAAAGAAGTAAGCGGCATTAGGAGGACTACCGAAAGAAACAGTAAAGACATAGAAAATATTTTTACAGTGCTGAAGGAATTAATAGAAAAAAACAGCAAGCCAGCTATAAGAAACAGGATTGGTTTTAAACATTACGATTAAATATGTTAAAGCACTAAAATAAAAAACCCCACCAGGAATGATGGGGTGCTGTTGTCCTTAGCAAACAATCGATTTAAGACCACTTAAAACTTCGGTGCTGCTTCCAATATTTCAGAAGTAACTCCCGAAGTATATTTTTCAAAATTCTTTATAAACTGCTGCGCTAAATTTTTAGCAGCATTATCATAAGCATCTTTATCGGCCCAGGTATTTCCCGGGTTTAATATTTCAACCGGAACATTTGGACATTCTTTTGGAATATTCAATTCAAACACCGGCATGGTTTCAAAAGCAACTTTGCTCAGTTTACCTTCCAGTGCAGCACTGATCATTGCTCTTGTATAAGATAATTTCATACGGTTACCAATGCCATAAGGTCCGCCTGTCCAACCTGTGTTCACTAACCATACATTCACATTATTTTCTTTCATCTTCTTGCCTAACATCTCTGCATACTTTGCAGGATGCAATGGCAAAAATGGTGCACCAAAGCAGGCACTAAATGTTGATTTGGGTTCTGTAACACCAGCTTCTGTTCCGGCAACTTTAGCTGTATAACCGCTGATGAACTGGTACATAGCCTGTCCCGGTGTAAGACAACTGATTGGCGGAAGCACACCATAGGCATCACACGTTAAAAAGAAAATGTTTTTAGGAGTATTGCCTATGGATGGTTCCAGCGCATTGCTGATAAAATGTAATGGGTAACTTACTCTTGTGTTTTCTGTAATAGCTTTGCTGCTAAAATCAATTTTATTAGTGCCTTCATAGAAAGAAATATTCTCCACCAATGCACCCGGACGAATCGCATTATATATCTCCGGTTCCTTTTCTTCACTCAGGTCAATTGTTTTGGCATAACAGCCACCTTCAAAATTGAACACTGATGTTTCGTTCCATCCATGTTCATCATCTCCAATTAATTTTCTATTAGGGTCGGCACTTAAGGTGGTTTTGCCTGTTCCGCTTAATCCAAAGAAAATAGCTGTATCACCATCACAACCCATATTGGCACTGCAGTGCATGCTTAATACATTAGCTTTTTCTGGCAACAGGAAATTAAGAATAGTAAAGATGCCTTTCTTAATTTCACCGGTATAACCAGTTCCGCCAATTAAAATAGTTTTATGAGTAAAGCTGATGATAGCAAAATTTTCAGAAAGGGTTCCATCTACCACAGGATTCGCTTTAAAACCAGGTGCATGAAGTATATGCCAGTGCGGTTTAAAGTTTTCCAACTCCTGCTCTGTTGGACGGATAAACATATTATAGCAAAACAAATTGCTCCATGGATTTTCATTTACCACCCGCAGGTTTAAGCGATAGCGTTCATCGGCACAGGCCTGGCAATCTCTTACCCACAATTCTTTTCCCTGTAAATAATCCCCCATCTTTTTGTGTAACTGGTGAAAATATTTTTCTTCTATAGCTATATTGAAATCGTTCCAGTTAACCCTGTTTTTAGTGATGTTGTCCTTTACAATAAACTTGTCTTTGGGAGATCGACCGGTGAATTTCCCGGTATTAATGATGAGTGCCCCAGTATCGTTTAGCTTTCCCTCGCCCCGCAGTAGTGTTTGTTCTGTTAGTTCTTCAGGGCTTAGCTGGTAGTGGATATTGGCTGAAATATGTAAACCCAGTTTTACCAGCTCCCCGGCTGGAATCATCAATGTGGGAATCGACATAAATTGCTGTTGTGTTTGTTGAGGGGCAAAGCTATTACTAAAATAAATGCGCAACAAACAGGTGTTAGTTTTTTCGGTTTTTGCTATTCAATCAATCCCGTTTTTTATTAAAAATCATTCATCAACCATCAAAAAGGATTGGATGGCCGCAACCGTTTGCAATGTTTTATAGAATGCTGCCGATATTTTGATTATTTGTTAGAAAATTGACAACACAAGGGTAATTTTAGTTGACAAGCTTTTGATTAAAGCGGGAGCCTCTGTTGTCACTTCCCGCAAACTTGCGGGATACGTTCAGTGTAATGTTGAACTTTTTATCGGACAAATAGAAGTAAATATTTCCTTTGTTATCCGCCAGACTCCCTCCTGCGTCGGGGTTCAGACGGGTGTCATCCATTTTGTTGAAGGCTGTTAAGTAAAACAAGTTAAATTGCCGTCTCAATTAATTAATTGCCACATGAAATATCTTCCCTTAAATCCTGAGATCTTTATTCAAAACCGCCAGCGTTTTGTACAAAAGATGGAAAAGAATTCCATCGCCATCTTTAATAGCAACGATGAACTGCCCACCAATGGCGATGCATTACACCGCTTTAAACAAAACTCCGATTTATACTGGCTTTCGGGTGTTGAACAGGAAGATAGCATGGTGATTTTATTCCCCGATAACCCGGACCCAAAGTATAGGGAAGTATTAGTGTTGGTTCGTCCCAATGAATTAAAAGAAAAATGGGATGGTCATCGCTTAGGGGCCAATGAAGGAAAAGCTATTTCAGGAATGGAAACAATTATGTGGTTAGATTCAATAGAAGCAGCTTTGCAAACGTGGATTCATCTGGCAGATACTATTTATCTCAACACAAATGAGAATGACCGCAAAGCCAATTGGATTCCTGTCCGTGATTATCGTTATGCAGAAATGATGAAACAACATTACCCGGTGCATAACTATAAGCGTTCTGCTAAAATAATGAAAGAACTCCGTGGTATTAAAACTGCATTAGAAGTAGAAGTGATGCAAAGGGCTGTGGATATTACGGAGAATACATTCCGCCGGTTGCTAAAATTTATTAAACCCGGAGTGATGGAATACGAAATTGAAGCAGAAATATTTCATTCCTTCCTTAATCAAAGAGCAACGGGCCCGGCTTACAGTTCCATTATCGCAAGTGGCGACAGAGCAAGAACATTACACTATGTGAGTAACGACCAGGAGTGTAAAGATGGTGAATTGATACTGATGGATTTTGGTGCTGAGTATGGCGGCTACTGTGCTGACTTAACCAGAACAGTTCCGGTGAGTGGTAAGTTTACCCGCAGACAAAAAACCGTGTACAACGCCTGTCTGCATTTACATGACTATGCTAAAAGTATATTGAAGTCCGGCATCACTATAGTTGATTACACTGATAAAGTAGGAGAGGAAGCCACGCAGATATTTTTAAAGATTGGTTTATTAAAGAAGAGTGATGTAAAAAATGAAGACAAAGAACACAGGGCTTACCGTAAATATTTATATCACGGCATCTCTCACCATTTAGGAATTGATGTGCATGATCTGGGAACAAGAACAGAGCCTATTAAAGCAGGAATGCTATTTACAGTGGAACCAGGAATCTATATTGAGGAAGAAAAAATGGGAGTGCGGATTGAAAACAATATCTGGATAACAAGGAATGGTCATAAAGATCTTTTTAAAAATATTCCCATAACTGTTGAAGAAATCGAAGCACTAATGAAAAAATAATTAGCTAATTAGATAATATGCTGATGTGATAATGACTATCCATTCAAATTATCAAATTATCAAATTATCATATTATCATATTATCACATCATCACATTATCACATTAAGAAATGAAACAAATCCCCAACCTCTTTACGCTTTTAAATTTGGTATTTGGCTGCATCGCTATTATTTTCATTTTACAAACAGGAGAAAGTATTGTTTCCGTCAATGATAATTTAGTATATCAGCAACTGCCTGAGAAAATTACCTGGGGCTGTATTTGTATTGGTATTGCTGCAGTAATTGATTTCTTAGATGGGTTTGTGGCAAGATTATTCAATGCTACTTCTGAAATGGGTAAGCAATTAGATTCATTAGCAGATGTGGTAAGTTTTGGTGTGGCTCCGGGAATGATTTTGTTTCAATTGCTTCGTATCAGTTTTGCAGGTCAGGATAATGGTTTAGATGTTTCTATTGCCTGGCTGTTACCGGCATTTATTTTTCCTGCGGCCGGTGCTTATCGTTTAGCAAGATTTAATATTGATGCCTCCCAGCAATACGGATTTAAAGGAGTACCTATTCCCGCTGCAGGATTGATGGTTGCTTCTTTGCCATTTATTGCATTTTATAATTCATTTGATTTGATAAATGTGATCTTTAATAAATGGTTTTTATATGCTGTTATTTTATTGATGAGCTGGTTAATGGTTAGCACATTGCCATTAATGGCGTTGAAATTTAAAGACTTCAGTATTAAAAATAATTTGCCCAAATTCATCTTACTGGGTATTGCTGTGGTGGCTGCTATCATTTTCAAATGGGCAGCATTTCCCGTAGTGTTCATTGCCTATGTTGTGTTATCTTTGGCCTTCAAAAATCAAAAAGCATGACCTATACTGTTCAGATAAAAGTAATGCCGCTGAAAGAATTGTTAGATCCGCAGGGCAAGGCTGTATTGGGCGGATTACAAAATTTGGGGATTAAGAATGTAGAAGATGTTCGTATTGGTAAACACATTACGTTGCAATTAGAAGCAACTTCTGCGGATGAAGCAAAGCAATTAGCTGAAGAAGCCAGTAAGAAATTATTGGCCAACCCGGTAATGGAATATTTTGAAGTGAACGTTAACTAAATCAAGCCGTGAGCTATGAGCTACGAGTTGTGAGAAGCAGTCTCGAAGCTCAAAACTCGTCACTCGTAGCTATGTTATATATCGTTCCCACTCCCATTGGTAATTTAGCTGATATCACTTTCAGAGCTATAGATGTTTTAAAGAATGCTGATTTGATATTGGCAGAAGATACCCGTACTTCATCTGTGCTGCTCAATCATTATCAAATACAAAAACCCATCACTCCTTATCACCAGCACAATGAACATAAGATTGTTCAGCATTTGGTTGATCAGTTAACTGCTGGTAAAACAATGGCTCTATTAACTGATGCCGGTACACCCGGAATTTCTGACCCTGCATTTTTATTAGTAAGAGAATGTGTAAAGCATGATATTAAAGTAGAATGTTTACCCGGTGCTACCGCTTTTGTTCCTGCATTAGTGAATAGTGGTTTGCCCATCAACAGTTTTGTATTTGAAGGATTTATTCCCTTAAAAAAAGGAAGACAAACAAAACTCAAACAATTAGCTGAAGAAGAAAGAACAATAGTGATTTACGAATCACCCATGCGGCTGGTAAAAACACTGGAAGATTTTATAGAATACTTTGGTGAAGAAAGACAATGCTGTGTAAGCCGTGAACTCACCAAAAAGTTTGAAGAAAATAAAAGAGGCACTTTAAAAGAAGTATGTGATTATTTTAAAGAAAAAGGAGTGAAGGGTGAGATTGTGATGGTGATAGCGGGTAAAGAATAGATTTCTCTTTGTGTTAACCTTTTCTTGTTTTATATATGCTGAAATTTGCGTTCTTAATCTATAGGTAATTATGAAGACCATTGTTTTGTTTCTTTCATGCTGCATGTTGTTAAGTGTTGTTTCTTCACAAACCAAACGATGGCAGCAAAGAGTAAAATATTCCATTGATGTAAATATGGATGTGACCACTAACCGGTTTACAGGAAAAGAAAAGATAGAATACATTAATAATTCTCCTGATACACTAAAAAAACTCTTTATTCATTTATACTGGAATGCTTTTCAGCCCAACAGTATGATGGATACCCGCAGCCGTAAGCTGGGTGAAACGGTTATTCGCAAAGACAAAAATGGAAACGATGTTCGTGACTGGGATAGCAGGGTTAAAGACAGGATATTAAATTTAAAACCAGATGAAATCGGTTTTCAACAAGTTACTTCTTTAAAGATCAATGGGGTTGAGCAATTGATAAAAGAAGAAGAAACAATTTTGGCGGTGAATTTATCCAAACCAATTCTACCTGCTGCTAAAGTAGTGCTGGATGTGGCGTTTAATGCACAGGTTCCATTGCAAATACGCAGAAGCGGAAGAGATAATGCCGATACAAAAGTGCGATACTCCATGAGCCAGTGGTATCCTAAAATTTGCGAATATGATTATGAAGGCTGGCATCCTACTCCTTATGTGGCCCGTGAATTTTATGGTGTGTGGGGCGATTATGAAGTAAAGATCACTATTGATAAAAACTATATAATCGGTGGTTCCGGTTATTTACAAAATGCCAATCAAATTGGTTATGGATATGAAACCCCGGGGACAAAAGTAACCCTTCCCGCAGGAGATAAATTAACCTGGATATTTACTGCACCCAATGTGCATGATTTTATGTGGGCCGCTGATAATGATTATGCACACGAATCAAAGCAAGTGAAAGACGGTCCGCTTATTAATATCTTTTATAAAAAATCAACTTCCGATACTAATAAGTGGAGAGCCATGCTTGATAGTGCAGTGATGGCTTATCCTTATATTAAAGAAACATTCGGGACTTATCCTTATAAACAATTTTCATTTGTGCATGGAGGAGATGGCGGTATGGAATATCCAATGTCCACATTAATTAAATCAAGCGGTACAGGTACGGCTATTCATGAATGGATGCATAGTTGGTACCAGGGAATGCTGGCTACTAATGAAAGCGAATATTCCTGGATGGATGAAGGCTTTACCCAATATGCAGAAGATCGTGTAATGGCTTACCTTAAAAAAACAACTGACTTTGCACAGCAAGACAGCTACCTTGCCTATTTTGAATTAACAAAAAGTAACCGTGCTGAACCATTAACTACACATGCTGATCATTTTGAAAGTAATTATGCGTATGGACGTTCTGCATACAGCAAAGGAGCTGTGTTCCTGGAACAATTAGGTTATATCATTGGTAATGAAACAAGGGATAAGGTATTGATAGAATATTACAATCAATGGAAATTCAAACATCCTAATGCCAATGATTTTATAAGAGTAGCTGAGAAAGTGAGTGGAATTCAATTAGACTGGTATAAAGAATACTGGATCAACACCACCAAAACCATCAACTATGCCATTGACAGTTTATGGGAGGAAGGCGGCAAAACAAAAATCCGGCTGCGCAATTTAGGGTTGATGCCGATGCCGGTAGATGTTCAACTAACATTCAAAGATGGCAGTAAAGAAATACATTATGTACCGATGTATTTAATGTTTGGTGAGAAACCGAATGAAGATAATAGCGTTCCCCGCAAAGTATATGAAGCATGGAAATGGACAGATCCTACCTACATTATTGAAACGGATAAAAAAATTCTTACGCTGAAAGAAGTAGAGATAGATCCTTCCTTACAAATGGCGGATATTGACCGGAGAAATAATTTGCTGGAATTGAACTGGTGAGTTGATTGTTTTATGGTTTGATTGTTGAGGAAATAAAAGTTGAAAATAACAATCAAACAATTCAGCAATCAAACAATCATAAAAAATCAATCATCAAACAATCAAAAAAAAGTTGGCCCTGTTAAGATTAACGAGGGCCTTTTTTAACGATTACCTGCCATAAAATTTATTAACTGCTTCTACACGGTTGTTTACATGTAATTTGTCGTAAATATGGTACACATGTTTACGAATGGTTTCCGGTGCCAGAAATACCAGTTCCGAAATTTCTTTGTACGTCATTCCTTTAGCAATCATCTCCAGTATCTCTCTCTCTCTCTTTGATAATTCGGCCATAGCGCTGTTTTCAACTTGTGTTGTTTGCACCTTTACCTGTGGCTGAATTGCAAAAGCATTTACTACTTTACGGGCTATCTGGCTGCTCATGGGTGCACCACCTTCACTTAATTCTTTGATAGCCGCCAGCATTTTATCGGGTGCTGTTTTCTTCAAAATATAACCATTGGCGCCGGCCCTTAGTGCTTCAAATATCTTTTCATCCTCTTCGTAAACAGTACACATCATAAAAAGTATCTCAGGATGATTTGCCTTTACCTCTCTCACACAATCAATCCCCGATTTACCATCACCAAGATTAATATCGGTTAAAACAATATTGGGCTTTAACACCGGAATTTTCATGATGGCATCTTCTGCAGTTGAAAATGACCCCAGCCATTCATACTCCCCATTCATTTGAACAATCTGTTCAAGCAGACTTTGAATCTGCGGATTATCTTCAACTATGCAAACTTTTAAATTACTCATCGGTACAAAGATGAAATAAAATGAAAGGCCAAACAATACTACAAAGCGGTATATTTTTAACGAAACGGGATAAAAAGTAAGTATTTCTCTCTAAAAAAAGGCTCTTCAAATAATTGTTCCAGCCCCCAGGCCATTGGCTTAAGACCGCTTTCATGAATTTCTATGGCGAGGTCACCGCCTTTCAGGCATATTAGGCCGGTTTGTAGTTTGTAGTTTGTGGTTTGTGGTTCTTTACTGTCAACTGTCAACTGTAAACTGCCAACTTTCTTCTTCAGCAAAGGACGACTCCATTTCCATAGATCTTTAAGCGGAGCAACAGCACGACTTACCACATAATCAAACTTGCGGTCTTTAATATCTTCTATGCGGGTGTGTTGGGCAGTAAGGTTTTTTAAACCGATAGCAGAGGATACTTCATTCACCACTTTTATCTTTTTACCGATGCTATCCACTAAATGAAATTTAACTTCAGGAAAAAAGATGGCCAATGGGATGCCGGGAAATCCGCCACCTGTTCCTAAATCAATAATTTCAGTTCCGGGAGCAAAATCAAATTGTGTGGCTATGGCTAATGAATGCAGTACATGTTTTTCATAAAGGCTGTCAATATCTTTTCTGGAGATCACATTTATCTTTTCATTCCACTCTTTATACAAATCACCCAGTGCAGCAAATTGTTTTGTTTGCTCTTCAGTAAAATCAGAAAAATATTTTAATAGTATTTCCATTGAGATAAATATCGAATATTGAACAAGGAATGATGAATGATGAAATTTTATCGCCTTCGATATTCGTTATTCCCTGTTCGGTGTTCATTATTCCTTTTAATTCCAATACGGTTTTGGTTTCTTCCACACAGCCGGTAAGAAAAGAATATAGTAAATCATTTGCCAAATATCAAAAAACGGAATCACCCACAACAAATCTTTTTCATCCAGCTTATTCATACTTCTGCTGAGGATGATGAATTGCCATATCAACCGGAATCCAAAAACTCCCAGCACAAACCGCCAGTCGAAAAATATAAGACAGGTTATAAACAAAGGATAATAGATGAACTGTGTAAAAGAATATAAACCGAGTAAAAATTTATGTTTGCCCTTGTAGTAACGACCGGTTGAATAATGTCTTGTCTTTTGACGCATCCAGTCACTCCATGTTTCTTTTGGTTCGGAATAAGTAAATGCTTCTTTATCTATTATAATAGTAGTATTATGTTTGTTGGCAACTGTATTAATGAAAAGGTCATCATCACCACCGGGAATATGATTGTGTGCACTAAAGCCTTTGTTGCGAAAGAATAATTCTTTTTTATAGGAAAGATTTCTGCCCACACCCATATACGCATTACCAGCTAAGGCGTAAGAGAAATATTGAAGAGCTGTATGAAATGTTTCTAAGCGAATGAGTTTGTTCAATAATCCCGGTTTCTTTTCATAAGGTCCGTAACCCAATACTATTTCTTTCCCATTATAAAAACCTTCCTGCATTTTTTCTACCCAGTTTACCGACGCAGGATTACAGTCTGCGTCAGTAAGCAATACAATTTCATGTTTAGCTTCTTTGATTCCCATTGATAAGGGAAACTTTTTGCCGGGAATCAGTTTAGCTTCCTGTACCAGTTCTACGGCTCTTAATTGTTTAAATGGTTTGGCTAAATATTCCAGCACATACTTGGAGTCATCGTAGGAATTATCATTCACCACAATTACTTCATGTGTAGTTTTATAATCCTGCTGTAATACAACCGGGAGATTTTTGGCTAAATTTGCCGCTTCATCCCGTGCACAGATAATGACAGAAACCGGGTGTTGCTGTGAGCTCTCTTTTTTACTTGGTTTATAAAAAGCCAGCCGGCTAAAATAAAACAGGTAATAAAGCAGTTGAATTAGTGTTACTAAGCAGAAAGTATAAAACAGCACTTCCTGCCAGGGTAAAGGCATCATGCGGCAAAAATAAAGTAAGTTGAGGAAACAGTGAGTGGTGAATAGTGAATGGTGAGTGTGAATAAGATGAAAATTATAAACAGAAAAATAGAAAGGCTTGCCGCTAACAGCTAATAGCCAGCAGCTAATTATGGCTTCATTATCTTTTGAACTGCAAACGACCGATACAAACTCCAAAGCAAGAGCCGGAAAAATTACAACCGATCATGGTGAAATAATAACCCCCATCTTTATGCCGGTGGGAACGGTGGGTAGCGTAAAAGCTGTTACACAACAACAACTGATTAGTGAAGTAAAAGCACAAATCATTTTAGGCAATACTTATCATTTGTATTTACGTCCGGGACTGGAAGTATTGGAGAAAGCAGGAGGTTTACATCAATTTAATGGCTGGCATAAACCCATATTAACAGATAGTGGTGGTTACCAGGTTTTTTCATTAGCCGGAACAAGAAAGATTAAAGAAGAAGGAGTAACCTTTCAAAGTCATATTGATGGCAGCAGGCATTTGTTTACACCGGAAAGAGTGATGGATATTGAAAGAACAATTGGAGCTGATATAATGATGGCTTTTGATGAATGTCCGCCGGGCGGAAGTGAATATAATTATGCCAGGAAATCAATGGAAATGACGCATCGCTGGTTAGAGCGATGTTTCAATCAGTTTAATAGCACACAACCAAAATACGGGTACACACAAAATCTTTTCCCTATTGTACAGGGTGGAACATTTAAAGACCTGCGCAAACAATCCTGCGAATACATCAGCAGCAAAGAAGCTACCGGTAATGCCATTGGCGGATTAAGTGTGGGCGAACCGGAACCGGTGATGTATGAAATATGCGATTGGTGCTGCGACCATTTGCCTAAAGACAAACCACGTTATTTAATGGGAGTGGGCACACCCTGGAATATTTTAGAATGCATCAGCATGGGTATTGATATGTTTGATTGTGTAATGCCCACCCGAAACGGACGCAATGCCATGCTCTTTACTACAAAAGGTGTTATCAATATCGACAATAAAAAATGGGAACATGATTTTAGTGTGATTGATGATGGTATTGATTGCCCAATGAGCAATTATTACAGTAAAGCCTATGTTCGTCATTTGATAAAAGCAAAAGAAATATTGGGATTAACCATTGCCAGTGTTCATAATCTTGCTTTTTATTTATGGTTAGTAGGTGAAGCAAGAAAACATATTATAGCCGGAGATTTTTTAAGCTGGAAAAATGAGATGGTAGTGAGGTTGCAGACAAGGTTGTGATATTAACCTGTGAGGTGGCGCATAGAGTCTTTAACTTTAAACATCTCTATGCCACCTGACAGGTTAAAGGTTCCGCTTTCACATCATCTTCACACAACCGTTTTCCTCATCCATCCGTTTTCAATTACATTTGTGCCCATTCTTATGCTGAAGAAATTAGACAGGTACATATTAAAAAAGTTTTTCACCACGGTATTCTTTATTGTGGCTGCCTTAACGGTTATTGCCACCGTAATTGACATCAGTGAAAAAACTGATGATTTTGTAAAGACCAATCTTTCGGCCAAAGAAATATTCTTTAAATACTACATCGGTTTCATTCCGCATATTGCTGCACTCATCTTTCCGTTATTTGTATTTATTGGGGTGATTTGGTTTACTTCCAAAATGGCTGTCAAATCAGAGATCGTTGCCATTCTTAGCGGTGGTGTAAGCTTTAACCGTTTTTTAAAACCATATTTGATTGGCGGCATATTATTAGGAGCATTATTATGGTTTGGTAACCGCTATGTTATTCCCAAAGCCAATTATGTTCGTACCGATTTTTATGTGCAGTACCTCGACCGGCTTAATCCTGATCCTAACCGCCCAAGTTTCTCTACATTGACAGACCTTCATTTTCGCATTGATTCTTTTACGTATGCAGGCATGAGAAGCTATGATACCACCATTAAAACAGGGACTTATTTTTACCTGCAAAAAATAAAAGGTAACAATGTAGTGTATAACCTCAGGGCAGATAATATTAGCTGGGATACTGCTGCTAAAATGTGGAAGCTGCTCAATGTTGTTGAACGGAATATTAATGGATTAAAAGAAGATATTCAGCTTTCCCAAGATAAAAAAATGATGTTTGCTTTTTATCCGGCTGAATTGAAAAAGGATGAATACCTCAAAGACAAACTCACCACACCACAATTGACTTCTTATATTAAACGGGAAGAATTAAAGGGGGCGGAAGGATTAAACACTATCATGGTGGAGCGATACAAAAGGGATTCTATTCCTTTTGCCGTAATCATTTTTACACTGATGGGAGGCATTGTTGCCAGCCGAAAAGTAAGAGGTGGCAGTGGGTTGCACCTGGCCATGGGACTTGCCCTCGCAGTATCATTTGAAGTACTTAATAAATTCTCAACAGTTTTTTCTACTAACGGTAATTTGCCTCCCTTATTAGCAGCCTGGGCACCGGATATTCTGTTTGCCGGCATCTGCCTTTGGCTGTATTGGCGTGCACTCAAATAATTTATCGTTAACTACACAAACTTTGTTGCTCCAGTTTTGTTGTACTAACATCGAATCAATAACTTTACGCCTTCATTCATTTAAAGCTAAATACCGCTTGTCATGGGCATATTAAAAGACCGGTTTAAAGCCAAAGCTGATTCAGTTGCAGCCGAAATTAAAGATCTCCTTAAAGAACACGGAAATAAAGTAATTGGTGAAGTTACCCTCAGCCAGATATACCAGGGCATGCGTGGTATGACGGGTTTGGTTACAGAAACCTCTTTGTTAGATGCGCAGGAAGGAATCCGTTTTCGTGGTTATTCTATTCCTGAATTAAGAGATAAACTACCAAAAGCTCCCGGTGGCTCCGAACCATTACCCGAAGGTTTATTTTATTTAATGCTGGTAGGTGAGTTACCTAATGAAGCAGAAGCCAACCATGTAACCGACATTTTGCAAAGAAGAAGCCATGTGCCCACACATGTATTTGAAGCCATTGATGCATTGCCCGTGAGCACTCACCCAATGACGATGTTTGTGGTAGGGGTGATGGCTTTACAAACAGAAAGTTATTTTCATAAGAAATATGGCGAAGGATTAAATAAGAAAGATTACTGGCTGCCCATTTTTGATGACAGCATGGTGCTCTTATCCCGACTCCCAAGGATTGCAGCTTATATCTATCGCCGTAAGTATAAGAACAACGAGCATATACAGCCCAATGGTTTGTTAGACTGGTCGGGCAACTTTGCTCATATGCTGGGTTATGAAAGCGAAGAGTTTAAAGAACTGATGCGTTTGTATATGACCATTCATGCCGATCATGAAGGTGGAAATGTATCGGCTCATACCACACACTTAGTTGGTTCTGCTTTAAGTGATCCTTATTTAAGTTATGCTGCAGGAATGAATGGATTAGCTGGTCCTTTACATGGATTAGCAAACCAGGAAGTGATCAAATGGATATATGAAATGCAGGAAGAATTAAAAACAGATTTCCCCACCAAAGAACAAATTGCTGAATATGTTAAGAAAACATTGAGTGAAGGAAAAGTAGTTCCCGGTTATGGACATGCAGTGTTAAGAAAAACCGATCCACGTTTTGAAGCGCAGATGGAGTTTGGTAAAAAACATATGCCCGATGATAAATTAGTGCAAACGGTTTGGAATATTTATGAAACCGTACCGCCCATTTTACAATCAATGGGTAAGATAAAAAATCCATGGCCTAATGTGGATGCACACAGCGGAGCATTGTTAGTACATTTTGGTTTGGTTGAATATGAGTATTACACGGTATTGTTTGCTGTAAGCCGTGCATTAGGTGTATTGGCAAGTTTATGTTGGGACAGGGCATTAGGATTTCCATTGGAAAGACCAAAATCTGTTACTACCGATTTAGTGAAGTTGTGGTTAGAGGGCAAAGACAATATATGGGGCGAATAAGATTACATTAAACCCGTTGTGCGATTAGAAAAATGTGAATATGTGAAAAAAGAGGTTATGCATAAAAGCCAATACAGTACAGTATTTGCTTAGAAAAAGTGCTTAAATTTTTTCAATGCACAACCTCAAAACAAATTTCGACAAGATTTA
>JACQDV010000082.1 GCA_016200915.1 Sphingobacteriales bacterium
ATCCTTTGTATCAAACTGTTTGGCAAACTCCAAAATGTTAGTACCCTTGAACATAACTTAACTGGTTTAAAAAGCTAAGCTATTGATTTTGCTAATATTATTAGCTTTCTTTTTGGAGTATTTAAATGCCTACTTCGAAAAATTTTTTTCATCGGTTTCTGTTTTCAGTCGGGAATTAATAATACGGATTATCCAAAGAGGATACTGTATGGGAATTTCTTCAGGAAATTGAAAACAGCAATAGAAAAACTAATGTGATTTAGCTGGTCTTACAGGTAGTGAAAATAAATAGGGCGGATTTTCAGAATGAGTGGATGAGGCAAAATTATATTTTTAATCTTTGAAATTATAATGTTTAGCCATATAATTTTTTACCACTAATGTTAATGGACATATTTTTAAGTAAACAAGAAATAAATACATTTACACAAAATCCTGAAAAGCATGTCTTTAATTACAGAATTTAATGAATACCGCCAGCGAATGAACGGTGTGATTTTAAGCAAGAATAATCTTGTAATGAAACGGTTGTGGAACCTGGATACAAATACATATGAAGATGGGGCCCTTGATAAAAAGACAAAAGAGATGCTGGGACTTGTATCCAGTATGGTGCTTCGTTGCGACGATTGTATCAAATATCACCTTGGAAAATGCCATGAGCTGGGAGTTAATACTGATCAGATGTATGAAATTTTTGCTGTGGCAAATATTGTTGGTGGCACAATTGTTATACCACACACCCGCCGGGCGGCCGAATATTGGGAAGAATTAAAAAATCAACCAAAATGATTTTCCATAATTGATGATTTATAGCGAAATTTGAAGGCTAATAAATGTTAATCCAATAAAATAATCAATGTCCCAGGTAACAACAGCTCCGTTAACCGCAAAAGATTTCCAAACAGACCAGGAAGTACGCTGGTGCCCAGGTTGTGGTGATTATTCCATTCTGGCACAGGTGCAAAAAGTAATGCCTTCCATTGGTGTTCCAAGAGAAAACATCGTTATTATTTCAGGTATTGGTTGTAGTAGCCGCTTCCCATACTATATGAACACTTATGGCATGCATTCCATTCATGGAAGAGCTACAGCCATTGCTTCAGGTCTAAAAGCCTCAAGACCTGAATTAAGCGTATGGGTGGTAACAGGTGATGGAGATAGTTTGAGTATTGGAGGAAATCATACCATTCATTTGATCCGGAGAAATTTTGACATCAATATTCTTTTGTTTAATAACCAGATTTATGGTTTAACAAAAGGACAATATTCTCCTACCTCCGAAGAACATAAGATTACCAAATCAACTCCTTTTGGAAGTATTGATCATCCTTTTAATCCTCTGGCTTTAGCAATGGGAGCTGATGCAACTTTTGTAGCAAGAAGCATGGACAGGGATACAAAGCATTTACAGGAAATGCTTACCCGTGCTAACAATCATAAAGGAGCTTCTTTCCTTGAAATATATCAAAACTGTAACATCTTTAACGATGGAGCTTTTGAAATCTTCACTGAAAAAGGAACTAAGCCGGAAGAAACGCTCTTCCTGGAAAATGGTAAACCGTTGATCTTTGGTGCTAACAAAAACAAAGGCATTAAACTGGATGGCTTTACTCCCGTTGTTGTCGATTTAGAAAATGGAGGTTCTGTGGATGAATTATGGGTGCACGATGAAAGAGATTTTTACAAAGCCCAGATATTAGTTCGTTTATTCGATAATCCAAGAAAAGACGGACACTTGCCAAGACCTTTCGGCGTGTTTTATGAAACAGAAAGAGCTTGTTATGAAGATGTGATGCAAATGCAAATTGAGGAAGTACAGGCTACAAAAGGAAAAGGAAATTTGGATAAATTGCTTAAAGGAAACGAAAACTGGGTAATCAAATAATATTTATTAAGCCCTGCTATATTGGCCTCAGCAATTGCTGAGGCTTTTTTATTAAAAAAGTAAGGCCCCGATAGACATCGGAGCCCTTTGCTTACCTCTGAAACCACAAAAGAGATTATATCGATCGATATGTTTTGTTATAACTACAAGTGAAATGATTATAACCTAACCTCAAAATTCCTGCCATCATGTATTTTGTATTGTTATCACTTCTACATTTTTCTGAGGGATAAGAGTACCTGTGTACATTATTATAGAGAAGAACGGTTTCTCCAATGTTTATCACTTTATTACTATTCAGATCAATAGCTTTTATGAGACTGTAACTGGCCGTGCCATCCGTATTTACCTGTTTTACTCTGTAATAAATGATCTTACCTGAACCAATATGTTTAAGGTTATCTTTAAAAGAAAAACCGGTTCTGTTTACATCATCTTTGCCTGGAAAAAGGATACCGGCAGTTTTAAATATTTTATCCTGGCCGGCTTTTTCAATTTCATAATATACGTCGGGCTGCTGCGCAGGTGCTGACCAGCTAATGGTTATACTATTTTTATTTTTTGAAATGGAGATATCCTGTAATTGCTTAATGCCAGTACTATAAACGATTTGCATTACCACAAGACTGGTAAATAGTAGTATTGATTTTAAGTGATAAGCCCGGTATGTTAACTTCCAATTCATTAAGTCCTTTTAATAAGCAATCGGTTAATGCTGATATGGAAATTGGAGGTTGAAAATTGGGAAATTGGAGAATAATATGAGGCGTGTTCGTTAAGGACGGTAAAAATAAACGCTCTGGTTCATATATGCAAGTATCCCTCTAAATTAAAAAATTTATCCAACTAAAAATAATTCTTTGTTCGCTGCTGCAAAGGTCTTTTCTTTTTTGTAATTATACCACCACCCGGGAACTGTTTTTTTCATTAAAGTATCAATGTTTCGCATCCCAAATAACCGCCACACGCCGTTTATTTTTCCGGACATGGATGATTGAAGAGCCCTTAAGCTCATAGCAAAACCACTATCGATATATTCCATATGGTGCCAGTACCCTGCAGGCATAAATAATGTGTCACCATGCTCTAATATTGCTTCATATCCTCTCGCCAGTCTGGTAGCAGGAAAATTTTCATAATCAAATTTTTCCCGGTAGTGGGCAAAATTGGGAATGCATAATACCTCCCATGGTTTATGATACAACCTGGCTCTTTCTTCGTAGGGAAATAACAGTACACATTTTTTTCCTGCAAACTGAGTATGCAAAATATGCGACATGTCTATATCGTAGTGCATATGCGTAATAGAACCCCCGCCACCAACAAAAAGCATCGGAAACTTTTTTACAAAGCCACTCATCAGTTCGTCGGGCCAGGTAAAATCATTGATGAGCTGCGGTGCATGCTGAAAAATGTTGAAAAGAAAAATGCGGAGTTCCAAAGGCCCTTTTCTTACCTGCTGTAAATACTCGCCAAATTTCATGTAACCATCGGCTTTATTAACCGGGGTGTACGCATCGCTTTTAATATTATTATAAACACCTACCTCTTTGCTGCCAACTATATCAATAAAATAATCCCAGTTCCATTTTTGAAATGCAGGCCAGTTGTGTGATAAATTTTTTATTACAACCGGCTTACCTGGTTTATAATAATGCTGCTGAAAATCAGCAGCACTAATAATATCAAAAGTATCAATCGTTGTTAATTTCATAGTCTTAATAAATATAAAGATAAAAACAGACTGATAACGAAATGTCAGAATTTGACAGCAAATATATAATGACTTTGGTATGTAAACTTTACATTGATTTTAGTTTTACTTTTATAATGCTATGCTACTTCATCTTCATCCGCAAAATCCCCAACTGAGATATTTAAAAACAATTACCGATTGTTTATTAAGCGGAGGTGTTATTATTTATCCAACCGATACGATTTACGGATTGGGTGGAGATATTTTTCAGCAAAAAGCTATTGAACGAATTTGCAGCATTAAAAAGGTTGATCCATCTAAAGCGCAGTTATCTTTTATCTGTCATGATTTATCTGATCTGAGCAAATACACCAAGCCCATCTCTACACCAATCTTTCGTTTATTAAAAAATTATTTACCCGGCCCTTATACTTTTATTTTACCTGCCAGTAAAGAAGTGCCAAAAATCCTGAAAAGTAAAAAAGACACCATTGGTTTAAGGGTGCCGGATAATATCATTGCACAAACTATAGTGGAACAATTGGGTCATCCAATTTTAAGTGCATCATTACCGGGAGAAATGATTGAAGAATATACCGACCCCGAATGGATATATGAAAAATTTAAAAACCTGGTTGATATTGTAGTGGATGGCGGAATAGGGGGTATTATTCCTTCCACTATTATTGATTGTACTGGAGATACACCTGTTGTTACGAGAGAGGGATTGGGTGAATGGGCGGAATAAAAAAATCGTCCCACCTATTGGCGGAACGATTTAGTTTTATAGTAATGGATGTATCTTAACCTCTGTCTCTGGCATTATGTTTTTTGCGATAGATATTACGGCTTTCCTGTTTTTGTTCTTTACGAATTTCTTTTCTTTCTTGTTTGTCTATCTTACCATCATCTGTTTTAGCATCTTTAATGTCTTTGTGAATTTCTTTTTGATCCTGTGCTAAATTTTTAGCTTCTTTTTTAGTAAGCTCACCGCTTTTTACACCTTGCTTAACCCGCTCTCTCTGGTTATGAGCATGTTTACGAACCTGTGCATTGGCAGAAGTAGCAGCAAAGGCTACAAGGATAAGTGTGGCAAAGAAAAATTTGAGTTTCATGGTTATGTTTTTTGGTTTACATTTTTAAGTAACGGAAATAAGACCTGAATGGTGTATCAGGGTTTAATCAAAAGAGAAAAAAATTAAAAAAGCTCTGCCTGGTCTGATACAGGACTAAACGTTTTACGATGATAAGGAGTAATACCCAATAATTCTATTGCCTTTCTATGTACCTCAGTTCCATAACCTTTATTGGTGTTCCAGGCGTATTGTGGAAATTCTTCATGAAGTCTCAGCATATATTCGTCCCGGTATGTTTTTGCAAGAATACTGGCAGCGGCAATGGAAGCAAATTTTGCATCTCCTTTAATAATACACTTGTGAGGTGTTCTTTTATATTTTATGAAACGATTACCGTCAATCAGTAATAATTGTGGTTTACTGCTCAATTGTTCAATGGCAAGATGCATGGCTTTAAAGGATGCTTTCAGAATATTTATTTTATCAATCTCATCATTATCCACCATAGCCACTGCATAAGAGTTAGCATTTGCTTCAATATATAATCTTAACTCATTACGGTTATTTTCAGTTACCTGCTTTGAATCATTTAATAAGGGGTGATGAAAATTTTCAGGCAGCATAACTGCAGCGGCAAATACAGGCCCGGCCAGGCAGCCTCTCCCGGCTTCATCACAACCGGCTTCTCTTAGTTCGTCCTGGTAAAACAACTGAAGCAAATAAAAATTTTTTCAAAAATAAACCAGTGTTCCAGTTATAAAAATTATTCTTTCGTTTTAATGCAGTCAGAAAAATGTAACTTGATATTTCTGAACCAACCATGTTTCAATTTGTACGATATAACTGGATTCCCTGCATACTTTTCCTGCTTACAGTAGTAGTAGCAGGAGAAAATATGATTTCATTTAACAACTCCGGTCAGTCAACCACAAAGGAGTGGCAGGCTCCCGAAACAGATGCTTTGCAATATAACGAGGAAGGAAATTTGATAAGGTATGGAAAAGACCTGATAGCGAATACAGCATACTATTATGGTCCCAAAGGAAAAATAGCAGCCATCACCAATGGAATGAATTGCCAGAACTGTCATATTGAAGCCGGCACCAAACCTTTTGGAAATTGTTTTTCAGCAGTAGCTTCTATATATCCAACCTTTCGTCCAAGAAGTGGTATTGTTGAATCAATCGAGTTCAGGGTAAATGATTGTATGCAACGAAGTATGAATGGTAAAACCATTGACAGCAATTCCAAAGAAATGAAAGCGATGGTAGCGTATTTAAAATGGCTTGGTAATAATGTTCCGCATGGCACTAAACCAGTTGGTGCCGGCACAAAAGATTTAAATTATTTATCAAGAGCCGCTGACCCTGCAAAAGGAAAAATTGTTTATGATGCAGTTTGCCAGCGTTGTCACGGTTTAAATGGTGAAGGACAGCTGCAATGGGATTCGTCTGAATACATCTATCCTCCATTGTGGGGCGAACATAGTTATAACAATGCAGCAGGATTATACCGCATCAGCAAACTGGCTGGTTTTATAAAATCTAATATGCCTTATGGTATAACGTATAAAGACCCGCAACTTACAGATGAAGAAGCATGGGATGTGGCTGCTTTTATTGCTTCGCAACCAAGACCAGAGAAAAAATTTGCACAAGACTGGCCGGATATAAAAAAGAAATCAGTGGATTTTCCGTTTGGTCCGTATGCAGATAGTTTTACTGAGCTGCAACATAAGTATGGACCTTATCCTCCTATCATCACTTCTGTAAAATAAAAATGCAGATGAATTGATCACCTGCATTTGTTTTATGATCATGATGAAACTAACCTAACCTGCAAAAATATAAGCACACTTATGTTCCTGTGCTCTACCCAATGCCCATACACCAGAAGGGACTATTTGAACACCCGGCAACACACCTGCTGTCCAGTCTTTTAATACATCTTCTGGTTTCTTGCCCATTTGTCCGGCCATTACTGCACTGTAAACTGTCATCGCTGCATTGCATACACAAAACATAACACCACTTGACTGCAATTCATTAATGCCAATCTGAACAGCACCAAACCCGGGAATTTTATACTTACCTGGTTCCGGCTTCCAGAATGGATTTTTTTTGGTGGCTGCTTTGGTAGTTGGATCTTCTGCTTTAAATACATCACTCAATGGGTATTGTTCCCAAAGTCTGTCTTCAAATGCGTAAGGAATAGCATTATGTCTCAATACCACTACCACACTGCAATCCTTTTCTGATGAACCGGTTGCCTGGTTAGTCATTAAAAAAACTCTGGGCCAGGCAAAAGGCATTGTTTCGTGTGGTTGTGTTGCATCGAATACAACACGATGTTTGCCATTGATCGTATCGAACCATTGATCTGCATCAGCAGGGTTAGGATTTTTATCTGCACCGGCAAATACATTTAGCGGACTTGCCATTGCGGCCAAACTTAATGCCGCACCTGTTGCCACTGTACCTAAAAAATCACGGCGGGGATTGTTTTGTTGATTGTTTTCTTGCATACCATGCTGTTTTTAAGGTGAAGAAATAAAAAGGTTTTTCAAGCTACGTAAAATTAAAACAGGGCAGTTGGGGAATCTTGTTAAAAAGCATCGGCGATTCAAAAATGAAATAAATTTTTTGCACATTAACGGGTTCATCCATTTACATCCTTATCTTTTAAAACTAAAAACTCAGCTATGAAAAAGATATCGCTTTTATTACTGACTGCATTTTTATTATTATGTACCACCACCAAATCACAACAACCGTATAATGTTGTTTTTGATATTACCACTAAGGACACTGCTATGCATCAAACAGTATTAAGATGGATAAAACTGATTACCGATGCACATAAAGATGCTAAACTGGAAGTGGTATTCTACGGGCAATCACTGGATATGGTTACGCAAAACAAATCAGTAGTGGCAGATGAAGTAATGAAATATGCCAAAAGCGGACAGGTAGAGTTTAAAGTTTGCGAAATAGCAATGAAGCACTGGAATATTGATAAAAGCCAGCTATTGCCCGGAGTAATAACAGTGCCGGATGGTATTTATGAAATTATATCCAAACAGGGACAGGGATGGGGTTATATTAAAGTGGTTAGGTAGAATTATAAAGCAAGTTTATTAAAACATTCAACATTGCGTTAACGAGCCATTAACAATGTATACCAGTTTGTGGTATTGTGGTAATTGATATTAAGCTTAACTCTGTATAGCAAACTTATCAACAACCTTACAATAAACATAAACCGATTGCATGAGGAGCTTATCATTTATATTGCTAACATGCCTTCTCGTATTCACTGCTAAAAGCCAGTCTATTGATTCGGCTGATGATTCTGTTTTAAAGCTTCCTGAAAAATATTTCACCAGTATAGAAAAGCAATCTTCCCAATTAGGAAAGAAGATTGATGCTAAGACTGAGAAAACACTAAAGCAATTCAGCAAACAGGAACAGAAGCTGTACAAAAAGCTATATAAAATTGATTCACTTGCGGCTAAAGAACTGTTCAGTAAATCACAAGAAAAGATCACTGAACTCTCCAATAAATTAAAGAACCCGTTACCCGTTAGTGCAAATAATGTAACAAAGTACATTCCACGCCTAGATAGCGTAAAAACATCTCTCAACTTCCTGGCACAGTATAAAGACAAAATACGTGGAGCAGATAAGTTAAAAGCAGCATTGGGCAAAGCCAACATACTTGATAGCAAGCTGCAGAGTGCTGAAGCGATAAGAAACTATTTAAAGCAGCGTAAAGAACAACTAAAAGAAGCATTAGGCAAATTTGGTTTTGCTAAAGAATTGAAGAAATTAAACAAACAGGTTTACTATTACCAGGCACAGCTCAATGAATATAAAGAGACATTAAAAGATCCAAAGAAGATTGAAAAGAAAGCACTGGCATTACTCACCAAAGTTCCTGCTTTTAAACAGTTCATGAAGAAGAACAGTATGCTGGCAGGTTTGTTCCGTATGCCTGATGATGATCCTGCCGGTACAGCCGCTATAGCAGGCTTGCAAACCCGTACTGATATGCAGCAATTGCTGAGCAGCCGTTTTGGGATGAATGCCCCTACTTTAGCACAGGGAGGCAATGGCGGCAGTTATGTACAACAACAGGTAGCAACTGCGCAGGCAGAGATCAACAAGATCAAAAACAAATTTGCGCAACAGGGTGGAGGCAGTAGTGATGAAGAGTTGCCGGATTTTAAGCCCAATAATCAAAAGGCCAAATCATTTCTGCAGCGGCTGGAGTTTGGCAGCAATTTCCAAACAAGTAAGAACAACCAGTATTTCCCCACTACAACCGATATAGGATTATCAGTTGGATACAAGTTGAACGATAGGAGTGTGATTGGTATTGGTACCAGTTATAAACTTGGATTAGGTACCGGTTTCAACAATATCAGATTCACTGGCGAAGGAGTCGGTTTAAGAAGTTATATAGACTGGAAGCTGAAGGGTAGTTTTTTTGTAAGCGGAGGATATGAATTCAACTATCGTAATTCATTCAGAAGTATCGCCCAATTAAATGATTACAGCCTGTGGCAGAAAAGCGGACTCGTTGGATTGAGCAAGATAGTGGATATGAAGAGTAAGTTTTTCAAGAAGACCAAAGTGCAGTTGCTGTATGATCTGTTGTGGAAAGAACAGAAGCCGGTTGGACAGCAGGTGAACTTTAGGGTGGGGTATAATTTTTAAAGAGAAAATAAACATATCATGAGAAAATTTCTGTTAGGGTTATGCCTATGCCTTTTCCATCTTATTTCATTTGGTCAATCATCCATTTATGATCTTCAATTAGATTCACTTGGAGGTGTTTCTAAAATTAATTTAAGCCAGTACTCAGGGAAGATGCTGCTGATAGTAAATGCTGCTTCACAGGATTCATTGTCTTTTCAGTACAAAGAACTGCTATTGGTAAAACAACAGTTTGGCGATCAGTTAGCGATATTGGTAGTGCCAACCAATAGCTTTAACACAGAGCAGGCAGACAGCAGTTTATTACAACAGTTTTATGCAAACGGAAACAATAATTTAATCCAGGTTAGTGGGCCAACTGATGTTAGGGGCAGTAATATAAATCCATTGTATGACTGGTTAACACATGCGCAGAAAAATGGAGTTATGGATACCAATGTTTTCGGGGCGTTTCAAAAATACCTGGTCAATTCAAAAGGTATGCTGGTGGGAGTTTATAAACCAGCTGTAAATCCTATGGACAATATTTTTTTGATCAGTATTAAAAATGCTTTAAACAATTAATAACTACCTGCTAAATCTTACATTATATGAAGTATCTATATTCATCAATAATAATAGTGCTGATTTTAACTACAAAGATTAATGCACAATCATGGTCAGAGTCTGCCTATTCTTATGCTACTGACAAGTTATCCTTCAAAGCAAAAAGAGTGGTGCCGGGTTCACCTGATGCAGCTTCATTGGGAACATACGGTAATATACCTGTTAACCTTTTTACGGGGACCCCACAGGTAGGTATTCCTATTTATGAGATACAGGGCAACCGGTTGAGTGCCCCCATTTCGCTGAGTTATAACGCAGGCGGCTTTAAACCGCAGGATGTGGCATCCTGGGTGGGTCTCGGGTGGACGCTTAATGCAGGAGGAGTTATAACACGTTCGGTAATGGGTAACCCTGATAATGCAAATAATTATTTTAATACCGTTAATCATTATACGGCACCGCCTCCTATGAATGAAGTGTTTAAAACCTATGACCTTTATGATAGTATCAGAAATGGTTACTACGAAAGTCAACCCGACATATACTACTATAATTTTAACGGGCATTCCGGTAAATTTTTTCTTAAGCAGGATTTATCTGTTGTAACCAAAGAAAAAAATAACTTAAAGATTACAAGTTCAGGTGTTCAAAATCCGAATGATGTAACTGGAAACAGCTCTTTTACTATTACTGATGAACAGGGAAATGTTTATGTTTTCTCGGCAACAGAGGTCTCATTTATGCAACTGGATGACGGAATGGTTTCCGGGCAACCTGCTGCAATGAATTATTATTATCCATCCAGTTGGTATCTTACCAGCATTACTTCTGCTGATGCCAGAGAGCAAATTTTATTTAATTATTATACAGCCGATTCTTCCCAAAACCAGTTTACTAATTACGTAGCAAACAGTTCTTATACTTATAATAAATCTTCATTAAACCTCACACAGTTCAACTATACTTTTTTGTCCAATAATATATCAAACCCACCTACAGTATCTATCACTAAAAGAAGATACCTGCAAAGTATATCTTATACCAAGGCGGGTGGTACAGTACAAACCATCAATTTTGATTTAGCTGTGGATCAGCGGTCAGATTTAAATCATGCAGACAACCCTTGTGAAAGAATACCCTATGATATTAAAGTATACGCAGGATCAAGCCTTATAAAACAGGTCAATTTTTATTATGGATATTTTACTAATTCCAGTTTTAATAATTACGATCATAAAAGGTTGAGATTAGACAGCATTAAAGAAATTCCAACCGATGTAAACACACCAGCGAAACCTCCTTATGTATTTACATACCGAACAGGTAATATTCCCTCACAGGCCCAGGGTTCCATTGATCATTGGGGTTTTTCCAACGGAGGTGATGTTTCTGCCTCCGGCAACCTGATTCCCTACTACACCCCGGGTAATGGTGATAATACTCTTTACGGCGGTGGTGCAAACAGGGAGCCGGATTCAACCAGCTCTGCGTTAACAACGTTAACACAAATAAAGTATCCAACTGGTGGTTCATCTGTATTTGAATACGAACAACACCAGGCTAAGGATGCTGCGAGTGGCTTACTGCGCTATGCAGGCGGGCTTAGAATCAAGAAGATCAGTGACTATTCATTTAATGGAAAACTTGCTTCTTTAAAAACTTATCAATATCAACTGGCCGATGGCAGTTCAAGTGGAAAAGTAGAAACACCGGTTTATTATAGTTATAGTGGATTTCATCATTACCCTGAGCCATGTTATTCCTGCGGATCAAATGATCCCCGCCTGCAGGATTATACGATTAGCTATTTATCTGTATCAGGAAGTTCAGCAGCCGGATTGGGCACTGTACAGGGTAGCCATGTTGGTTACTCTGTTGTTACAGAGTATCAAACAGATCCTTCCAATAATATTTCATTGGGTAAAACGGTATATAAATTTCAATTGGGCAATATTGATCCTGATAATGATGATATTTCAAATGGAGATTTATTACAAAAAACTGTTTATGATATTGGTGGTAAAGTAATTGAAGATGAGCTTAACAATTATACTTATACTAATCCGGGCCCTTCTGCTTCAGTAGTTAAGGTGGCAACTACTACAATACAGGATAATAATACACATTTATGCCAGTACAATTCAGGAGGCAGTATTATGTACACCTGGATACAGCCCAGTTCGGCCGTACCTACTTGTATAGCAGCCCGGGACTATAGCAGTAAATTTTTTAGCTATGGTTATGTAATGTTTGACCAGTACAAACAACTGTCATCAAAAGTAAAAACAGTTTACGACCAGGCATCTAATTCTTATGCTACCACTACCACCACATTCTCTTATGGTAATCCAGGTCATACTTATCCTACCCAGATAGAAGAAACTTCTTCCAACAACGATAAAATAGTTACTACAAAAAAATATGCGGGTGATTATACCGTACCCGGCAGTGGTACTTTAGATAATGCCACTACTGCCATACAATTGCTTCAAACAAAGAACATGATAGGTGAAGAAATAGAGATGCAGCAATACCGGCAAAACCAGGATGGTACTAATAAAAGATATTTAGATGGGATGTTGAGTTTTTATGACCCATCAAGCCCCTACTTAATGAATACGTACAGACTTGAAACCAGCGCACCACTAACTACAGTAAATGTCTCCACCACCAATGGCACATTTACCTATGATGCTAATTACAAACCGCTGGGCGTATTTACCTATGATGCTTATGGAAATTTAAAGGAGCAATCCAAATCACAGGATATTGTAAAAGCTTATGTATGGGATTATAATGCTGTTTTTCCTACAGCAGAAGCCACCAACGCCAGCGGGGCAGATATTGCGTATACCAGTTTTGAAACTGGTACTAACGGAGGTAACTGGAGTGTTGCAGGGTTGGTTGGCAATATGGTTAGCGGAGGTATGGCCGGTAATAATGGATTTATTGTAGGTGGTAGCAGTAATATTACAAAATCAGGGCTATCCTCTTCAAAAAATTATATTGTTTCTTATTGGTCTAAAGGTGGAGCATTAACCATTACTACCAATAGTGGAAGTGCTGTAGGAGTAAGTGGGCTTGTTTATAATGGCTGGACTTATTATGAACATGCCTTACCTGCCAGTACCGCTAATATCACCATCAGCGGAGCTACCATAACCATAGATGAATTAAGACTGCACCCTGCTGATGCACAAATGGGCACTTATGTGTATAAACCTTTTGTTGGTGTTTCATCCATTGGTGCATCCGGCGGACAAATGCTCTTTTATGAATATGACGGTTTCAACCGTCTTATCAATATAAAAGATATGCAGGGCAATATTGTGAAGAACTATAAATACAATTACGGGCTTGGAGCATCTTTGTCACCATCTGTACAAACCATGTTTTATAGCGCACCGGCACAGGGCAATTATACCAAGAACAATGGATGCCCGGCAGGTACTGAACCAACAACGGTTACTTATTTAGTTCCTTATGGTAAATATGTTTCTTCTATCAGCCAGACAGATGCAAATGCAAAAGCAACAGCTGATGTTAGTGCCAACGGTCAAAACAATGCTAATACATATGGGCAATGTTTATACTGGAACGTAAAAGACTCTGCTTATTATAGTAAAAATGATTGTTTGTATGAACAGGGTGTATCTATGTGCAGTAATTCCGGGCCGATCAATCAACGGACCAGAATTTTGTACAAAGTACCGGCGCATACTTACTCTTCCTTAATCAGCCAGGCAGATGCGGATGCTAAAGCACACAATGATGTGCTTACGAATGGACAAAACTATGCTAACACCAATTGCTGGTGTTCGTGTACTGCACAGGGACAGAAATACATTAATGGCACCTGCGAGACGGGAACAAGATTTAATAGCAGTACCACTTACATGGCTAACGGAACCTGGCAATGTGTTTTCTTTTACCAGTTTAGTGATGGATCGGTCAGTCCTTTTTATACTGAATATAATGCCAGCCCATGCCCCATTCAATAAAACCATTAAAGCACTGTCACATGTACAATACCAAACAATATATAAACCTGCTGATAGCTCTCTTTATAACTGCCAATGCCTTTTCGCAGGTTAGCAGTGATCGTAATTATGTTATCAAAAACGAAATAAAGAAACCGGGGGTTACTACGCAAACACAGGTAGATGCATTAACCATTACTGACCGGTTGCAGGGAGTGGGATATTTTGATGGACTGGGAAGACCACTGCAAAATATTACTGTACAGGCAAGCCCGGGACAAAAAGATGTGGTTACTCCGGTTGAGTTTGACGCTTATGGAAGAGAGGTAAAGAAATTTCTTTCTTATACCGATGTAAACAGTACAGCCTACGGCAGTATAAGAACGACTGCCTATGCTGATCAGCGTACATTCTACAATCCTTCCAGTAACTGGGTTACCAATATTCAAAAAGACACCATGCCTTTTGTGCAAAGCTTTATGGAGTTTTCTCCTTATAGCAGGACTATTGAACAGGGAGCACAGGGTACTAACTGGCAACCCGGTAACGGGCGTGGATTAAAACCAATATTAAGTTTAAACACAACCGCTGATTCAATAAGAAAATGGGTAATAGCAGCAGCCCCGGGAAGTTTACCAACTACCACTGCCATATACCCTGCCAATGAATTACTGAAAAGCATCGTAGCCAATGAACATGGGAAATTAATAGTAGAATATAAGGACAAAGAAGGAAAAGTTCTTTTAAAGAAAATACAGTTAACCAACAGTCCCGGTACCGCACATGTTGGCTGGATATGTACCTATTATGTATATGATGATTTTAACCAGTTGCGTTTTGTGATACAACCCAAGGCCTTTGAGTGGTTACAGGCAAATAGCCTTTCATTCGCTTCAACAGGTGGTGATGTAGTGGCTAAGGAACTTTGTTTTCGTTATGAATACGATCAGCGGCATAGACCTTATATTAAAAAGATACCCGGTGCCGGTGAAGTGTGGATGGTGTATGATGTAAGAGACCGGCTGATAATGGTGCAGGACAGTAACCTGCGCAGCAAAGGGAAGTGGATGGTTACTGAATATGATACGCAGAACCGCCCCTGGCGTACTGGCTTGTTATCAGATGCAACTACCACGTTTGCTACGCATATCAGTAATGCAGCAACCAGCTCCAGTTACCCTAATACATCTGCCAACTATGAAATATTAACGCAAACCTATTACGATAATTATACCTGGGTTAGCGGCACAGGCACTACACTTACCAGTACTTTAGATGCCACTTATACCAGTAACAGCGCCTATTATTTAACCACTTATAATACTTCGCCCTATTATGCCCAGCCAATAACAGCTATGTATCAGACCCGTGGTTTGGTTACTGGTACTAAAGTAAAAGTAGTGGGCACCACTAACCAATACCTGTACACAGTAAGTTTTTATGATGACCATGGAAGAGTGATACAGGTACAGAGTATAAATGTTACAGGTAATAAAGACATCAGTACCACACAATACGATTTTACAGGGAAGCCGCTACGCAATTATGTTCAGCATAGTAAAGGAGGTAACCTGCCACAAACCTATACCATTTTAACTAAGATGGATTACGACCATGCAGGAAGACTATTAACAGTTAAAAAAACCTTCAACGAGGGAACAGAACAAACAGTTTCAACTAATGCATATGATGAAATTGGTCAGTTAAAAACAAAAACATTAGGCACTTCTATTGAATCACTCACATTTGATTATAATATCAGGGGTTGGTTGTTAGGGGTGAACCGAAATTTTATTAAAGATGCAGCCACCAATTATTTTGGATTTGAATTAGGCTATGATAATTCCGGTACAATAATCAATGGAACAAATTATAGTACACCACAATACAATGGCAATATAAGTGGTACAGTATGGAAAAGTAAGGGAGATAATGAAAAACGCAAATACGATTTTACTTACGATAATATTAACCGCTTAACAGGTGCAGACTTTAACCAATATACCAGCAGTAGTTTTAATAAAACCGCAGGGCTGGATTTTAGTGTGAGTAATTTAAGTTATGATGCCAATGGGAATATATTAACCATGAATCAAAAAGGCTGGAAACTTACAGGCTCTGTTACAATAGACCAGTTAGCTTATACCTATCAAGCCAATAGTAATAAGTTACAGCAGGTAACAGATGCTGCTAATGATAATACCAGCAAATTAGGCGATTTTAAATATAACAGCGCCACTAAAACAAGTACCGATTATACTTATGACGGCAATGGTAATTTAACGGTTGATAATAACAAAACCATCAGCGCCATTGATTATAATCACCTTAGCCTTCCGAATAATATTACAGTTACTTCAAAAGGTACAGTTACCTATACGTATGATGCAACAGGAAATAAGTTGAAAAAGGTTACTACAGAAGGGGCAAAAACAACAACCACCCTTTACCTCGGAGCATTTAATTATATCAACGATACTTTGCAATTTATTGCTCATGAAGAAGGAAGGATACGTCCCAAAACGCTGGGCAATACCGCTAACGGATTTGCGTATGATTACTTCTTAAAAGATCATCTTGGTAATATACGCATGGTGCTTACCGATGAAACAAAAACAGATGCTTACCCCGCAGCAACAATGGAAACAGCTACTGCCACCACAGAGGAAACTTATTATACAAACCTGCCCCAAACAAGAACCGCCGTAAGCGGCATAAGCGGTTACCCGGTAATAAGCGGCAATGCCCAGGTAGCTAAAGTAAGTGCAGCAGCCGGTAGTTATAAAACAGGGCCTTCTATTACATTAAAAGTAATGGCCGGAGATAAATTTAATTTGCAGGTAAACAGCTGGTGGAAGAGTACCAATACACCGGGCACACCGGTAAGCCCGTTAACGGATATAGTAAATGCACTGGCAGGAAGTGCAGCAGTAGCAGGCGGTAATAAATTTACAAGTACAGAAATAACTAATAGCGGCATTCTAACCCCTAATGTAACTAACTTTTTAAACAGTCAAACAGTAGGTGGCGGCAAACCCAAAGCGTATGTAAACTGGATATTGTTTGATGAACAGTTTAAGTATGTAAGTAGCAGCAGTGGTTTTGAACAGGTGGGTGCCAGCAATGTGTACACCACACATACCAGGACAAATTTGCCGGTTGATAAAAATGGTTATTTGTACATTTATGTAAGTAATGAAACACCTAACATTGATGTGTTCTTTGACAACCTGCAAGTAACTCATATACGTGGCCCGATAACCGAGTGCCATAGTTACTACTCTTTTGGTCTTGAAATTTCTGCATTAAATTCAATGGCTGCCAGCTTTGGCAGGCCAGGCAATAAATTTAAGTATAATGGCAAAGAAGAACAACGGCAGGAGTTTGCTGATGGAAGCGGTTTAGAGTGGTTGGATTACGGGGCCCGGATGTATGATCCCCAAATAGGGAGGTGGCATGTAATTGACCCATTAGCTGAAGCCAACCGCAAATGGACACCTTATAATTATGCCGTCAATAACCCCATACGTTTTATTGATCCCGATGGAATGGCTGAGCAAGACCATAGCGCTAATAATGGTGGTGGTACTACTTCGCAAGAAGAAACAGATAATAAACGGGATGAGATGCAAATAGAGAAAGAGAGAATGATGAGTAACTTGGGGCTAGATCCAAATTTAGCAATGGCATTTACTGGAAATGAAACTAATAATAACACAAATAACAATTCAAGCAATGGGGACTCAGGTTCAACTAAAAAAACTGAAGATAAAAAAGGTAATAAAAGTACTAATGGACAAACAAAAACAACTACTGAAGAAAGTGAGGGACCAAGTGCAACAGTTGCAGCTTTGCCAGTAGCAGCTACTGCAGCAGCTGCGGATGGGCCCCTTCCTATTGGAGATTTAATTGGTGCTGGAATCTTAGTTGGAGCCGCTGCTTACGACCTTTACACAATTACATATTTAACTTATACTCTTACTAATCCAACCACAGGACAGATATATGTAGGCAGGACAAGTGGATACGGAGATCCATATTCTATAATGATGCGAAGATTTTCGAATCATCATATGAAGAGTATGGGATTTACTCTTCCGAAACTTGATAGAGTTATGCAGGGGTGGCCCGTTGGATATGCTGCGATTAGGGGAAGGGAGCAAGATGTTGTTGATGGGTTAGGTGGAGTAGGTAGCCCTAATGTTGGTAATGCCATAAATCCGATTTGGAGATTTAATCCAAATAAACCATTTTATATAGGTAATTCGCACTTGTTTTTTGGAGAATATAAAAAGAAGTAAAAATTATGAAAATAGATTCAACAAATAAAGCTGAATTAGAGAAGTTATATAAGCGATGGTATTTGTTTTACCAATATATGATTGAAATATATGGTAATAAAAATTTATTAAGCAAAAGCAAAGAGTTGATAGATTTGGCATACAATAATAATAAATTGAGTCAGCTAAAGGCTGCAAATAGAGACATTGATATAATGATCAGGGAAATGCCCTATAAAGATGCAAGCAACTTGCTCAAGTTGTTTCAAAAAGAATTAAACGAAAACTATGATCTAATACATAAAAAATACCAATTAAAAATTCAAAAAATTCTCCAAAAAGGTAAAATAAATACACCCCAAGAATATGAGATGGTCGCTGGATGGGTTGAGTATTATCATGCTGATGAATCTAAAAAAAAGGAAGTGGAAGATTTAAACAAGATACTTATTTCTTTTCATCAGCGTATATTAAAGTAATGGTAACGTATCAAATTAGGTAGTGTATCAAATTATCAGGTTTCAGAAAATAAATAGAAAATAAGGATTTACAGGGGGTAATTAACAACCCACCAAACCAGCCTGGTTTAGTGATCCCTTATATACTACCAATGCAGTAGTGGCAGATTTAAAGAATACTACCGGTGTGCAAAAGGTAGGCCCTGCGATTGTATTAAAAGTAATGGCCGGTGATAAGTTTAATTTACGAGTGGCCAGCGGCTGGAACAGTGCCAGCAGTGCCACCAACAGCAGCACCAATGTATTGAATGACCTGCTTACTGCATTAAGTGGAAGTGTTGCCGGTGCTAATGGTGGAAAAGCCACGCAAGCGCAGTTGCAAAATACCAGCAGCGGATTAAATGCAGGCCTAACAAGTTTTATGGGTGGACAAACCACCAGTGGTACTAAGCCCAAAGCCTATATTAACTGGGTATTGTTAGACGAACAATTTAAAGTGGCAAGAGATGTTAATGGAAATATTATTGGCAGTGGTTACAGTGGTTTTGAACAGGTAGGAGCCAGCGGGGTAACTACCATACATACTCGTACAAATGAACCCATTAACAAGAGCGGTTATTTGTATATTTATACCAGCAATGAAGCTACCAATATTGATGTGTTCTTTGACAACCTGCAGGTAACCCTTATACACGGGCCATTAACGGAATGCCACTCGTATTATCCGTTTGGGCTGGAGCAAAATGGATTAACCTCTGTGGCGGCGAATAATTTTGGCAAACCGGGTAATAAATATTTATACAACGGTAAAGAATTGCAGAACGGAGAGTTTAGCGATGGAACAGGTATGGAGATGTATGATTATGGTGCCAGGATGTATGATGCACAGATAGGAAGATGGCATGTGATAGACCCATTAAGTGAGAAAGGTCGTAAAAGATCACCATATAATTATGCCGCTAATAATCCAATACGTTTTATCGACCCCGATGGAATGGCTGAACAGGATCATGATGCTAATAATGGTGGTGGATCAACCTCCCAAGAAGTAACTGATGACAATTCCCCGCATGATGACAATCCCCCGCCTAATTATACCGAAGTCGATAATTTTGCCAGATCTTATAATAACTGGGTAAATACTAAAAATGAACACGAAAAATCTCTAGGTGACAATGATCTTGGGTCAGCTATTGATAATAGCAACCCTACCCCCGCACCCGCTAATATTATAGGAACTACAGAATATTACAATTGGCGTGACCAAGATAGCAAAGATAGAACAGGAAGCAGTCCAAGTTATTATCTTAATTACGGAGGTAAATATGCCGACAGATTTGTTAATAGTACATATAAAAAGTTAAGTGCAGATGGTAAAAAATGGCTCAATAAAACGTTGGTATTGTTACAGAAAGCCATTGAAGATAAACTTAAAAGTGACCCAACAATCGAGTTGAATGATGAAGAATTTACGAATTTTGCTTTTGAGTCACATGTAAAAGCATACGAAGATGCAGGAGTTTTGAAACTTGGAATTTTAGATAAAGTCAGAATTTTATTGACCCCTGATGCTGCAGATCTTTTTAGCCAAAAGGGGCTGGCCCAAGCAAAGCTGATTGCAATTGATCAAGCAGAGTATTACAAGCAACACCCTGTTTTTGCACTTAAACAGTCATATGAAGTTCTTTCTAATTCACTTACCATTGCAAAAATGGTTGTAGATTATTCCCTAAAATATGGTACAGACCCCATACAAGTTTGGAAACTGGTAAAAGATTGGATAATTCAATAAGAAATCAATGAAAAAAATACTATACATAATGTTGTTTTTCTCTTGCTCAAATTTGACTAAAATGAATGAGAATGATTGGCAAGTCATAATGTCAACAGGTTTAGAGCATGATAATACTTTATTTGAAAATCTAACATTTTTTAATAAAAGTAAAGCTATAATGCTTGGCTCTAGATATTCTGAAGAAAGTATTATAAATAAAAAATTAGCCGATTTCGAGGCTCTCCTTTGGTTAACAGATGATGGGGGAAAGAGTTGGCGAGAAGCCAACTATGGCAAAGGCAAATTTAGTTGCTATGACACTAGAGACAGTGTTTTGTTTCTTGCTGAGGTGATTAATCGCCAAGAAAAAAATGAAACAAAGACGGCTCTTTCTAAAATTTTATTCTCTAGCAACTATGGGAATACTATTAATGAACAAGGCTACTTAAATGATTTTTTTATTCGAAATTTATTTATTTTGACTAATAATGAACTCATTTTAATTGGCAAAAAGGACGAAGAGGCTTTTTGGACGTTAAAGAAATCAGAAAATAAAGGGATAACTTGGAAAGATGTAGACACATTGCCTAATGATTTATCAAATCCAGTTCTTTTTGGAAAGAATATTTTTTTCTTATCACAGAAGAAAAGAAACTACTTGATGAAATATTCTTTAACAGATAATTCTCTAAGTGAATATACCTTGCCCATTAAAGAAATGAAAATATATACTATTAATAGTAGTGAGGATAAGCTATATATTAATTGTTTGTCTGAGAATGGAATAAAAATCTATCACTATAACGTTGAAACTAATAGTTTTGGTTTGATACAGGGTATAAATGAAAAAGATAAATTCCCATTGCATTTACACGCAAATGGAGACAATCTTTCCTTAATTGTTGGCCAAAGAACAACATTAGGGGTAGAGTATTTTATTTACCAATATCAAGTTCAAGGGAGCTTAAAAAAGATACAAGTCCCTTCCTCATATTTTAAACCATTTGCTTTTAATGGCAACGAGGTATGGGGATACTCATATAACTCGAAATTCTATAAGATGATTTTATGGTAATCCCCTAACTGGCGCAAGGATGTAAAGCCAAAAAATCCTAGTTCAAGCATGCAGTAGTGGATTGTGTGCAGTGTGTTTGGACTCTAACGCAATGCCCAGCTAAGCCAATAATAAAACAGTCACGAATAACCGCGTAAATAAAATTACAATCAGGAACATCTAAAACAAGCAAATAGTATAACTATATTTGAAGTACCGCTTTAGCTGTTATCATATGCTTAAGACCTGTATAACTCTCATACTAGTTTTTGTTTTTACTCAAATTGCCCAAGCTCAAAAAGAAGCAAACATTTGGTATTTCGGACATAATGCAGGTATAGACTTTTCCAATGGTTCACCAAAGTTTTTAACCGATGGCCAAATTTACACAGATGAAGGCGAAGCTAGTGTATGTGACAGCACAGGCAAATTATTGTTTTATACGGATGGCTCCACTATCTGGAACGCTAAACACCAGGTAATGCCTAATGGCTCAGGGTTACTGGGTAATTTTAGCAGCAGCCAATCTGCTATTATCATTCCCAAAGTAAACGATCCAATAAGATATTATGTTTTTACCGTTGATCAGCTCGGTGGGGTAAACGGATTTAATTATTCCATTGTAAATACAACGCTAAACAATGGCCTTGGTGATGTGGAAACAAAGAATGTTCATTTACAAAATACGGTGTGTGAAAAATTAACTGCCGTAAAACATTGTAATGGTAAAGATTACTGGGTGGTCGTACATGGTGTTAACTCAAATTCCTTCTATGCCTATTTAGTCAACAGTAGCGGAGTTAGTGCGGTACCGGTAATAAGCAGTTTAGGAACCTTTGTCAGCAATGTTGATCCAATTCTCACAATAGGGTGCATGAAAGCATCACAGGATGGAAAACTGTTAGCCGTTGCTCATAAAAGAACAGCTGTTGATTTGCTGGATTTTAATAATGCAACTGGTGTGTTATCCAATGCCCGGTCATTATTTACGCCTGCAGATACCTATCAAACCATGTATGGCCCATACGGTGTTGAATTTTCACCTGATTCTAAATTGCTGTACGTATCAGGCGATTATTTTGATTTTAATGTTATAGGACAATTAAGTTTTCTTTTGCAATATGATGCTACACAACCAACCTTATTTGCTATTCAGAATTCAAAGTCGGTTATTTACACACAGCAGGCAGCCTGGTCAACAGATAATTTTGGGTCACTACAATTAGCTCCTGATGGTAAAATATACCTTGCTGAAATGGGACAACCATTCTTATCAGTAATTAATAATCCTAATGGTGCGGCTGTTAACTGTCAGTTTGTACATGGACAATTGTCATTATGGACAAATGGATTTTATGGCAGCAGCATGTACGGCTTGCCTGCTTTTCCCGGAGGAATATTAGATAAGCGATTTAATTTTAAAGGAAATTGTACCGGTAATACAATGAATTTTCAATACAGCAGGTCACCTGCAGAGCTATCAATCAAATGGGATTTTGGTGACCCGGGTTCAGGAGTGAATAATTATTCAACGCTGGACAGTCCCTTACACAATTTTTCCATCAATGGAGATCATCTCGTTAAGCTAATCCGTTTTACGAATTGCGGCAGTGATACCATCAGTAAAATTATTAAAGTAGGCCAGGTTAAATTGAATTTGGGGAATGATAGTTTATTTTGTGGTGTTACGAGCTATGTAATCAACCCACAAGTAGCTGGGCAAAGTTTAAAATACCTGTGGCAGGATGGAACTATGTCATCTTCATATAATGCCAATAAAGATGGTTTGTACTGGCTTAAGCTTACCGATACAAGTACCGGATGTGTTACTAAGGATAGTATTAATTTATTATTCAAATCAATACCTCAGATTGATCTTGGTCCTGATCTTAAAAAATGTGAAAATGATCAGGTCGTTTTATCAACGACAACTGCTAATGTCAATTATTTATGGAATAATGGCACTACTAAAAATTCAATTACCATAAACAGCAGTGGCAACTACTGGATAGAAGTAAATAGTGGCGGTTGTAAAAACAGGGATAGTATCAATATTGTATTCAATAAATATCCCGTTCTTCATCTTGGTAATGACACTACATTATGTGAAGGAACTACACTTGCATTAGATGCAGGTAATAATGGTATGAATTATCAATGGCAGGATAATTCAACCAGTCAAACACAAACAATAAAAACTCCAGGAACCTATTGGGTAAAAGTAACCAATGTGAACTGCAGCGTTGCTGATACCTTAAGCATTGCCTATTTAGATAAACCCAATTTTTCATTAGGAAATGATACCAGCATTTGCGAAGGAATAATCATTAAAATAGAACCTGATATTAAAAAGGGTACCAATTTAACTTATCAATGGAGCAACGGCGCAGATAGCTCTCGCCTCGTGGTAAGCAGTGAAGGAAATTACTGGCTTCAACTGAGTAATAGCTGTGGTATTGCTAAAGACAATATTGTAATAAGGAAAGGTGTCTGTCAATTATATGTGCCTACTATGTTTACCCCAAATGGAGATGGAAGAAATGATGTTTTCAAAGCATCATATGGAGAAAATATAGTTAAATACAAGTTTACTATTTACAATCGCTGGGATCAGCAAATATTTGTGAGTGACAAAATAGACGTTGGATGGGATGGTAGTTTTAAAGGAGTTATTCAGCCTGGAGGAATGTATATCTGGACAATTGAGTATGAGACAGTCATTGATAAAAGTGTAAGGAGACTAAAAGGTACTGTTTATCTGTTGAGATAGCTAAAGGATAGTAAAATATAAGAATGTTTATAGCTGCTAGCTACACCCATACTTACAACAACAACGCTTGTTCCTAGTAACAATACCACCCCATCAACCCACCCCATTTTCCGGCACAATCGGCACCTCTGGCACTCCCATTTGCAAATAACTTTTATCCGCTCTAATCTTGTCTTCGTAATTACAATCATTCATCATGATGAAAGGCTTTACAGGCTGTGCCGCATAAACAGTCCCATTCATTAATCATTAAATCTTTAATCATGGCACAACAAAAAGGAATCATTCCTTTAAGAGGCACCATCGGCAACATTAACTTCTACAAATCAGCTGATGGTTACCTCGCAAGAGAAAAAGGCGGAGTAGATGCAAACCGCATCGCTACCGATCCCGCTTTCCAGCGTACCCGTGAAAACGGGGCGGAGTTTGGCAGGGCCGGTAAGGCAGGCAAACTCCTCCGCAATGCACTCCGGGCTTTATTACAAAACGCATCCGATAACAAAATGGTAAGCCGCCTCACAAGGGATATGGTAAAAGTCGTGCAGGCAGATACCACCAATCCCCGTGGGTTAAGAAACGTTATCGATGGCGAGGCCGAATTATTAGAAGGCTTCGAATTCAATATCGATGGCAAACTGTCCACCACCTTGTTTGCACCTTTTATACCAACCATCAACAGGGTTACAGGTGAATTAAAGGCAGACATTCCTGCTTTCATCCCGGCTAACATGATACAGGCTCCCGGTGGTACAACGCACTTCCGTATCAATGCTGCTGGTGCAGAGATAGATTTTGAACAGGAAACCTATGTGGTAGACACAAATTCCACTACCGAGTTACCCTGGGATACTACTGCCACAACTGCTATTGCACTGGTAAACACAGTAACACCCAACAGCACACATCCGTTGTTCCTGGTACTGGGTATTGAGTTTTTCCAGCAGGTTAACGGCAATATGTATCCTTTAAAGAACGGTGCATTCAATGCACTGTCACTGGTAATCGTATCAAGTCAGTAATCCTTAACCATTAAACCAAATACAATGAAACTGGAGCTTATCAGAACCTATTTCCCCGATGGAATAAACGGGGCCATTTTCCTCAATGGAAACATGGTATGCTCAACAATTGAGCTGCCTTTCAAAAACAATCAACCCCGCATCTCCTGTATCCCGGAAGGAACCTATGAACTGGTAAAAAGATACAGCCCTAAATTCAAAACACATCTGCAGTTACTCAATGTCCCAGGTCGGGAGTATATACTCATCCACCCGGCTAACAATGCACTGCTCGAATTAAAAGGCTGTATTGCTCCGGTTTCATTATTAACCGGTCATGGGAAAGGCATTCATTCAGTAAAAGCATTCCGCTTGCTCATGCAGCAGCTATATCCTTTGCTGAATAGCAAAAAACAAATTTTCATCACTATTAAATCTTAACACATGAAACCAGTAATTAAAAGAATGAAAAGAGCTACACCTAAGTTCTTTCAAAAATTACGCAATATCGGTTTGGCAGTTACTGCAGTTAGTGCCACTATCATTGGTGCACCGGTAGCCTTGCCGGCAATTATTATTAAAGTCGCTGGCTACCTGGCTGTTGCAGGAGCTGCAGTATCAGGCGTAAGCCAGACCGCAGTGAAAAACGAGAAAAAATAATTCCTATGCAACAACACAACTTCCATTTTTCCACCAAAGCAGGTACAGCAGGCGGCACCCTCTCCATTATCCTGGCCAATATCACTTCATCCGATATTCTTAAAACCATTGCACTCGCAGCCATAGGTGCAATTGTCAGTTTCGGAGTCTCCAACCTGCTCAAATACCTCTTCGGTAAATGGAAGCGGTAATCCGTACCCTTCCCTCAATCCCGGTGCAAAAGCACCGGGATTTTTTTATCCCCCTTTGGAGGGGGACTAAGGGGGAGGTCCAACACATCTAAATCGAAGCCCTCTGTTATCCCGGGCGGTAGCGAGGGACCTGCATTTCTACTCACTACTCACCACTGACAACTCGCATCTCAAAAATCCGTGTAACTACCCCCAATTTCCCGTACTACTACGGGTCACCTTCTCATTATATTCTTCCAACTTGCTCCCGTTAATCATTATTCCTCATAATTAAAAAACAATGTCTATGAGTTACACACTTCCTTCCAACGGTTCCCATTTTATTTCCCTCCAGCAGGCGATTGACATGACAAGTCTTTACCGCTCTAATCGGGAAACTATTCTGACCACTAACTATCAAAACCAAAACATCCTTGCCCTCAGTGAAACCTTCAACAAAGCGGATATCGAAACCCTGCTTGCCAAAACTGGCAGTGCAGGCTTGCGCTGTTACTATGGTATGGATGAATCTCTAAAAGTGCATGCTATCATTGTAGCAGTTAACAGCGATGGAGAAGACATGCTGCCCTCAGGTCAAAACGCTTTGACAGCAACAGGCGATATTGTCGAAGAAGGACAACGCTGTCCCGATATCTGCCCTTCTGCATCACCGTTAAATACCTGATAACGGTTACCGGCTAAGGCTTAGGAATGCAACCTTGATCCGTCCATCAAAACACCGCAATCAGTCAAAACAAATAGTAACTTTAATACATCATGGACTTTAAATGGTTTGTGTTCTTAAGCCTTAGCATCTTTATCGGGGCAATACTGGGTTGGTTACGCATAACAAAAATTTCATCCGCCTGGTATCCGCTAATCTTTTGCCTTACAGCAGGCGCAGTAAATGAAATACTGAGTTATTGGCTCACAGCTCACCATTACACCACGGCAGTTAACAACAATATATATGTACTGCTCGAAGCCCTGCTCATTCTCTGGCAGTTCTATAACTGGCAAGCCTTTACCTTGCACAAAAAGTTTTTTATAGGCCTGGTGCTATTTACAATCATTGCCTGGCTGTTCGAAGCTTTTTATATAAATCGCATCCATGCCATAAGCTATTACTTTCGCATATACTATTCCTTGACTATTGTTGTGCTGGCCATATTAATAAATAGCAGACTTATTATTACCTATCGCTATTCCCTTTTGAAAAATGCCACTTTTCTTACCTGTGCAGCATTCATTATTTTCTTTTCTTATAAAATCCTGGTCGAAATTTTCTGGCTCTATGGCTTTAATGCCACACCCGTTTTCCGGGTCAATGTCTATACCATTTTGGCCTGGGTTAATTGTTTTACAAATCTTATTTACGCAATGGCAATACTATGGATACCTTCGAAACAACCATATTCCATGCCTTCCTGGTAACAGCAGCTATCATAGGCAGTATCATATTCTTTTTTTTGATAACCCTCATACGCCTGCATCGTAAGCATATGGCGTTATATAAATCAAAACTCGATGCAGAAATAACCACGCTGGAAAAAGAACGCACCCGTATCGCTGCCGATCTGCACGATGACCTCGGGCCGCTCGTCTCAGCCGTTAAATTCAAACTCAACGGTCTCGAACCCGTATTATCCGAAGAACAAACACTGCTTACGGACATCAATGAAAACCTCGACAATATTGTTTATCGCTTACGGTCTATCTCCAATGGACTCATGCCAAACACATTACTTCGCAAAGGAGCCATGTATGCCATTGAAGAGTATATTAATTCTGTAATGGCCAACACTACTCTTAAGATCGAATGGTTGAATTATGAAGCACCCAATCCCCCGGATGGTAAAGCAATACATCTCTATCGCATCCTGCAGGAAATTATTCATAACACAGCAAAACACGCCAAAGCAACCAAACTAAAAATTCAGCTCTATACACGCAATAATAATTTTATAATACTTACAACCGACAATGGTATAGGTTTCCCGGCAGCAACCATTCTTAAAGAACCAGCCGGTATCGGCTTACAGAATATTCAAAGCAGGGTTGAATTACTCGAAGGAACATTGCAATTAGTCTCTAAACCCGGTAAAGGCACACAGTTTCTCATTGAATTTCCTTACACTAATAAAAACATATGAGCATACATAATACTATAAAAATTATCCTCGCCGATGACCATGAAATTTTCAGGGATGGTTTTACCGTCATGATGAAAAAACAAACAGGCATAGAACTGGTGGCCGAAGCCCGTAACGGTGAACAATTGCTGTCTCTCGTGGCCCGCCATCTGCCCGATGTGGTCCTCACAGATATTAAAATGCCGGACATGGATGGTATCGAAGCCACCCGCATCATTACCGCTGAATATCCCCAGGTAGGTATTATAGCCCTGTCTATGTTTGATGATGATAATTTAATTATCGATATGCTCGAAGCAGGAGCTAAAGGCTATCTCTTAAAAAATGCACAGAAAAAAGAGATCATTGAAGCCATTAAAACCGTCAATCGCAACGAACCGTATTATTGCAACAACACCAGTCAGAAACTCGCCAGGTTGATAGCACAAAGCCATTTCCACGAAGGCAAACCCGTAAAAAATGCCGGTTTCACCCAGCGGGAACTGGAGATCATCCAGCTCATTTGCAACCAGAACTCCAATAAAGAGATCTCCGAAGAACTCCATTTAAGCGTCCGCACCATAGAAGGCTACAGGGAACAAATCCTCGAAAAAACAAACGCCAAAAACACAGTAGGCATAGTAATCTACGCCATCCGCCACCACATCTACAAACCTTAATCAGGTCTCCCCCTCTTGAGGGGGATTAAGGGGGAGGTTTATCCTACGCATGTCATCGGCATTGGCAAGTGACCAAAAGAACGTCTGTCATGCTGATCTTGGCGAAGCTCCCCCTTTTCAAGGGGGAGTTAGAGGGGGTGGATCAGTTCTCCTCCACCTTCTTCAAGGGGGAGGATTAAGGAGGGGGTTATAAGTAATCCCTCACCACCCCCTCATCAATCCCCGTATACAAACTAAACTCATACACCGTTACAAACTGGTCATTCCGTTTGCTGAATGCCTTCTTAATATTCTGCAACAACTTTCGGGCAGCTCTTTCCTTTCTGCCGGTGATGTTCTCAATATCCTTCGGGTACACCACCACCCGGTTCGGTATTTTATTAATAACTGCATTCATAAGGGTTAAAGATTAATGATAAATGAATAATACAATGCCAAATTAACCGCTTTACACCGCTTCCACTACCGTACTAATACGGGTTTAAATTCTATCCAAACTTTTAATTAACCCAAGTTTCCTGAAATAGAAGCATTTGAGATAGAATATTTTTGAGTTGCGAAAACAAAAACCTACTCAAATGCTTCACGACAAAGTTATTGGAATCTATTGTTTGGTTGACGATATTTTAAAAGGCGTTC
>JACQDV010000083.1 GCA_016200915.1 Sphingobacteriales bacterium
GACCACAGGTGTTCGGAAGATTATGAAGTATTTTGATAAAGCAATTGTTTTGCTTTTCTGGCATTCCCGCCGCATAAAATAACAACGTTGTAAATAATGTCTCTTTCCATGTCCTGACAAAACTTCTTTTTCGCAATTTTATAACCTTTTAGTTGTTTTTCTTTTTTATATGCCTCTAGCAATATGGCTGCCGTTAATATTACATACACTACCACACGAACCCCATTTTCACTCCTGTTCAGCAAATGTGCAAAATTCAGGTGTTGTTTTAAAAATTTAAAAAATACTTCAATCTGCCATCTGGAACGATAAATCTCTGTTAGCTCTGCAGCTTTCAAAGTTTTATTGTTAGTGATAAAAGAAAGTGGTTTGCCATCCTCTTTTCGAAGAGCTTTTATAATACGAACAGGGTAGATTGTTTTCTTCTTATTACTGCTATATAAATAAGCCCACCTGTCTTCTGTTATTATTAAGGTAGCTGTCTGTATATTTTTATGAACGGTGTTTGCGGAGATGAACGTGCATTTAGCCTGCAGGTCTATTCTGGATATAAACAACATCCCCCTGCCGGTGAGTTCATCATAATTAGCCCTGGAAGTGATTCCCCTGTCAAACAAATGAAGACTATTATCTTCCTCACAGTAATGGTCAAGCATACTTTCCTGAAGCGCAGCATTTTCACTGGTATATTTTTGATCACTGTAGAAATAAACACAATCAGGGATGTCCCTGTAACCAATTGTAAATTTCAACATCCGGTACTCTTCGGCATCTCCTCCTTTTAAATGATACTCAATGTGTAATAACTTACTGCTTAATGCAATGATGGTGGAATCAAACCGGATAACAGATAGTTGCTGTTTGGTAAGCAGCGACTGATATGCTTCTACGCAATACTTAAACACTTTCTCAAAATAAGCCGGTTTTATGTGGCTAAGGCGTTCACTGATTGAACTGTGTGCAACATGAACCGATTTAGTATTCTGAATAAGTGAACAAAATACGGAAGACTCTAAAGCTGACTGCATACCCCGTAAGCTATTCTCCTTATCGGTCAGGATACAATAAAACAAAAGTTTAAATAGCAATGTCCCCTGAAGTTTTTTGGAATATTTGTTCACTTGGGTATGTAAAGCAAATCGCTGCAGTTCTCTTTCCGGAAGAAAAGAAAGAAGCCGGCTTACATAGTCCATTGGATTGTTTTCACAAAAAACTCAAATTTTACGCATAGCACTATCATACTTTTTTCAACAAGCCTTAATAACTAGAATTTCTTCCGAACACCTGTGGTCAGGCGACCAACAACGGCGGAGAATTACTTTATTTGTCAGCCTCTGTAATCTTTTGCACTTAATTGAAACCTGATATTGTCAGGATCATGGAGGTATACCTGGTTTCCATACTCCATGGTGGGATTTGCAGAAGGGAATTCTTTTTTCAACTTTTCAAATACAGCTTCTGCATTAAAAGATTCTATGCCAATACAGAAATGATCTATTCCGGATGGACCCTCGTCTTTATTAATACTTAAGAAACTATTGCCAAGATCAAGATTGCAATAATCTTTATCCTCGTCTCTCACTTTTAGGCCCAGGAGGTTTTGATAAAAAGCTTTTGATTTTGCTACATCAGCAACATGGATCGTAGCATGATTCAGCATTGTTCCCTGGAAAGTAGTTTGAGCAGTTTGTGTTAACAAGGATGGGGTAGCAGCAATAACTGCTAATGACTGAACAAAATCCCGCCTGCTGATGCCACCTTTTTCGTAGGAATCAAGCATTTTGTCAATAACATTTTTCATTGTTTCTTTTTTAGTATTAATAGTGTGTTGTAATAGCAGTACAGCTAACAAATAAATTTACGAAAGTTTAAAGTTGAACTTCTTTCTATCTCCGCAGAGTCTCTCTACAGGTTTGTGCATAGCCGAGGACTCTGCGGCATCAGGGAACAATAGCACAAATCTTCAGCTACCGTATTTCAAATGCCGCAGGGTCGGCTTGGGTCAGACCCTGTGGAGATAAAAAATGTTATTAATCAGGCGACCAACAAGGGCTGGAGAGCTATAGTCATTTATCGTTTTGGAGGTTCATAAATATTTTCAGGATGTTTTATTTTCTCTTCCTCAAATTCCTTCTTTTTTATTTTATCATCTTCTATTTTTTGCCATTCACTACTTGTCCAAAAGCGAACATCGTTAAAGTTGTATTTATGTGCATACTTTTCTGTTGTGTCTTTAGAAACAAAGATTCTAAAACAAGCGTTTCTAATGTACTTTGATTGCTCTTGTTTATCAGAAGAGTTTGTAAAACCCGGTCCAAGATAACTTAAACTTATACTGTCTCCTTGTCTTATGCCTAAATAACTTGTTGCATCATAATACCACTTTTCATTTTTAATTGGCATTAATTGTCTTGTCGTTGGGTTTTTAGTTAGAATTAAAACTCCTAGTTTACTAAAGTCAGGGCTATATACAATTGTATCAATTATAATTTCTGTCCCTTCAAAATATTCTTTGCTGTAAAAGAAATCTTCACTTTCGTGTCTTAATAAGAGCTCTTTCAATTCAACTGATATTTTTAAGCTGTCTTTGCTATAATCTTCCTTTTTATTTATCGTTGTGTTTAAAAATTGGGCTGGTGTGTCAGTGTTTTTTCGAAATTCCATCCACCCATAGATGTACTTAAAATAAAAAAATGTCAACCCAAGAATAACAAATAAAATAATTGTAAAAAATGTCTTTTTCAAAGTATTACTTGATGATTTATTTGTGATAATGTTTAAGAATTGATAATTATCCTGACACAATAGTCAATCCATAAATATACAAAAAGAACATACTAAACGGTTTTGTAAATCCATCTTCATATTATAGTTTACAAAACTAATCCTGCCACCAAGTATTCCCGAACCATTAATCGAGTGACACAACAGGCGATGCTATAAGATACTAAAGCCGGTATCAAAATATCGAACATTGAACAAGGAATATCGAATGATGAAGTAAAACATCCCTTCAACCAATAACCAGCAACCAGTAACCTGCAACTGGCAACCAGCATTTGGCACTTTTATTGACCCATATACCCTTCCCATCTAAACTATAGTATTTTTGCGGTTTAGGTGTTATTTTGTCACAGATAAATATTGATATGAACGATTTGAAATTTTTGATGAAGCCCGACGATGAGATGGAGTTTATGCCTATCATTCCCCTTAATGAATCGGATAGTGAAACCAGCGATGACGCTGTAATCCCCAATGAACTGCCGGTGCTGCCGCTGCGGAACACCGTGTTGTTTCCAGGTGTGGTGATACCCATTACGGTGGGCCGGGATAAGAGTATTAAGGCGGTAGGCGATGCTTACAAGGCTGACAAATTGATAGGTGTAGTAGCGCAAAAAGACAGTGCGGTGGAAGACCCTGTTGTTGCCGACCTGGAAGATATTGGTACGGTTGCAAAAATAATTAAGCAGATAAAAATGCCCGATGGCGGCACTACCATCATTATACAGGGACGCCGCCGTTTTAAAATTGACAGCATCACCAGCGAAGAACCTTATTTTAAAGCGCAGATAAAATTACTGGAAGATGAGCCGGTGCAGGATGAAGAAAGTTATAAAGCAATGGCCAGCTCCATTAAAGATATGGCCGGACAAATCATTGCTCTTTCACCTAACATGCCGAGTGAAGCGGCCGTTATTTTAAAGAATATTGAAAACCCTTCTTTCCTTATTCATTTTGTTAGCAGTAACCTGAGCAGTGATTTAGTGGAGAAACAAAATTTGCTCGAGATAAATCATATCAGTCACCGGGCAGAACGTTTGTTGCAGTTGCTGCAAAAAGAATTGCAATATGCTGAATTAAAAAACCAGGTTACTAATAAAACAAGAACGGAATTAGATAAACAACAAAAAGAATATTTTCTTCAGCAACAACTTAAGAGTATTAAAGAAGAGTTGGGTGGTGACAGCAATGACCGTGAAGTAAAAGAAATGCAGAAAAAAGCAGAGACAAAGAAATGGAGTACTGCTGCAAAAGAAATGTTTCAGAAGGGAGTGGAGAAGCTGGAACGTATGCATCCAAGTACACCTGATTATTCTGTGGTGTATAATCATTTGGATTTATTGCTTGACTTGCCATGGGAAGATTATACAGAAGATAATTATGATTTAAAGAGAGCAAAGAAAGTACTGGATGAAGATCATTATGGAATGAATAAGATTAAAGAAAGGATTTTAGAATACCTGGCCGTATTAAAGCTGAAAGGTGATTTAAAAAGTCCGATACTTTGTTTTGTTGGCCCTCCCGGTATTGGTAAAACATCATTGGGAAAAAGTATTGCCAATGCATTGAAAAGAAAATATGTGCGGCTGAGTTTAGGTGGCTTGCATGATGAAAGTGAAATTCGTGGACACCGTAAAACATATATAGGCGCTATGCCGGGAAGAATTTTGCAATCAATCCGTAAAATAAAATCATCCAATCCTGTAATGATATTAGATGAGATTGATAAAGTAGGTAATGATTTTCGTGGCGACCCATCGAGTGCATTGCTGGAAGTATTAGACCCTGAACAGAATAATAATTTCTACGATAATTATTTAGAGCTGGAATACGATTTAAGTAAAGTATTGTTTATTGCTACAGCTAATGATATCAATACGATTCAACCAGCCTTGCGTGACCGTTTAGAAATTATTGACCTGAGTGGTTATGCAGTGGAAGAAAAGATTCAGATTGCCAAGCGTCACTTAGTGCCAAAGCAAAAAGAAATGCATGGGTTGGATAAGATCAATCTAAAATTTTCGGATAATGTATTGCAGAAGGTGATTGAAGATTATACAAGAGAAAGTGGTGTTCGTGAACTGGATCGTATGCTGGCATCTATTATGAGAGCCGAGGCGAAGGAATATGCGATGAAAGGAAAGATAAAAACAAATTTGGCTGAAAAGGATATTGAAAAGATATTAGGCAAACCGAAATACAGTAATGATCTGTATAAAACAGCTAATATGCCCGGTGTGGCAGTTGGTTTAGCCTGGACTTATGTAGGTGGCGACATTTTATTTATTGAAACATCGCTGAGTGAAGGTAAAGGTGAATTAAGATTGACCGGTAATCTTGGTAATGTGATGAAAGAAAGTGCCAGCACAGCATTAACTTATTTGCAGGCCAATGCAAAGAAAGTGGGAATTGATTCAACTCTGTTTGATAAAAGAAATATTCATATCCACGTTCCTGAGGGAGCTGTGCCTAAAGATGGACCAAGTGCAGGTATCACCATGATGACAGCATTATGCAGTGCATTCACCGGAAGAAAGATAAAACCTTACCTCGCCATGACTGGTGAAATAACTTTACGTGGACAAGTGTTGCCGGTAGGAGGAATTAAAGAAAAAGTGCTGGCAGCAAAGAGGGCAGGAATTAAAGAGATTATTCTTTGTCAGCAGAATGAAAAAGATATTGATGAGATCAATGCAGAATATATTAAAGGCATGAAGTTTCATTTTGTGAAAACAATGCAGCAGGTGCTGGAACTGGCGTTAATGTAAAACTGGTTGTATAAATAAAGAATGCAGGCGAAAATATTCGTCTGCGTTTTTTGTTTTGAAAATGTCACGCAAAGGCGCTATGGACGCAAAGGAGATGCTTGGTAGAGCATCAGGTTCAAAGCTTGCTTGATGTATTGGTTAATATCACGCAAAGGCACAAAGAAAATAAGCCGCAAGAAAAAATCCTGGCGTCTTTGCTCCTTATAATTCTTTGCGTGAAAAATTCAAACTGATGCACTGGCAGATGTCTGGTTAGCTTTAGCACTTTTTTATTTTTCCTTATCTTCATCCGCAAATTGGACAGAAACAGATGCGGAGATACTGGTTATTAAGCACCTTTTTATTGATGATGGTTGTTGCCAAATCCCAAACCCTTGGTGGCAATGCTGTATTTAATTTTTTAAAACTTCCCAATTCACCACAGCTTACAGCTTTGGGTGGTGTTAATATCACTAACCAGAATAATGATATTAGCCTGGCATTTAATAATCCTGCTTTGCTGCGGGATTCAATGCATACACAGATGGTTGCTGTATTCAACTCTATGCCAGCGAATATTAAAAACCTCCACTGGATGCTGGGTTATCATCATGCCAAACTCAAAACGAATTTTGCCTTAGGCATCAATTACTTTACTTACGGAAATATTACACAGACAGATAATATTGGCAACGTACAGGGGCAATTTAAGCCTACTGATTTTGTGGTGCAGTTTATGGCGAGCCGGCAGTATATGGAAAAATGGTTTTATGGCATGTCGTTTAAATTCATCAATTCCAATTATGGTGTGTATCGCAGTAATGGAATTGCATTTGACGTTGGGGTGAATTATCATGATAAAGAAAAATTATTCCAGGCAGGTGTGGTGGCTAAGAATATGGGAACACAGTTACAACGTTATACCAGCACCGTTAAAGAGGAATTGCCTTTTGATCTGGAAATTGGTATTTCAAAGAAGCTGGCCCGTTCTCCTTTTCAGTTCTCTGCTACGCTGCATCATGTTCACCAGTTTGATATTCGTTATAACGATACTACTTTCCTCAATGAAAATCCTTTTGGCGGGAGTGTGAGTGAAGGGAAGAATACAGGTGATAAAATATTCCGTCATTTTGTGCTGGCTTCTCAAATTTCTATCGGGAAATATTTAGAGATCACGGTTGCTTATAATCATTTGCGCAGAAGTGAACTGAAGATAGCCAATGCAGGTAATGGATTGAATGGTTTTTCATTGGGAGTAGGAGCTTTGTTGCCAAAGCTGAACATCCGATATGCAAGAGCTTATTATCAAAACAATACTGCCTATAATCAGTTGGGCATTAATATGCCGCTGAATCAATATTTCAGTTTGGGTAAGTTTGGGGAAAGGATACATTGGTGAGGTTGAATGCTGAAGGCTCAAGGCTTAACGCTGAAAGCACAATGCTCAATAAGATTTTATATCACAGAAATAACAAAAGAGTTCCGTATCAGACGGAACTCTTTTGCTTATAGCTTTCAGCGTTAAGCATTGTGCATTAAGTTTGCAGCTTTTACTGCAAATATTTTTTCAGCCATGCCTGTACTTCACTATACCAAAAGCGGCTGTTCTCTGCTCTTAATATCCAGTGGTTTTCTTCGGGGAATACTAATAGTTTGGATGGAACTTTCATGCGTTGCAAGGCCGCCCAGTTTTCTAATGAGTTGTTGAGTGGCACACGAAAATCCTGTTCACCAACTGTAACTAATATTGGCGTTTTAAATTTTGCTGCATAACGGATAGGGTTCTGTTCTTTCCATACTTTGTTTTGTGTCCACGGAGCACCACCATTCATTACTTCTCTTCCCCACATAACATCACTGGTGCCATATTGTGCTTCGCTGTTTACCAAACCTGCATGTGCAATCAGGCATTTATAATGTGTAGTAGTTGCCTGCATCCAGTTAGCTAAGTGACCACCATAACTGGCGCCACCACCGGCTTGTTTTGTTCCATCAATAAATGAATAACGCTTGATCACATCAGCCGCAGCTTCATTAATTTCATTAGCTGGTCCTTTGAAGGGATCGTATTGAATGTCCTGTGCAAACTTATCTCCATATCCTGTTGAACCGGTGTAATCAGTCAACACTAAAACATAACCCGGTGAGGCGAGTAAATGATAGTTCCAACGATAACTCCAGTTGTCTTTCCATGATCCGGCAGGTCCGCCATGAAATACTACAAACAAAGGATATTTTTTATTAGCATCAAAACCTGCTGGTCTTACTAATAAGCTGCGGATTTTTTTACCACGACTGCTGGTCATCCAAACTACTTCTGCTTGTGGTAAGTCTAATGTTTTTAATTTCTCTTCATTAAAGCTGGAAATAAAAACATGATTGTTATTGCTGATCTTAACTACTTCAGGCGGCATAGAAGCATTATCGTAATTACATAAAATAGTTTGACCGTCTGACGAAACACTGGCAGCATTATAGCAACCAACAGGATTATTGCTTAATAATTGCAATGTGCCACCAGCAACCGGTAAAGAAAATAATTTATCATTTCCCTGGTCTTCCACACTCATTATAATTTTCCCATTGGTTTCTGTATAACTATTAACGGGACGGTCTAATGCAGGGGTGAGATAAGTTTTGTTTTGCATGGATGGCCAGTCAAAACGAACCAGTTTGTTGATGTTATAAACTTTATAGTTGTTGTTGGCAGAAGTGTAGCATAATAAATATTTACCATCGCTGCTCATTTGTGCATTGCCATAATCATTGCCATCGCTGGTGAGCTGAGTGGCATCACCGCCTTTCGCCGATACTTTATAAAGATTGGTAGTTGGTTCCTGGTAAGCAGCGGTATTCAAATCAGTAGTGGCGCTAAAGATGATTTCATTTCCATCATGACTCCATGTTGCGCTGCCAAAGCTGAATCCTTCTTTGCTTACGATGGATACATTGGTAAAAATATCTTTTGCAGTTGCATTCGCTTCGGTTGATTGAATAAAGATGTGAGTTTGTTTATCTTCTCTCCAATGATCCCAATCCCGAATAGGAAAACTGGTATAGACTCTTGCTTTGTATTTTATTTTCTTTCTGTCATCCGCAATTTTTTTATTGGCACTATCGGTAAAGGCGCCGGGATAAACACTGCTGTTGAATAAAATAGATTTACCATCAGGGCTCCATTGCGGAGAAGAAGCACCGGTTGATAAATTGGTGAACCGTTGTGCTTCGCCACCATCTTTAATATTTAATAAATAAATCTGTCCTGCATCATCTCCTTCTCTTTTGGTGGAGAAAGCTAAATACTTACCATCAGGGCTCCACTGATAACCACCTTCACCTCCTTTACCTGTAGTGAGCCTTCTTGGTTTGGTATTTCCATCCGTTGAAGCAATCCATAGATCAGATACCTGTTCACTTTCAGTATAAGATGGATCTGTTACATTAAATACCACCCATTTCCCATCGGGACTAACTTGAGGTGCACCTACTCTTTTCATCAGCCACATTGATTCGTGGGTGATGGTTTGTTTGGTTTGTGCAAATGAAATAGTAATAAATAATACCGCTGTAGTTACGGTCAGCAAACGTTTTATCATATCAGTATAATTTGAAGCAATAAAATTAAGGGAAATGATTTTTCTTTCATTCATGTAATAACCGCCGTCAGGGTTTGCAACCGCTGACGGGGTTACAACCTATAACGGGGTTTTTATTCCCAAATCACTTTATCTTTTGTATTAAACCATTGAGGATAGAATGATTGATGAATCTTTTCTACCTGGTTACGTTTTACTTTTAATGATGGGGTGAGCAAACCATTGGCTATGCTCCAGTTTTCTTTCATCACTACCGCTTTTTCTAAGCGTTCATAATTTTCTAAAGCTGGATTGACGGCGGCTAATGAAGCAGATAAGCTGCTTATAATTTCTTCTTTTGATTTTTGTTTGGCTGTTTCTGATAAAGTAATTAATGCAATGGGCTGAGGAATTCCCATTCCTACCACGCATACATTTTCAATATCTGTATTGGAAGAAAGATGCAATTCAATGGGAGTGGGAGCAATGTATTTTCCTTTATCTGTTTTAAAAAGATCTTTTACTCTTCCGGTGATGAATAAATAACCATCATGATCATACTCCGCCATATCACCTGTTTTTAAATAGCCTTCTTCATCAAATGCTTCAGCAGTTAATGCAGGTTCTTTATAATAACCTTTCATATTGCCGGCACTTTTTTCTCTCAGCTCACCTTCTTCTGATATTTTAGTTTGCAATCCCTGCAACGGTTTTCCTACAGAGCCATAGCGCCGATCATGAGGTCTTTCAAAATGACTGTAAACACCATCTTCAGTCATGCCATAAGCTTGTGTAATTATTATATCTAATTTATGAAACCATCGCTGTAATTCTGCTGCAATAGGAGCTGCGCCGCTTAATACCGTTGTTGCACGGGTTAATCCCAATTTCTTTTTAATGGATTTTTTTATAATGCTATTAATGATTGGTATTGACAGAAGAAGACTAAGTTTCTTCTGTGGAATTTTGTTTAGAATACCTTCCCTGAATTTTGCCCATATGCGGGGTACTGCTAAAAAACAATGAGGTTGAGTATTTTGAAGATCATGTGGAAATGTTTCTAATGATTCTGCAAATGAAATGGTACTGCCCCGGTAAAGACCGTTCATTTCAACAGCCCATCGTTCGGCAATATGACTGAGTGGTAAATAAGAAAACAAATCACCATTTTTTTTCACCTGCAGAAATTCTAAAACTTCCTGTAATACACAATCAACAGAATTGATAGTATGCATTACTCCTTTGGGATGACCTGTAGTGCCGGATGTATAAATGATAGTAAACACTTGTTCACCATTCCAGTTATAAACTTCATTAATTGGTTGTGATTGATTGACCAATTGTTCCCATGTTTGTTCTTCATTAATTCCATATGCTTTAATACTGATCTTTTTTATATTGGAGGGAATTCCTTTTTGCTGTTCGTTATAATCATCAAGTTTACCAACAATGATAGCAACCGAATCACTATGTTCTAATATAGGTTGAATGGAATGAGAGCTGAGTGAAGGATAAACAGGAACAGATACACAGCCTGCCATCATAATAGCAATATCTGCCATTATCCAGTGTGCACAGTTTTTTGAAAGAATAGCAATCTGACTTCCTTCCTTTATGTTCATTGATCTTAATGCTGCAGCCATTCGCCTGCATTCATCTCCGGCTTGCGCCCATGTCCATGTTTTCCATTGACCGTTGAAAGGTTGACGGAGAAAAATAGTGTTGGGAATTTCTTTTTCCCATTTCAAAAATTGTTTCAGTGGTGATGATTGTTCCATGATTTTTAAAAGGTACTGGTTAATATGAAAAGATGATTGTTTATTTCTCTTTTTTCAAAGCCATATAAGTCCAGGCGGCACCTAACAGATCAACAACACCAAAACCTGCCAGCATGGGAGAGGCGAATTTTAAAGCGACAAAACAAAGAAAAGCGAGGAAGACAACTGATCGGGCAATTACCGTAAGCATGTAAAAACTTTTAAAGTTAGCTATACCCATATGATGATAGTAAAAGCCTATTAAAAAAGCTAATATGCCAACCACCCGTATCCATACTTCATTCGTTTCGGGTAATTGAAAAGTTGATAAGAATAAGTTAGGGATGAAAATAAGTCCGAGTCCTATGGCGTAGAGATAAAAGCCGAAATAATAAACTGATTTTGCAGCAGCTGACATGGTAATCGGTTTTGGTTAAATGATAGTTATCACAACGGGTTAATATCCCTAAGATAAGGATTTGAAAATTTAATTCGATAATTTTAATTATGCGTATAGTAGTATTGTTGACAGTAAGTGCATATCTATTTGTTGCCTGTAACAACGCCACTACACATTCTGCAATTGTTGACAGCACAAAGACGCTTCCGGCATATAAGCCAGGGTTTGGCGAGTTTATGTCGGGCATACAGGTACATCACGCCAAGCTATGGTTTGCAGGTATCAATCAAAACTGGCCATTGGCCGATTTTGAGATCAATGAGATGAAAGAATCGATTGATAATTTAAAATTATATCAGCAGGCGAGGGTCGAGACAAAGCATTTGGGAATGATAGATGGGCCATTAGATAGTGTTGCTCATTCCATCAGCAATAAAGATGAAGCAGGGTTCAGAAAGAATTTTTTATTGCTTACTAATACCTGTAACAATTGCCATCATGAAGTGAATTTTGAATTCAATAAAGTGAAGATACCTGATACACCACCTTTCTCCAACCAGGAATTTTCTCCGGCAAAACAGTAATGTTTTTTAGCCAAGAGCTTGTTTCCAGTCATTGATGAGATCGTCAATATGCTCCACACCAACAGATACCCTAAGCAAATTATCAGGAGTAACCGAATAAGGTCCTTCCACTGAGCGACGATGTTCAACCAAACTTTCTACTCCTCCTAAGCTGGTAGCCGTTGTAAATAATTTTAATCGTCCGGTAAGTTCCATGGCAACTTTTGCGTTCCCCTTTATTTGTACTGAAAGCATGGCGCCAAATCCACCTTTCATTTGTTTTGCTGCAACGGAGTGTTGCGGATGAGATTTTAATCCGGGGTAATTTACTTTTTCAATTTTAGGATGAGTTGATAGATACTCTGCCAGTTTACCGGCACTTTCCGTTTGTGCTTTTACACGAAGTGATAATGTTTTTATTCCACGACTGATCATCCAGCAATCGAAAGGAGAAGGAACAGCTCCGCCTTTTGTTTGAACGGAAGAAATCTTATCAATAAGCTCGTTATTGTTTTTAATGATGAGTACTCCGCCGAGTACATCACAATGTCCGCCATAATATTTGGTAGTGGAATGCATTACTGCATCAGCACCCAGGTCCAATGGCAATTGCAATACCGGTGTTGCCCAGGTATTGTCAACCACACATATAGCTCCTGCTTTATGTGCAATGGCAGCGATGCTTTCAATATCACTCACCTTTAATAATGGATTGGAAGGAGTTTCTGCCCAAATCATTTTGGTATTTGATTGAACTGCTTTTTGTACCGCCTCATTATTACTCATATCCACTTTTGTCATTTGCAGCCCCCATCTTTGATACACATCTCTCAATAAAATTTCAGTAGCATAATAAGCATCATCTGGAATAATTACATGATCACCGGTTTTAAGCGTTTGATACATAGTGTTGATGGATGCCATGCCGGATGCAAAAGCAAATGCTCTATCACCATTTTCTAACAACGCAACACTTGCTTCTAATTGTTTGCGGTTAGGGTTGTCTAATCTTGAATAAACAAATCCGTGTGCATACGATCCATCCGTTTCTCTTTCAAAAGTGGTAGTCAGGTAGATCGGTTGTGTTACTGAGGAAGCTTGTGCATCCTTTACTAATGTGGATTGAATGGCCTGTGTTTCAAAATGTAATTTTTCATTCATGCTTTAAAGTTATCGGATTCCTGTAAAGAAATCATTTTTTTGCTTCCATTGCTTTTCAAATGAAGAAGCAAGAAAGCAGCCACTCACTCCGGTAACTTGTAACATGGAACTTATTCGGTTGTTTTCATGTCTTTTATAACAGGTTCAAAATAAGTGTTGGCACAGTTTTCTATAGTAGAAATCCTATAAAATCAGGTACTAATTCTTTGCACTGCCAAAACATATTACATACATTTATAACAGTTTAAAATCCAAGTACCCTATGACCAGAAAGCTACTTCTGCTCACTGCTGCCGCAGTGCTGTTTGCTGCTAAAACTTTCGCTCAATTTACTGATGTATTATCTCTTACTGAAAGACGTGATTTGACTATCACCCAAATCGAAAATCTTGCGAATGCATGGTTTAAAAAAGTTGGTACGGCAAGGGGAACCAGTTACAAACAATTTCAACGCTGGTTATATGAAGCAAAATTTCATGTTGATGCTAATGGATACCTTATTTCTCCGGATGCAGAATGGAATAATTATCGTATTGCAAAGCAATCGATGAGAACTGTTGGAACTAATACAACAAACAGTTCATTAAGAGCAGCGGGAACAACCTGGACTGAAATGGGGCCTAAAGGATGGAACAGAACAACGGGTTGGAATCCCGGTGTGGGTCGTGTTACTTCTATTGCTGTTCATCCTTCTGATACAACAAAAATTTATATCAGTTCACCGGGTGGTGGTATTTGGAAGAGTACTAACAGCGGTGTTAGTTGGTCGCCTTTAATGGATAATACTTCATCAGGCTGGATGAATATTTTTAATATCGCTATTGATCCTTCTAATCAAAATACTATTTATGCTGCCGTTTCTGGCGGTGGTGTTATCAAATCAACTGATGCTGGTGTAACATGGGCAGCAACAGGTAGTGGCCCGGCCAGTGCGAAGAAAGTAGTTATTCATCCAACCAACTCAAGTATTGTTTTTGCAACAGCAGCCAATGGAATTTATCGTTCTACTAATGGCGGTACGAGCTGGACACAGGTACACAATCAATCAAAAGAAGATATTGAATTTAAGCCGAACGATCCAAACATTATGTATGCATCCGGTAGTGGTAACAGTACTACACCGGTTAGTACATGCTGGCGTTCTGCTGATAATGGTGTTACCTGGACATCCGTGGATCCTGCTGCAGGAGTGGATGCTTATGGGAGAACATTAATTGGTGTTACTGATGCTGATCCAAATGTGGTGTATTTAGTGCAGGCAAGCGGAAGCATCTTTGGTAAGTTATATAAATCAACAGATGCCGGTGTAAGCTTTACTACAATGGTAACCGGTAATGCTGCTAATGGTACTAATTACTTTGGTTATAATACAGATGGCACCGGTACAACAGGACAGGCTACTTATGATATGGTTATTGCTGTAAATCCATTGAATGTAAACGAGGTACACATCGGCGGTATTACATTATTTAAATCAGTAAATGGTGGTTCTTCTTTTGTGGCAGAAACTGCATGGAGTTATCCTAATTCAATTGGTTATACTCATCCGGATATGCATGCGTTACAATGGGTGAATAAATCAATATATAGTGGCAGTGATGGCGGTATTTATAAAAGTGTGGATTATGGTGATAACTGGAACGATTTGTCGGCTGGTTTGGGGACAAGGCAGTTTTATAGAATAGCAAATTCAAAAACAAATGGTACTTTATTTATGGGAGGCGCCCAGGATAATGGAACCAGTATTTATAAAAGTACGGGATGGATTGATTGGTTAGGCGCTGATGGTATGGATTGTTTAATAAGTCCGCTGGATGAAAATTTAATTTGGGGTACTTCACAAAACGGATCTATTTATAAAAGTACCAATGGAGGTAGTTCTTATTCAAATTTAACACAGCCTTCATCCGGTCAATGGGTAACACCATTAGCAATTGAATCGAATACAAACACAATTTATGGTGGATGGACAGGAGTATATAAGTCAACAGATAATGGAAGCACCTGGACGAGTATTTCCGGATCAACAATTACTACTACATTAGCTTGTTTAGCTGTTGCTCCATCTAATCCCCAATATATTTATGCATCTAATTCCACCAGTTTGTATGTAACTACTAACGGTGGTACCACATGGTCAACTTATGCATTAGCATCTTCTATTACATCCATAGCAGTGAGTCCAACTAATCCTGCTAAAGTATGGTTAACCTGTAACAGCAGTACCAATCGTGTATTTGTATCAACAGATGCAGGGGCTACTTTCACTAATATGTCAGGTAATTTACCGGCGTTAAGTGCCCGTAGTATTGCTTTAGATAGTGATGCCAATGAAACACCTTATGTTGGGATGAACGTGGGTGTATATTATTACGATAATACTACCTCCAGTTGGGTAAATATGTCAGATAATCTTCCCTTAGTTGCTATAAACGATTTGAAGATTCAGAAGAGTGCAGGTAAATTGAGAGTAGCAACTTATGGCCGGGGTGTATGGGAAGCCGCTTTAATTAGCGGATCAGCACCAGCATGTAATACACCAACAGGTATAACTTCATCTTCAGTTACTAATAATAGCGCTGTTATTAGCTGGACAGCAGTAACCGGCGCCAGCAGTTACACATTGCAATACAAAACATCAGCAGCCACAACATGGACAACAGTATCTAATATTGCTGCTACATCAACTACATTAAGTGGATTAACAGCGGGTACAACTTATAATTATCAAGTGATGACGAATTGTTCATCGGGAGGAAGTATCTATAGTACGGTAGCAAACTTTACTACTGCAGCTAACCCATGCAGTACTCCAACAGGTATTATTGTTTCATCGGTAACTAATAACGGTGCTGTTATTAGCTGGACGGCAGTAAGCGGAGCAGTGAGTTATACATTCCAATATAAAACAGCTGCAGCCACTGCATGGACAAGTGTACCAGGTATCACCAGCACATCAACAACATTAAGTAGTTTAACCGGCAACACCACCTATAATTACCAGGTGATGACGAATTGCAGTGCAAATGGAAGTGCATACAGTACTGCGGCCAGCTTTACTACATTAGTTGATCCGTGTAACACACCAACGAATGTAACAGCATCTGCCATTACGAATACGGGTGCAACTATTAGCTGGACGGCGGTGAGTGGTGCAGTGAGTTATACATTGCAGTACAAAACATCAGCAGCTACAACATGGACAAGTGTACCAGGTATCACCAGCACATCAACAACATTAAGTAGTTTAACCGGCAACACCACCTATAATTACCAGGTGATGACGAATTGCAGTGCAAATGGAAGTGCATATAGTACTTCAGCAAACTTCACTACATTAGTTAATCCATGTAACATACCAACGAATGTATCGACTAGTTTAATTACTAATACATCTGCAACCATTAGCTGGACAGCGGTGAGTGGAACAGTGAGCTACGATCTGCAATACAAAACTTCTTCGGCAACTACATGGACTACCATAGCAGCAATTACAACCACATCCTATAATTTAAGTGGCTTAACAGGTAATACAACTTATAATTGCCAGGTTAAAACAAATTGCAGTGCGAATGGAAGTGCATACAGTACTTCAGCCAGCTTCACTACATTAGTTGATCCGTGTAATACACCAACAAATGTTACCGCTTCATCTATAACTGATGTTTCAGCAACTATTACCTGGGGAGCAGTAGCAAATGCTGCCAGCTACGACCTTCAATATAAAGTATCAACTGCTGCAACCTGGACTACAATACCGGGTATTTCAACTAATACTTATACAATAACCGGGTTAACGTCAGGAAATAGTTATAATTACCAGGTCAGAACTAATTGTGCAAGCAATGGTAGTGGGTATAGTGTTGCACAAAGTTTTACTATACTTTCAACTTCTTGTAATGCACCAGGAAGTCCTGCAGCAACTAATATAACTATGACTTCAGCCAATATTAGCTGGACAGCGGTAAGCAATGCAGTTTCATATGATTTGTTGTACAAGAAAAATGGAACAACAACCTGGACAACAATTTCGAACTTAAAGACTACTTCATATAGTGTTACAGGGTTGTCTTCCGGCACTAAATATGATTACCAGGTTAAGAGTACCTGCTCAAGCCTGCTTACTAACGGAACAGCTACTCAAAACTTTGTAACAACCAGTTGTACGGCACCAGCAAATATTGTTGTAACTAATACCAATACACCAAATGTAACAGTTACATGGGATGCATTATCCGGAGCAACCAGCTATTACATTAAATACAAAACACAAAAAGTAAAAACGTGGGCTGTAACTTCAACCTTTGCAACAAATAGTTACATTATAACAGGATTATTGCCAAAGACCAGTTATGATATCCAGGTTTGGGTTAATTGTTCGTCAGGATCTGCGTTTTCAACGCAAAGCAGTTTTAAAACAGTAACCTTTACTGCCACTACAAATTCAACAGGTACAACAGGAAGTAATGTTACAGACAGTACTGCATTTGCAACTGTAATAGGCCCTAATCCGGCGGGAAGTTATATAGATGTAACAGTAACAACTCCTGATAAATTGCAGGATGCAAAATTAATAATGGTAGATATGTATGGACGAATATTGAAGTTGGTGAATCTTTCTGATCACACCACACGATTAGAAGTAGCAGGTTTGGCTAAAGGGGTTTACCAGATTAAAATTATTACCAATTACGGAGTAGCTGTAAAGAGTTTCATAAAACAATAATCCTGTAAACTAATAGTAAAAGAAGAAAACCCCCATATCAGGAGGTCTTCTTCTTTTGAATAATATAAAATTACCATCCAATGCCATAATCATCACCATGATTACTACTCCCGCCCCAAAAGCTTCCATGTTTCCAGTCGAAATAGATGGCATTGATCGGTCCGCTGCTTCGGTCTTCAAAACTTAATGTATAACCCATTTGCCTTAATTCTTTTTTTACCCAATCAGGAGTAGCACTGTTGACCATGATGCTGCCGGGTTTTGGTTTGCGGTCATCAATTTTTGTTCCGCCTAATGATAGCCATAATTGATTCGTGTTAACGTTGGCCGCTTCTGTTGCTTCCTGAACATTCATTCCAAACTCTACTACATTCAAAAAGAATTGTAATAAGTTTTGATCCTGTGTATCTCCGCCCTGCACGGCGAACGATAAAAATGGTTTGCCATCTTTTAATGCTAATGTTGGCGTTAATGTTACTCTTGGTCTTTTACCTGGCTCTACAACATTGAATGGATTTAAAGATGCATCCAGCACAAAACTCTGCATACGCTGACTCATACCAACACCTGTATGACCTGCAATGCAAGCCGGTAACCAACCACCGCTTGGTGTTACTGAAACAACCCAACCATCTTTATCGGCAGCTTCCACACTGGTGGTTCCTCTCCACAAACGATCTTTATATTGTTCATCTATTGGTGTTGTTGAAAAAGCACTCAATCCTCTTTGTTTCATTAAATCCAGATAAGGATTTGTTTTTCCTTCGTATGGATAAGGATCGCCTGGGCCGGGATTAGGATTGTTTTTATCAAATGTGATGAGCTTTGCTCTATCTTTTGCATACTCTTTACTCAATAAACCTTTAATCGGTTCTTCCGGGGGAAAATAAGGATCGCCATAATAAAAATCCCTGTCGGCAAAACTCAATTGCATCGCCTGGGAAATGGTATGAATATATCTTGAGCTGTTATATCCCATTCCTTTCAAATCAAAATTCTCCAGTATGTTAAGCGATTGTAACATCATTGGCCCTTGCGTCCATTGCTGTAATTTATAAACATCAATACCTTTATAATTTACATGCATGGGTTCTTCTTCAATAGGTTTCCATTTAGCAAGATCTTCCATAGTGATTAATCCGCCCTGTTCCTGGCAACCTCGTACAAACTCTTTTGCAATATCACCTTTATAAAAACGATCATAAGCAGCATAGATCGCTTCCTTTCTTGTTTTCTTTTTCTTTAATGCTTCCTGCTCTGCCTCTACCATTTTGGTTAATGTTTCCAGCAAATCTTTCTGAACAAAAATTTCACCAGCCTCGGGAGCTTCTCTTTTTTCTCCGGCATGTGGTAGAAAAACTGCTTTGCTGTATGGCCATTCTTTTAACCGTTGTTTATTTCTTTCCATACTGTTAGCCGTTTCACTTTCTATTGGATAACCGCCTGCTAATTGCATAGCAGGAGCCAGCACCTCTTTCAAACTCATTGTTCCATATTCAGCCAGCATATAACACAACCCACCGGGAGTACCGGGAGTTACTGCTGCTAATGGGCCGTATTCAGGGGGGAAAGCATAACCTTTGCCTTTGAAGAAATCAACTGTTGCTCCTGTTGGCGCCACACCTAACGCATTAATAGCAATTACTTTTCCTGTTTTAGGATTATAAATAAGCACCTGTGTTTCTCCGCCCCAGCTTAATACATCCCACATAGTACAAGTGGCTGCTAACATAGCACAGGCAGCATCTATGGCATTGCCTCCTTTTTGAAAAGTCATAGCGCCTGCTTCTGCCGCCAATGGCTTACCAGTAATGGCCATCCAGTTTTTACCATGTATAACTGGTTTTTGAGAACGCTGTGCAGTAGTAATAAGAAATGAAAAAAGAAAAATGAAGAGCAGTAGTTTTTTCATGCCAGAAGATTTTTATCATTAAAGATAGGAAGAAGCAATTATGTAAAAGGTTAACCGCTTTTCTCTTTCCCATTCAGTAGCAAGATATTCCTGTTCAGTCAAAACCTTAAGGAAACTGGTTGTTGCCAGTGTATCTTTTCAAAGTTCAATTGGGCTAATGCTGATCTGGAAACGCACCTATCCTTTTCCTGTAAAAAATGAATCAATGCCCTAAAAACCTGTAATGAAGATTACGGATGTATGCTACCTGTAAGACATAAGATCGGCCTTTACCTATTATAAAATAGTCGTTAAGGGTGAATCAATCAAGGTTAGGTCCCGCTTCTGCGGGGCTTTTTCATTTTATAGTTATAGTGGGTTGATTTAATAATTGATGATCTCTAAAAGAAAGCATGATTTCATAATTTTATTCCATGCTTTCAGTAAACGATTTTATAAAACAACTGTCAGTTGAATCAAAAATCAATTGTCATCATTATAAACAGGTGCATGGTGGCGATATTAATGAAGCATTTTGTTTAATAGGTGATGATCAAAAATACTTTCTCAAAGTAAATGATGCTGATCGTTATCCAGGTATGTTTAAGAAAGAGGCAGAAGGATTAACAGCATTAAGTAATCATTCATCTTTTGTAATTCCCAAAGTGATTCATTATGGTGTTATTGGTTATAAACAATATCTCCTGCTGGAATGGATAGAAGCAGGAACAGCGTCAAATAATTTTTGGGAAGAGTTTGGAAGAACATTAGCCATGATGCATCAGCAACCACAATCATACTTTGGATGGTCATCTGATAACTATATTGGAAGTTTAGATCAAATCAATCAGCAGCATAATAACTGGGCATCTTTTTATGCTGAATGCAGGATAATGCCATTGGTAAAACAGGGTTTTGCACAGGGGAATTTTAATAAAAAAGATGTTCATCAGGCAGCATTACTTTGTAATAAATTAGATGATTTCTTGCCGAAAGAACCAGCTTCGCTATTGCATGGCGACCTGTGGAGTGGAAATTTTATGGTTTCTTCCATTGGGAAATCCACATTATTTGACCCCGCTGTGTATAACGGTCACAGGGAAATGGACATAGGAATGACGATGTTATTCGGTGGTTTTTCATCCCGTTTTTATGGTGCGTACAATGAATACTATCCGCTTGAAATGCAGTGGCAGCAACGGTTACAGCTTACGCAGTTATACCCTTTATTAGTACATGCGTTGTTGTTTAATGGTAACTATATTAACCGCTGCAGGGACATATGGAAGCAGTTTTCCCAATGAAAAAAGAATAAAAATTGTGAATTCCCATTGAGAAAATATTTTGTGCATTGTGAAAAAATACCATCTTTGCCATTGGGAAATATAATCTATATTACATCCCGTATTAAAAAACTGAAAACCTAAATTAAATTCTAACAAAATGGCAACAAAAAAGAAAGCTGCTAAAAAAGCAGCAAAGAAAGCCGCTCCAAAGAAAAAAGCAGCCCCTAAGAAAAAAGCAGCAAAGAAAGCCGCTCCAAAGAAAAAAGTTAAGCGTACTCCTAATGCTGCATTCATGAAAGCATTAACTCCAAGTGCTGATTTAGCTGCAGTAATTGGAAGCAAGCCAGTACCACGTACTGAAGCGGTTAAAAAAATCTGGGTTTATATTAAAGCCAACAAATTACAGGACAGTAAAAACAGACGCATGATCAATGCTGATGCTAAACTGAAACCAGTGTTTGGTGGTAAAGGCCAGGTATCAATGTTTGATATGGCTAAGCACATGAGCAAACATTTGAAATAATCAAATCAGTTTTTAATAGAAAGTCCTCCCCAACTTGTTAGGGAGGATTTTTTATTTGTGGTTGTTTGATTCTTCTTAACTTTCTGTACAAACTATACGACATGAATTCCCGCCGCAAATTTTTACAGGGTATTGCATCAACAGCAGGTGCATTTAGTTTTTTATCCATCGCTAACAATAGTTTCGCTAATGATGCATTGAAAAAGTTTGACCGCTTTCATGCATTACAGCCCAACGATGCATTGAACGATGAAGATTTTTGGAACTGGGTTAAAGAATCTTATACGGTTTCGCCCAATTTGCTCAATTTGAATAATGGTGGAGTAAGTCCTCAACCTAAAGTAGTACAGGATGCACATATCCGTTACTATCAATACTGCAATGAAGCCCCGTCGTATTACATGTGGCAGATATTAGACCAGGGAAGAGAAGCATTACGAAATAAACTGGCAGATTTAGCTGGTTGCAGTGCGGAAGAAATTGCTATTAACCGTAATGCAACCGAAGGTTTAAATACAGTGATCTTTGGGTTGAATTTAAAAGCCGGTGATGAAGTAGTGCTGACGAAGCAGGATTATCCAAACATGATGAATGCTTGGAAGCAAAGAGAAAAAAGAGATGGTGTAAAATTAGTTTGGCTTGATTTGCCATTGCCAATGGAAAATGAAGAAGAAATCGTAAGAAAATATGTAAATGCATTTACAAACAAAACAAAAATTGTTCATGTAACACATTTGATCAACTGGACAGGACAAATAATGCCGGTAAAAAAGATTGCACAGGAAGCACACAAAAGAGGAATTGAAGTAATTGCAGATGGGGCACATACTTTTGGTCACTTTGATTTTACTATTCCGGATTTGGAGTGCGATTACTTTGCTACCTCTTTACATAAATGGTTAAGTGCACCATTCGGCAGCGGAATGATGTATGTAAAAAAAGATAAAATCAGAAATGTGTGGGCATTATTAAGTAATGGAGAACCGGATGGACCAGATATAAAAAAGTTTGAAAGTTTAGGCACCCGTTCATTTGCCAGCGAAATGGCTATTGGAGCTGCGGTAGATTTTCATAATGGTATTGGCAGCAAACGCAAGGAAGAAAGATTACGGTTCTTAAAAGATTATTGGGTGGATAAAGTAAAAAGTATGCCCAAAGTTTCCTTTATGCAGCCAAAAACCACGCACATGAGTTGTGCTATTGCCACCATTGCCATTGAAGGGAAAAAACCTGGTGAAGTATCTTCTGCTTTATTTGATAAATATAAAATTCATACCGTAGGTATTGAATGGGAAAATATACATGTGGTACGTGTTACACCACATGTATATACTTCACCAAAAGATATTGACCGCTTAGTTACGGCAATAAAAGAAATTGCTAAATAAGCCTGCGGTGATAATTTACCTGCCCTAAATGATAATTAAGATGACCTGCTAAATGCAGCAGGAAATATTGTGTATTGATAGGTTCACCAAACACATGCAGAGGATATTCTTTCTCTAATTCCTTTTTGCTTGCCTGTTCCAGTGTGTCAGTTACCACAGCAATGGTTGCTTCTATTTCTTCAATCAATTTAGTACGGGCAATATTTTTTAATTTGAATTCGGCTTCCCGGTTACGTATATAAGCTGATTCGCCCATAACCGCACCAATAAAATGCTGCAGGTTGCCACATAGATGGAGACAAAGATTTCCGGCACTATTGCTGATGCCTTCTTTTACTGCCCATATTTTTTCTTCGTCTGTGTAAAGATTGATTTCTTCTTTCAGTTTGTTCAAATCCCTTGTAAAGAGTTGTATTAATTGTTGTGTTATCATGGTGCAAAGTTTATGCAATGGCGTGAGTTGAAAAAATATTTATCATGATAAAAGGTGAAAAAACGGTATTAAATAAGGGGAAAAGACGGTTGGTAGTTATTGGAGGCTATGTTAAGTTTACATTACAGAATGAATTAGTGATGTAAAGAATTTTTTATTATTAAAGATATTAGTATATTAGTTAACAGAGTCTCCCTTCCTTATTTAAACTCATTCCATTTCCTTAAAACTATTTAATCGTTAGACCAAAGATAACCAGTATGAAATTTAAAATGGATATTCCTTTTAGAGGCTGTCTAAAAATAAAATTTTGATTCACCATGCAAGCCATTCGTGGGGACACGAATGGCTGCACACTGTAGTGGGCTGTGTCCCCACAGCCCACTTTAAGTTCAATAAGAAATTAAAGCAATCATTTTTAGACAGCTTCTTCAACATCGGAAAAATTAATGTTTTCAAATTCTTTCTTTAAAGTCAATTCAACATAATGAATTAACGGGTTCTTTCGCCTGTACCTTAATGATTGCCACATAATTTATTAAAGCCGGGAAGCCGAAAACGGATTTAGAGTAGGCGTTAAATAATTTACGATGCTTAATAATGTAGTTCTTGATGTAGTGATAGGTCTTGTGTTTATATACCTCTTATATAGCTTACTCGCAACTATTGTACAGGAAATGATTGCGTCCAGGTTTGCATTGAGGGCAAGAATGCTGCAAAAGGCTTTGCGCAGGATGCTTGAAGATGATGCGGGTAAGGGAGCGAACGAACCTAATACTTATTCTGCCGCTAATTATTTACGTGAAGCAAGGGATAACACTAAATGGTTTTTTAAACCATTTTCTTCAGCGGATTCGTTGTTATACAAATTTTATTCTCATCCATCAATAAAATACCTTGGTGAAGGTAAATTGTATAAGAAACCTTCATACCTGCATGGGCACAATTTTTCCCAAACACTTATTCATTTATTAAGGGGAGAAGATTATGATGGACGTAGCCAGAATGAATCTGAATTAATACGGCAAGCACTCGAAAAAAACACATTAGATATTAATAACGAAACATTAAAGCAGTTGAAATTGCTTTTTGCAGATTCCCGCCAGGATTCCTATTTATTTAAACATAAGCTTGAAGACTGGTTTGAAGAAACTATGCAAAGAACTACCGGCTGGTATAAAAAACAATCACAGGTAATACTTATTATTATTGGATTTGTATTTGCTGTAGCTTTTAATGTTGACTCCATTGCTATTGCCAAAATTTTAATGAAAGATAAAAAGGCACGGGAGCAACTGGTACAATTAGCTGTTTCCAGGCAAAAGGAATACGGGGCAATAGTTGATTCAGTTAAAAAGATTACTGTTATAAGAACTGAAACAAAAACAGACAGCAGTACAGTAACTAAAATTGATTCTATAATTCAATCTAATCCTTCAGATAAGTATCTTGATTCTGCATATAATATGCTCAGGGGGGATGCTGAGACCGTACAGGGCATACTTGGGTTAAGAGGGATAGCTTCTAAAAAGGATTCCGGGGTTTGTAAAGAATTGCTGGCGGGTTTTGATTCAGCTATTAAAAAAACAACCGATTCGGAAAAAAGGAATCAATTAATTGATGCAAGAAAAAAGGCATCAGAATGCTGCCTCACAAGTGTTCAGTCTTCTTCTCCTTATCAAACTAACAGCTTTATTGTTTTTATAGGCTGGTTAATTACAGCTTTTGCCATTTCATTGGGCGCCCCTTTTTGGTTTGATCTCCTTAATAAACTGGTAAAATTAAGAGAGTCTGGCCCACAGGCTAAGAACACATCAGTGATAGATAATGCTGTCGTAACTGATAGCGGAAGCAATCCGGTTAAAGACAATAACAATCTTGATATAAAAGGATAAAATATTTTGAAAGCAATACTTAAATACCCGTTATACAGGAGACCTCAGCCTACTAATGAGGTGGACGCAAATGGTTATTTGCCTAAGGGTTCTGTAATAGAAGTAGAAAGGATATACTCAGGAAAATATCTTGATGGAATTAGTATTTGGTTTTATTCAAATGACGGATTTTATTACTGGGGTGGAGGATTAAAAGTGCCAGAAGGAGAAGCAATGTTAGATTGGGAATCATTGAATGAAGAAACAAAATCAGCGATATTATCAAGTATAATAAATGATGAAGCATACAGAATAGAGAAAAAAGTAATTGGCTTACTCGGTTATGGAATGGGATATAAAAATGATAATAAAAACGAAGGGTTGGCATTAACCATTTTTGTGGATGCCAAAATCCCGAAGGAAAATTTTGATAAAACTATTTCATATACTGGTATTAAAAACATTCCCGTGGATATAAAGCCGGTTCGAAAAATTGAGCATCAACAGTATGTAACAAATGGAATTAAAGACCTGCAACCTGATAAAGGCTCACCAATGCAAATGGGGGGGAGCATATCAGTAACTGATAGTAATGATTATGGCACAAGAAGTTTTATCGTAAGAGACAAAAATAAAAAAGCCTATTTGATGACATGTTTTCATGTTTTATTAGATCGATTTCGAAGTAAAGGACAATATCCCTTTCCAGGAAATATTGCCACTATTGAGGCGAATTACCCTTGCAAGCTGATGAATAACGCAGGGGTAACACTACGAAAAGAAGTGGTAGTGATAGGTAAATATAATAATAACTATGATTTTGCATTGATTACTCTTACTGACGACACAGACCTTATTAATGCTTTTGATAACCGCTCGTTTAACGGTTTTTATATAAGTGATAATATACAAACATTATTAGGAAAAGAGTTAGTTATGGGGGGAGCTACCTCCAAATTGCAAATGGGAAAAGTATTAGAGACTAAATCAACAATTTTTGTAGGGAGAGAGAATAAACAATTTGATAATGTAATTGTAACAGAGAAAATTTCCATGCCTGGAGACTCGGGAGCTCCTGTAATAGATGATCAGGGCATGGTAGTCGGGATTATTATAGCCGGTAGTGTGGAAGAGAAAAGGTCATATATACTGCCAATACATAATATAGTATTTCAACAAGGATATACCATCACTAATTAAACTATAGGAATATGAAACTATTTACTTTAACTATTCTAATTTTTCTCACTTGTACTACCTCATTTAGCCAGATTTTTCAAATTAATTGTAAAGCTATAAAAGGAAAATCGGGGCCGCAAAATTTTGAAAGAGGGAAAGACTCTTTGCATATAAAATTGGAAGGAAAAGATACTGTTGAGATTAATAAATTATTAAAAAATTCCAAGTTAGGTGGAGAAAACCTTTATGATATTGGAAATGTATTTGCAAAAGCAAAAAATAAAAATTTTAGTGTTGACAGTATAATAAAAATTCGTAAGCCGTCTGACTCAGCAGAAGTGACCCTTCTTTTGACAAGTAAGATTCCTGATGATACATCTATTAAGTCAGTTAAATTAATTTTCAGTTGCGATGGTAAGAAGGGTGATACAACGATTTTGAATTTAGTCGCTGAAAAAATGGATGATGAAAAAAGAGATAATCATATAACTAATTGGCCTGCCAGTAAACTTTGTAGCGCTATACCTTCCTATGCTTTTATTAATAAAGATATGTTTGACGAGAGCATTGATGATTTTGCTTTAAAAAGCCAAAATTGTTATGTCAGTAAATACAAACGAAAGCTGCCAGGTGAGTATATACTTTTATATGATTTTAGAAAAGGAGATTATTCCCCATTAAAAAAGATTGCCAGAAAGGCATCAAAAATTAAGCCGAAGAATCCGTGTGTTGGAGAAGACGGTAAAACCCCAATCGAAAATGCGAGAGTTGAATTTTACAGATTAAAAAAATCTCCATTTTTTTCTCCTTCTGTTGGTAGTCAAGTGAAGATTGAGTTAATGAATTATTTAGATACTGTACCGTTAAATCTGGATGTTACATACAGGGATAATTTTCTTGAAGAAGAATCCCGATTTAGTTCCTTGCTCAATACATTTGGTGTCAACGAAGCTAAAGCGGGTAAAAAACAAGATACAACATCGGAAAAAGAACCTAAGACTGAACAAGAGAGTGCGAAATCAATAACTGATGAACAAAAAAATCGTTTGATACAATTAAATCAAGAGTTGTGTTATTATTTAAATCACTTTAAGTATAACTCTTTTACTGCGTCTTTTCACGAAGAAAACCTTAAAACAATTGAGGCAAACATCAGAAGTGCCTTCCATATTGGTGATAGCATTTCAATTAATGATGGGTTATCTGAAATTTTTGGCAACGATGAAACAGGAAAAATGTATTTGAAGAGCGTTCAGAACAGGTTTGATCGAATAAGTGGCCTTCAGTCTATTTTATTTACTGCTTTTAAAGTAAAAGACCGTGACAATATTATTATCAGATTTAAAGACAATAAAAACCAAGTAAGGAAAGAAGAAGAATTGAGAATTTCAAACGGATTTAAGGTTGATTTTAGTTCCGGGATTTTTCTTACTGGTTTAAAGGACGAAACATACATTTTTAAAGACACATCAGTTAGTTATACGCCATCAGGGGGGGATCCAAGAGATACATCTGGAAAATATATAATCAGAGAAAATACAAGCCCAAGAAAACTTGGTTTTGGTATATTAGTTCATGGTTATCCAAGGTTGAGTTCAAATTATAATCTTGGTATTACAACCGGTTTGTCAATAAATACTAATACAGAGGTTAATTTAATGGCAGGCTTGAGTTTAATGTTAGGATCAGTAAGAAGAATTGTTTTCTCTGGAGGATTTATTTGGGGTAAAGCCAATCGATTAAGCAACTCAGTAAAAGAAGGATTTTTTAGAAAGGAAAATACAAATACCAGTGCTCCCGTTTTTTACTCAACGCCCAATAATGAGGTTCCTGTTGTAAGCGATTGGTATCGTAGTTGGTTTATAGGGTTGAGCTATAATTTCACTTCTAATCGTTAACATGTAACTAAAAAATATTTTTATGACCGAACCTCAACGCCAACAACGCAACGCCGACAGGCTGTTGGAACTCTTTCCAACCTTCCACCAGCGGATAGCTAAAGTAATTGCCGATTTGGAAGCAATAAATGTTCGTCCAAGAATTCAGGATGCCTATCGCAGCCCGGCCGATCAATTAAAGGCCTTTAACTCGGGTCACTCCAAATTAAAATTCGGATTCCATAATGTTACTGGTGCTAATGGGCAAAAAGAAAGCCTTGCGGTGGACATGCTTGATGATGACAGTCCTTTAAAAACATCCACAGCCTATGTATTAAAATTAGCATGGGCTGCTGAAAAAAATGGGTTAATGACTGGCATCCGGTGGGGTGTGCCGGTACGTTTAATTGTGGCAATAGATAAAGCCATCACTGAAAAAGACTGGAATGCACCGGTAAAAATAGGATGGGACCCCACCCATATTCAACCGGTTGGTATAACTGCTGCCGATGCAAAAGCAGGCAAAAGACCTTTATGAATTTAATGATAATATTTATTTATGTCAGATAACAGCAAACAAGAATTTATACAGGATAAAAAAATACTCATTGATGCTTTATTGGCCAATACCATTTCGCATAAAGATTTATTGGTATTGTGTAACACAGCGGTGGCCAATGATTTAAGGGAAATTGTAGTGAGGGTGTTTGATATGGATGAAAAATCGTTACTAAAAAAAGCGGCCGTTACAGGGTTTACTGCTTATGTAAATAAATTAAAAAATAACCAGCGGTCATCAAGGTATAAATCAAAAATAAAAAGCGATAGTGAAAAATTCCGTACCAACCCCTTGTACAAAATTGTTTTGGCCGAAGGAGATTCCTGGTTTAACTACCCGCTTATATTGAGTGATGTGCTCGACTTTGTATCAATGGAACCTAATATCGCCCTGTACAGTGTTGCCGAAGGGGCCGATTGGTTTTTGAATATGATAAATAAAAGAGAATATGTGGAAGGTCTCGGCATCCATAATCCGCATTTTTTTCTGTTGAGCGGTGGGGGAAATGATATTGTTGGTTTAAGCCGTGTGGCTGTAATTGTAAACAGGAGCGAAGATGATACCCCATTTGCGTCAAATGAATGGGTAAGGTTGTTGGTTAAAAGATATTTTGATGATGATGATATAGAAAATAAGATGGAACTGCCTCAAACAGCTTCATTCAGCAAAGAACGTTTATTAAGAGGTGTAAAGCATCTCAATAAAGATTACTTCGCACTGCTGATGCTTTTTAAAGTGCAATACCATTATGTTATAGGCAAACTGCTTATTGGTGAAAAGGATAACGATGGTAAGTTTAAAAATTCAAAATATCGCAATCTTAAAATTATTACACAGGGCTACGATTATCCCATACCTGACAGCAACGATGGATTAGGTATTGATTTATCAAAATGGTATGTGCCTTTACTCAGAAAAGTGAATCATGGTAATTGGTTACGAATGCCATTGTTAATAAAGGGGGTGCCTGAAAAAAATCATAAAGATGTAATGTATGCAATGATTTTTCTTTTTAATGAAATGATGATAGATGTGGCTAAAGATTTTTGTGAAATTATAAAAGAACATTATCCGGAAAATCCGGCGCCAAGAGTTTTTCATGTAGATAACCGGGGGATAGTGCCTGAAAGCGGATGGACAGATGAGTTACACCCCACCCCAAAATATTTTCAAAAAGTAGCCCGGTTGTTTATAAAATGTATTAATGAAATTAAACCTGTTGATAAAAAATGCCAGTTTGTTTATTCTGTTAATGATTTAATTTAAAGCTATGAAAATATTAAATATATTTTTTTTGCTGGTTATACTTGGAGCCATAGTTGCTAAATTAGTAACATTTAACGAGCTGTCCTCAAATGGTGTAACAGGCTATAGTTACTGGTGCTTTAACTGGACGTTTAATGTTACAAAGGCTAATAGCATTATTGTGTTCTGGAAGGAAAATTCAACTACCGCATATGTCAATAAGCTACTGTTTTTCGATTTTATTTTTATCATTGCCTATACACTATTCCTTTGCAACCTTTCTTATAACATGCTTCAGCAGCAAAACCGGCTTTATCTTAATATTTGGCTCCGCATGGGTATAGGCTGCATACTGCTGGCTGCTTTGTTAAACCTGGTGCAGGATTATTTTATTCACATGGCGCTGGATTTAAAACATACCTGGGGTTTTATGCCATTTATTGTTTGTACTAAATGGTTTTTGGTTTTTTTGGGCGTTGTACCCATCATCGTTTCAGGCTTTTTAAAACCCCGTCAAACGGTTTAAAAATTAAATTTGTATTTAACCAAAGCAATGCGGTTTAAGCAGGTTAAATACATATCTGTCATGCTTTTTATTTATCCCTAACCCCTTCAAACCCACCCCCAAAAAACACCTTCAATTCTTTGCCCGTCCGGCATGATAGCCCTATCTTTGCACCCCCGAAAATAAAAACCCTTTCGGGAACTTTTTATGTCAGAAAACGAAATTCTTAACTCAAACGCTGAAGGACAGGAGTCTGCAGTGGTGGCTGAGCCAACGCTTGCAGCTACAGCGTCAACAAATGTACCTGTTCAAACCGCTCACGACGATTTCGACTGGAGCGTTGACAAACGCAATGTTACTTCTTACAGCAAAGAAGAAAAAGCAAAGTATGATACTGTTTACGAAGGAACTTTCAAACAAGTTACCGATGGTGAAATGGTAGAAGGCATTGTAGTAGGTGTTACTAAAACAGATGTGGTGATCAACATCGGTTTTAAAAGCGATGGTTTAATCAGCGCTAACGAATTCCGTGACCTTGTTGGTTTAAAAACCGGCGATGTAGTGGAAGTAATGGTAGTAGAAAAAGAAGACAGGGAAGGTAATCTTCACCTCAGCCGCAGACAGGCCCGCATTACCCGTGCATGGCAGCGTATTGTTGAAGTGCACAAAACCGGCGAAGTGGTTACCGGTATTGTTACCAGCAAAACTAAAGGTGGTTTAATTGTGGAAGTATTTGGTATGGAAACATTCTTACCAGGTTCTCAAATTGACGTTAAGCCGGTAACAGATTACGATCAGTTTGTTGGTAAAACGATGGAGTTTAAAGTAGTTAAGATCAACGAAACCATTAAGAACGCTGTAGTATCTCACAAAGCACTTATCGAAAGCGATATCGAAGCACAACGTGCAGAGATCATGGGCAAACTCGAAAGAGGTCAGGTGCTGGAAGGTACTATCAAGAATATTACCGACTTCGGTGCTTTCATGGACTTAGGCGGATTAGATGGCTTATTATACATAACTGATATCAGCTGGGGACGTATCTCTCATCCTTCTGAAGTATTGAAGATGGATCAGAAACTGAAAGTGGTTGTATTAGACTTTGATGATGATAAAAAACGCATTAGTCTTGGTCTGAAACAATTAACTCCTCATCCATGGGATACTTTACCGGAAACAATCAAAGAAGGTGAAGTAGTAAAAGGCAAAGTGGTAAATATCGAAGACTACGGTGCATTCTTAGAAATTATGCCTGGTGTGGAAGGTTTAGTTCACGTAAGCGAAATTACATGGGCTAACACTCCAATCAACGCTAAAGAGTTCTTCAAACTGAACGATGAACACGAAGCGAAGATTGTAACGCTGGATAAAGAAGCCCGTAAGATGAGCTTATCTATCAAGCAAATGACACAAGACCCATGGAGCAATATTGAAACTAAATTTGCTGTTGAAAGCCGTCATAAAGGACTGGTGAAAAACATTACTCCTTATGGTGTGTTTGTTGAATTATCAACTGGCATTGGTGGTATGATCCACATCAGCGACCTTAGCTGGTTAAAACGTTTCAACCACCCAAGTGAATACACTAAGGTTGGACAGGAAATTGAAGTGATCATCCTCGGTATTGATAAAGAAAACCGCAAACTTCAGTTAGGTCATAAACAATTAGAAGAAGATCCCTGGAATGCTTTACAGGATACATTCGCTATCGGAACTATTCACGAAGGCACTGTAACCCGTAAAGATGAAAAAGGTGCTATCGTTTCATTGCCTTACGGTTTAGAAGGATTTGCTCCTAACCGTCACTTAGGTAAAGAAGATGGTAAAACTGTAGTGGCTGATGAAACAGCACAGTTTGTGGTGATTGAATTCGATCGTAACGAAAAACGTATCGTATTAAGTCACACCCGCATATGGGAGCAGGTAAAAGCTGATGAGAAAGAAGCCGAGAAGAAAGAAAAAACAGCTGAAGTTGCCCGTACTAAGAAAGCGGTGAAAGACATTCAGGGCAAAGTTGAAAAAACAACTTTAGGTGACCTGGGTGTACTGGCTGAACTGAAGAAGAAAATGGAAGGTGATGCAGCTGGTTCTAGTGACGAAGCTAAAAGTGAGTAATCTTTACAGATGAATAAAATTAAAATCCCATCGTTACAACGGTGGAATTTTTTTATTTGTGTAACCAGCATTAGTTTTACTATTATACTTTTGTTCCGCCGTCTGGCGGACACTTGTACGGCTCTGCTTAACTGAACATTTAATATGAGATATTTTTTAATGGGCTTTATGGGAACGGGTAAAAGCTATTGGGGAAAACAATGGGCAGAAGTGCATGGTTTGGCTTTTTATGATTTAGATGAAGAGATTGAAAAGATAGAAGGATTAAAAGTGTCTCAAATCTTCGATTCAAAAGGTGAAGCATACTTTCGTAAGAAAGAGAAGGAAGTATTACATTCCTTTTTTCAAAAAAATAATTTCATTTTATCCTGCGGTGGGGGCACCCCTTGTTTCTTCAATAACATGAGTAAGATGAATGAAAATGGTGTGACCATTTATTTGAAAACAGCTGTAGATGAATTAGTAAACCGACTCAGTCTGGAAAAAGAAACAAGACCTTTGATTAAAGGATTAACTAACGAAACACTGAAAGATTATATTTCAGAAAAACTGAATGACAGGGAACCTTTTTACACTAAAGCAGTATATCATTTTAATACAGCTTATTTAAACAATGATAACTTTCAAAAAATAATCCGGCAATATGCATAAAACATATTTGAAACTGGCAGCCATTATCGGAGCATTATCAGTTGCATTGGGAGCATTTGGTGCACATGCATTAAAAGAAAAACTTCCCGTTGATGCATTAGCTGTTTATGAAACAGCAATACGTTACCAGTTTTATCATGTGTTTGCATTGTTAACAGTAGGTGTGCTGTATAAAGGCTTTCCCAACAAATGGATAAACAATGCCGGGAAATTGTTTATTACCGGTATCATTCTCTTCTGTGGTAGTTTATACCTGCTTACTGCTCTCAAAGGAATGGGTAAAGAAAACTTGAACTGGATAGGAGCTATTACTCCGTTTGGAGGATTAAGTTTTATTCTTGGCTGGGTAAGTTTGGTAATCGGAATTTCAAAAAACTAATTATTCACTTCGTCCTGCATAGCCCTGTCAATTTTATCTTCCCAGGCAACCTGTTCTTTTTTCTTTCTTGAAAAACCCGTTTGATTGTCATAATCTTTAAGTTCAGCCATTAATGCCTTATAAATTTCATTATAAGCTTTTGAAATTTCCTGCCTCGCATTTTCAGTGGTAAGTGTTAATGCTTTAAACTTTTTGGCCAAACGCAATGTATAAACATGGGCTAATTTAAACCGGTAAAACTCGTGGTTAAGGATTGTGGCTGTCCTGGTATTACGGCCGGCATAGGATTCAGATGGAACAAAAGCAGTAGCAATGGTGATATTAAAAATTAAGTACTGATTTTTATAGTCTGCCTCCATCTCATAAGGAATCATAATTCCGGAATTAAGTTGGTTGTCTTCATCGCCGCTGCCTCTGTAATCTTTCCAGTCAAGCATCCGGGAATCCCGGAAATAAATGGTATCCTCAGATTGATTATTATCGGCGATGGTTACATTAATTTTAGTTCCCTTTGCAAAGTCTGGTATTTCATCAATAGCTTTTCCCATTTGTTCATCCACATGTTCCAGGTATTCTGATTCACGGTAAGCAAATAACGAATCATACGATTTCTTTTTCCCTAAAAGAGTATTGAGATAGCCGCCGCCTGAATAACTGCTTGCAGGCATTCTTTTGCCTTTATAGTTACTGATAAACTCAATAGCATATTCAATATTGCCCTTGTCATAAAAATCTTCTCTTTGCTCGGTGATGAGGAATTTTTTGATAGAGACGATCATAGGATATAAAGTAGTATCACGTTTTACAGCTGAGTTATAATACTGCTTAAAGCCTTCTGCAATGCCGCCTTCAAAAATTAATTTTTGCGGTTTGCCGCTTTTAGGCTGTAGCACGAAGCCGATAGAGTCCTTAAGACCAGTATTGTCTTCAACAGACTGTATATAAAAGTTCTTTGGTATGAATATTACCGAATCTGTTTTTAATTGCAGTTTCTTTGCCGGAGAAGGATCATCCTTAAGCTTTAATTCTTTTGAAAAAAAGTTAATCGGAATTTTTGTTGAAAGGGCTTTTGGTTTCGGTTTGGGTGATTGAGCAAATAAAGATGTTGTGCATACAACGATGCTGCTGATAAGAGATAAAAACTTTTTCATCTAAGGTCGATTTTGGTACAGCGAATATAATGATTCGTTTATTATACAGGAACGATTATATTCATGGGGTGCATTTCAAATTTTCACAACGCATGATTCAATTGAATGAATTTAGATTAGCAGCCTTTTTATCCCCTCCCCGGAGAGGCACAGTAGTGTTTTAAAATAAAAGATTATTTCATAGGGGTGGGTCAGGGTGCGAAAATTTGAAATGCACCCTATTTATTCCTATTCTCCCGGATGATAAACCCGTTCCGCATGTTTCATTACTTCTTCTTTATCCAAACTCATATGTTTTGTTTTTTGCTGCAGGTATAAAAGTGTTTGATCTTTGTAATGCGGCGAGTCAGGGTGGTTGGATGCTCCAAAAGCATTTATTGATTCAATGATAGGTAATCCATCTTTTGGGAAACGAACCAGCTCAATATACGCATCACCATAATCATTCTTCACCATACCATTTTTATAAGGCACATTGGCCATTGCTGCTAACACATCAGGTATTCCTCCCAATGGGAACTCATTATTTCCCCTAACTAATTTTTGATAATCGCCCAATACAATTCCAATTTTGCCAAAGTATTTAAGCTGATAATTTTTTATGTATTGAAATGCATCCAGTAATTCTGCTTTTGTTAATGCTCTTGCTTGCTGACCCTTTAATTTTTCAGCAACATAATTGTATAACATTAAAAAAAAAGCAGCACCTTTATTATCTGCTTCTGAACTTTTATTCCATTGCTGGAGTGTAGTAATAATTTCTTCCACTTCTTTATAATCTGCTGCATTCATCAAATACAGTGAATCAATTTTATAGGGATAATGTAAGGTGGCGGGTAACTGGCGGTTGAATTTTATTTTTTTGAAGGTTTCAAAATCTAATTTTTCATTCTTTGGTATCAATTCATAAAACCTTGCACTGCGGTTATTGTCATACAATTCCCATCCAACATTTTTGTCGTAGTTAGCAGGATTAAGATTATCAGTTTTTTCTGTCGCCAAAAAAGGAGAGTGGTTGGTGTTATATAAAAATCCTGAAGGTGGATTTACATACTGAGGTAAATAACTGAACGGATAATAAGTGGTCCATAAAGTCTTAGAAGTATTGCCCGGCAATGTACTCTTCCAGTTGTATTCAGGCGATGGATTTCTAATGGGCATTTTTCCATTGCTTACATAAAAGATAGTATCATGTTTGTCAGCATACATAATATTGAACATAGGTATGCCTGTCATGTTCAATGCTGATTTAAATTCGGTAAAGTTTTTCGCTTTGTCCATTTGATACCATTGCTGTAATGCTTTAATATCCTGGTTGGCCGTAAGGCGGATGGCAAAAACGCCATTGGATGTTTTAATGGTAGCGCCGTATTTACTCCAGTAAACTTTTTTCTTAATGGTGATGGGAACTCCTTTTACTTTGAGTTTTACTTTTTTTACTTCCAGATCAACCCAGTTGTCATCAAACTTATATTGGTTGTTGTTATTGGGATTCATCTGCAGTTGATAGACATCTGTTTTGTCAAAATAATTTACGGTATGTGCCCAGCCAAGGTTTTCATTAACACCATGCAGTACACAAAGTGCTCCCGGAAATAATCCACCCAAAATATTTAATCCTTCTTCACTCATCAAATGCGCTTCATAAAAGGCAACCGGGCCTTCTAATGGCTGATGTGCATTGATGGCAAGAAAAGCTTCGCCTGTTGTTGTTTTTGATGGATGAATAGCAAACGCATTGGAACCTCCGGAAGCGAATCCGGGAATGGTTGGGACTTTGCCACCAAACACATTTGCAATAACATTGTCAACACCTGTGATTAAACAAACAGAAAAAGTAGCAGCAGTCAAATATTCTTTTTCATTAACAGGGAAAGATTTTTTTACCATTATTTCTGAAGGATGTTTCCTGGCATAATCATTCAGCCCGGCAATATAACCCTGCACCATCTTTACAAATTCAGGAGAAAGGGTATTGTATTTTTCTTCTACTATTTCCCTGCATCTTAATAAGGCAACTATATAATCAGCCTGTGCTCCTTTCTTTCCAAAGGCTTTGCCCAGCAAACCTTTGCCAGAAAGAGCGATGATCTGTACCGTTTTAAAATCATCTTCTGCATGTGCCCAGGCTAAGCCATAAGCAACTTCTGCATCTGTTTTAGCAAAGATGTGTGGCACGCCAAAACTGTCCCTCGCAATAGTAATGTTTTGACAATTGATTTGAGTTAAACCAGTGAGCGATACAAAAAGGCTGATGAATAAAATTGAAATTTTCATATGGTAATTTACTTAAAAAGCAGGAAAGATTCTTGTGCCGTTCTTATTGTTATGATAAATCTCTGTTTTTTAAATGAGAAAAATCAGTGGTAAACCTTATTAAGTGAAATAGCTTAGTAGTGTAAAATGTTGTGTTATGAAATGAGCCATAAAAAATATTCATTATTATAACAATTATACGAATATTTTTTTGGCGAATAACATGTGGCAATAATGTAAAAATTTAAAAAGAATCACATGAAAACCATTTTAGTTCCTGTTGATTTTTCTGAAACCTCTATAAATGCTGTTCGCTATGCAGCGCAATTAGCTGTACAAATTAATGGAAAAGTAATGATGCTTCATGCTTACCAGTATCCTGTTATTCACCCAATGGATAAGGGTATGGAACTGACAGACGAAGGTGTAAAAGAAATTAATTTAAAAGAACTGGCACGGATAAAGAAAATAATTGAAACAGAAATACCATGGGTGAAGCTGGAATATCTGGTTATCAATGGAATCCTGAGTGGTGTGATCAATGTTTTTGCAGAAAATTTCCGGACGGATTTAATTGTAATGGGATTATCCGGCGCCGGTAAAGTGAAGGAAGTACTGATAGGAAGTAATACACTGGATGTTGCCAGTAATACAAGAATCCCTGTAATTATTGTACCGGATAAATGTAAGTTTGGGGTTGTTGAGAAAATTGCTTTAGCCACTGATTTCAGGGATGTGGTAGAGAATATTCCGGATACACAGGTAAAACGTTTTTTAGCAGCATCGGGAGCGAGACTGCATATAGTTAATGTGGATTATCATCATGAATATGCTACGGTTGATACTCCTTTCCAGTCAAGTTTGCTGGAAGCGATGTTCCAGTCATGGTCACCTGAATATCATTTTGTGGAAGACTATAATGTGCAGGAAGGGTTAAGCCGTTATATAGAAGAAAATAATATCAATATATTAATTGCTGTTCCGCATAAACATAATTTGCTGCATAAGTTGTTTATGCCAAGTCATACAAGGCAATTAGTATTTCACAGTAAGGTGCCTGTAATGGTGGTACATGAATAAAGTTTCTGGTTTCTGGTTTCTGGTTTCTGGTTTCTGGTTTCTGGTTTCTGGTTTCTGGTTTCTGGTTTTTGGTTGAGAAAGAATAACTGTGTAAGATAGAAAATGTTCCGTAGGAACATCTCGTGGGTAGAAAAAATAAATGATTTTATGTCGTTCCGTAGGAACGTTTGGTGTTTATAGAGAGTAATGATTGTTGAATGATTAAAAAAATATATTGGTAATAACAATTAAGACTGATAAATGGTATTACTGAAAGGTGAAGTGAGTGACACAACAGAAGTTTAATAGTAGCATTAGAGCTAAGTAAAAAATAAAATTACTTCTTCTTAAAATCTCCCCGTTTCCATGCTTTAATAAACTCATTCCATGCAGCAGGATTCAGCAGATTGATTGGAGGTTGCTGACCGGCATAATATAATTTGGCAGATTGTGCCCGCAATTGTTTATTTACTGCTTCTCTTCCATCAGCAGGTAATACGGCTGCTAATGCTCTTAACGTAGCGGCATCATTATTTTTTCGGGCAATAGAAATATCATCATCCGGTACAGGAGTATTAACAAAATCTCTTTCAAATTGTTCCCGGGTAGGTTTGGCCTTAATAATGGTGGCGGGTAAATAAACCGTATCAGTGATCAGCAATTGAATAATGCTATACTGGTTGCCTTCAATGTTTTTTGGAATTTTTACTGTAACTGGTTTATAGCTCACATGGGTAAACTCTACAATATCACCTTTTAAAACTACAATGGAGAATACACCCTGGTTATTGGAGATAGTACCGCGGTTCTGTCCTTTTACCATGATGGTGACACCGGGCACGGCTTTCAAACTATCGCTGGTCATTACCACACCATACAACTGCACCACAGAATCTTTCATGGTTTCGAACTGTGCGAAAGCTGATTTGGGTACAAAGAAGAGCAATAAAAAGGTGTATCGTAAAATTTTCTTCATCCGGCCCAAAAATAATGGTATTACCCGAATGCGTAAACAATTACAGCTGTTAATGGTTAAATTTGCAGCCACAATTTTCTTTTTTAACAAATCATTGAAATGACTGAACAAAAAATACTGGAAGCCCTGAGTAATGTACAGGAACCTGATCTTGGCAAAGATCTCGTTACGCTTAACATGGTAAAAGATATAGTGATCAATGGGAATGCCGTTTCGTTTACTGTGGTACTCACTACTCCTGCCTGCCCGTTGAAAGATATGATCCGTAATGCCTGTATCAATGCCGTAAAATTGCTGGTGAATAAAGAAGCCGATGTTACGGTAAACTTTACCGCTAATACCAGCAGCAACCGTAAAGACGCAGCTACTATATTGCCTAAAGTAAAAAACATTATTGCAGTAGTGAGTGGTAAAGGTGGAGTAGGTAAATCAACGGTATCAGCAAACCTTGCATTAGCATTGGCACAGGGTGGCGCAAAAGTTGGTTTGATGGATGCTGATATTTATGGACCAAGTGTTCCTATTATGTTTGGTATCCGTGGAGAAAGACCGATGATGATGGAGATTGACGGAAAAGGAATGATTGTGCCAATTGAAAAGTTTGGAATAAAATTAATGAGTATCGGTTTATTGGTTGATGATAAGAATGCAGTAGTATGGCGTGGCCCGATGGCGAGCAGTGCTATTCGCCAATTTGTTACCGAAGTTTTGTGGGATGAGTTGGATTACCTGGTAATTGATATGCCGCCGGGAACTGGTGATATACATTTGACATTAGTACAAACAGTTCCTGTAACAGGAGCAATCATTGTTACTACACCGCAGGATGTTGCTTTGGCAGATGCAAAAAGAGCCGTAGCTATGTTTGGGCAAGCTCAGATAAAAGTTCCTATTGTTGGATTGGTAGAGAACATGAGTTATTTTACTCCTGAAGAATTACCCAATAATAAATATTACATCTTTGGCAAAGACGGTGGTAAGCGTTTGGCCGAAGAATATGATATAGCATTCCTCGGGCAAATTCCATTGGTGCAAAGCATTCGTGAAGGTGGTGATAGTGGATTACCGATTATGATGAGTGATGATAAAATTAGCCGTAAAGCATTTGAAGATTTTGCCGGCTTAGCAGCAAGAAGTATTGCCATGCGGAATGCACAATACCCAAGTACAAAACCATTGGAAATAGTAAGCTAAGAGGTTAAAAGAGTGAAAGAGGAAAGGAGATGTTTACTCTTTTTATCTTCTTTTCTCTTTTAAACTCTTAGCTCAATAATAATACTTCCACCCGTAAGCTGCATAAATTTTTTTAGGCGAATAAACCTTTCCTTCTTTAATGGTAAGATAAATGTTGCGGATGTCCTTGATATTTTTTTTCGGGTCACCATCAATTAAAATGAGGTTGGCAATTTTGCCTGCTTCTATAGTTCCATATTTATCCAATAGCCCATGTTGTTTTGCCGGGAAATAAGTTGCCATTCTTAACACATCATAATTAGGAATTCCAATCTCACTATATATTTCTAATTCATGTTGCAGAATGCCGCCATCAGTGCCGGAAAGAACCGTGATGCCATTATCATACAAAGCTTTTAATAACTTTTTCATTACTTCATACGATTGTGCATAGGTTTTAGCGTAAGCTTCATCATCAATAAAACCTCCTGTCATTGCATTTCTTTTATCATTGGCAGCCATATATTTTGCGATGGGTGCAAATGCTTTGGCAATTTTGCCCGGCATATCGGTAAACATGTTTTCAAAGATGTTGATGGTAGGGTCAACAGATATATTTTTATCCTTCATTTTCTGAATAAAATTTTTTACCACATCACTGTTAACGTCAATCGTATTTCCTTTTTTGCCCACCAGTTTAAAGCGGGTCATGTTTCTGGTATCCACTGTATCGCCAAAAAAGTTTAGCATCAGCATATTCAAATGTGTTACCTCATTGTAACCGGCATCAATTGCCTGCGAGGCCGTCATAAATGCTGGTATATGTCCGCATACACGCATGCCCAAACTATGTGCTTTATCTGCTAATGGCTTTACCCATTCAGGATTAATAGAGCTGTACAATTTTATTTGCTGGCATCCTTTGTCGTGATATTTCTGCACCCACTGCAACCCTTCATCCAATGAATTGATCAGTGCACCGGTAGGTGCTGCAAATTCCCCGGCTTTATCAATAAAACCGGAAACAACATTTATCTCCGGACCAAGTATGCTGTCTTTCTCAATCCGGGCTTTAAGATTCCATAGTTCATCACCATTGCCCATGTCTCTTAAATTGGTTACACCCTGTGCAATCATTTGCGGACCAGCTTCCATAAAAAAGTGTCCATGCATTTCCCACAAGCCCGGCATTAAAAATTTATTGGTGCCATCAATTACTTTATATCCTGCAGGAATTTTGATAAAAGAAGAGCCTCCTACTTTTTCAATCAAATTATTTTTTATTAATACTGTTCCATTAATGAATGTACTTCCTTCAGCAGCATTAAAAACCGTTACATTTTTTATGGCAATTCCCTGAGGATATTTTTCTGTGGCAGCAGCCGATAAGTCGGTAAAGAATTTTTTCTCATATATTTTTTGTGTTGCCAGTAGTTCTTCAATATTTTTTTCGAAGCTTTTTTTTATGATTGACATCCAATCACTCAAACTTCCAAAGAAATTACCGTTAACATCATACCATGTATAAAATGGAGGTCCACCTAATCCGGAAAACCCAATTAACTGAATAGAGAGCTTATTGTTGTTATCATCTGTTACCGTAGTTTCTTTTACTACTTTAAATTCAAGATTGCCTGATGGTAGAATACTGACTTTTTTAGTAGGAGATTGCTTAAGCAGTTTTAATATTAATTCGTTCTCAGCAGGTGTTCCGTTAATGTTTGAATAAACTTCTCCTTTATAAGGAACTGTTTTATTTTCAAATTTATTTTTCCAGGATGCTTTACCATTCTTTACTTCAAATTTTTCATCTACTTTAGTTTTATAATAATCTACACCAGTAATGTACTGCCCAATAATATTTCCTTTATCATTGGTGGTGATATGCGAGGTGATAGACGGGCCACGGCCACGGTCATTAAACTCATAATAATAATAGAATTCAGTATTTCCTTTTTTCCAGGAAAGCTGTTTGCCAACAGGTTTACCAAATCTTACCGCATTATAATAAGCGGTATCCTGTGCAAAGCAAAAATTAAAGATGACCAGTGTAATAAGAGAGAGGAGCAGTTTCATGTCAGTTGGTTTATGTGCAAAAGATAGGAAGTTTTTCAGTAACTGCTCCTGTTTTCTTTCATACCTTTTCTGTTTTCATTTCTGGGCTATTAATTAACTTCGCAGCATGTATAGTTTGCCTTACTTCAAAGAAAAAGATGCGGAGGTGGTGCTGCAGTTTATGAAGAATAATCCTTTTGTTTTTTTATGTGGTGTGGATAAGGATAATAAACCGGTTGCTTCGCAGATACCCGTTTTTATTGATGAGAGAGACGGAAAATTATTTCTCACCGGTCATATAATGCGGAACACTGATCATCAAAAAGCATTTGAACAAAACCCTAACGCACTGGCTGTATTTACCGGGGCACATACTTACATAAGTGCAAGCTGGTATGCTGAGCCTAAGCAGGCAAGTACCTGGAATTATATGAGTGTGCATGTAAAAGGGGTACTTAAATTTTTAGATGAAGCACAATTGATTGAGGTATTAAAACGTACTACCAATCATTTTGAAAACAATGCTCATTCTCCGGCTAATTTTGAACAATTGCCTGAAGATTATGTTCAGCGGTTGATCAAAGCAATTGTGGCTATTGAAATTGAAATGACAGAAATTGAAAATGTATTTAAGCTGAGCCAGAACAGGGATGAAAAAAGTTATCACAACATTATGCATAAATTAAAGGAGCAGCAAGGAGATGGAGAAGCGATTGCAGAGGAGATGAAAAAAAGATTCAATAAACTTTTTTAGGTAGCGGCTTAAAACTTTATTTTGTAACTTTAAAGAAACCATTTTATATGTCTGTTATAAAATTGCCATTACTTTTTGCAGGCTCACAGGGCGAAAAGAATTTATACACCCTATTTGACAGTGGTGCAAATCTTTCCTGTATTGATGAAAAGCATTTAGATAAACTGGAGAAAGCTGTACATCTTGGCCGGGTTAGAAAATTAGCGACTGCGAGTGAAGGCCACTTTATTGAAATTACAGAAGCTGTGCGGCTTGATTTTTATATTAACGATATTTTACTTTCAGATGAATTTTTAGTGGTTCCTAACTTAAGTGAGGAAGCAATAATAGGAGCTGCTACTCTTCAAAAATGGCGGATAAAACTAAATTTTGAAGATGATAAAGTAGAAGTAGATCCTAAAGTAGCCAAGCTCCAGCTTATTTAATACTTCAGCATGCATTTTGAAAACTCTCTTGTCTTTGCCCGTTTGTTAGATGCAAATGATAAATTAAAAAATTTCAGGAAAGAATTTATTATTCCTGTTGAAAATGGAAGAGAGCAAATTTATTTTTTAGGAAATTCTCTTGGGCTGCAACCCAAACAAACAGCTGCTTATATACAACGAATTTTAGATGGCTGGTCAAAGCATGGTGTAGAATCATTTTTTATGGGTGATGACCCGTGGATGGATTATCATTCACATCTTACTAAAACATTCTCTGCTATTGTTGGTGCTAAATCATCAGAGATTACGATAATGAATAATCTTACTGTGAATTTGCATTTGATGATGGTAAGTTTTTATCGTACGCAGGGAAAAAGAAATAAAATTATTTGTGAGGGCAAAGCATTTCCCAGCGACCAGTATATGTTTGAATCACATATCAAACATCATGGACTAAATCCGGATGATGTGCTGATTGAAATCAATCCACGGGAAGGAGAACATTGTTTGTGTACAGAAGATATTTTGAAAACCATCGAACAGCATAAAGATGAACTGGCATTAATCTTATTCGGTGGCATCAACTACTATACCGGCCAGGTGATGGATATGAAAGCAATCACAGCTGCAGGACATAAGGCGGGAGCAAGAGTTGGTTTTGATTTAGCTCACTGTGCCGGTAATATTCCATTGCAATTACACGATTGGGATGTTGATTTTGCCTGCTGGTGCAATTATAAATATTTGAATTCGGGCCCCGGGGCTGTGGGTGGTGCTTATGTGCATGAACGATTTCATGCGGATGAATCAATTAATCGTTTTGCCGGTTGGTGGGGCTATAAAAAAGAAACCCGTTTTAAAATGGAGAAAGGTTTTCAGCCAATAACATCAGCAGAGGGATGGCAGTTAAGTACACCACATATGATGCTATGGGCGGCGGTACATTCATCAATGGATATTATTGAAAGAGCTGGTTGGGATAATATGCAGCAGAAAAGAAAATTGTTGAATGCTTATTTATGGTTTGTGCTCGATGAAATCAATGCTTCACAAAAAGAAAGGCAAATTGAATTTATTACACCAGGAGAAGAGGAGCAGCATGGTTGCCAGGTATCGATGCTGATGCTGCAGAAAGGAAAAGAAGTGTATGATAAACTGATGAGTAATGGAATTTATGTTGACTGGCGGGAGCCGAATGTAATTCGTTTAGCACCCGTTCCATTGTACAATACATTTGAGGAAGTTTGGAAATTTGGGCAGGAATTAAAAACAATATTAGCTTCCAACTAATTTGTAATTTTATAAAAAGTGGATTTATGAAAATTACCGATAATAAGAAAGATATAATTCTTGGGGTGCTGAATACAGAGGATGAATGGATATTAAAAGCGATCCGGAAATTGCTGGACATTGAAGATATTCCTGAAGCACATAAGTTAATTTTAGAAGAAAGGCAGGAAGAGTATTACAGCAATCCCAACAAACTTATTGATTGGGACGATTTACAAAAAGAAATAATGGGGTAGTATGTATGATTATAAATTACTCCCCTCCGCAAAACAAGATGTTGTCGGCGCTTTTAAATGGTATGAAAAAGAATCAAAAGGTTTGGGTTACCTGTTTATGCAGGAGCTAAGTTCTGAAATAAAAAAATTAGATAATCCTTTGATTAAAGAAAGAAGAGTTTTCCTTGATTTTCAAAAACACATCTGTAAAAAATTCCCCTATTATATTTATTATAAGAAAGATGGTGACAAAAAATTAATCATCATCTTTGCGGTGCTGCATAAAAAGCAGGATTCATCGCAATTTTACAACCGGATTTAAACTTCAATAATGACCCGTCTGCAACTCATAGAACAAATCTTTAAAAAACAATCTTACCTCTGCGTTGGATTAGATACAGACATTGCTAAAATCCCCAATCATTTATTAACTCAGCCCGACCCTATATTTGAATTCAATAAAAAAATTATTGATGCCACAAGAGATTTATGTGTGAGTTATAAAATCAATACTGCCTTTTATGAAGCATTAGGTTTGAAAGGGTGGGAGGCGATGGAGAAGACGGTTAATTATATCGGGAACGAACATTTTAAAATTGCTGATGCTAAAAGAGGCGATATCGGCAACACCTCTTCACAATATGCCAAAGCTTTTTTGGAAACGCTTCCGTTTGATTCCATCACTGTAGCTCCTTATATGGGTGAGGACAGTGTAAAACCATTTCTGCAATATGAAGGTAAATGGGCTATTGTATTGGGGTTAACTTCCAATAAAGGCGCTAATGATTTTGAATTGAAACAACTCATTACTGAAAATGGCGAAGAACATTTAAGAGCGGAATATTTGTATGAAAGAGTGTTGAGAACAGTTTCGCAATGGGGTTCGCCAGATAATTTAATGTTTGTAGTAGGTGCTACACAAGCAGATGAGTTTGTAAATATTCGTTCCATTACACCCAATCATTTTTATTTAGTTCCAGGCGTTGGTGCACAGGGTGGAAGTTTGAAAGATATTTCTGAGAAAGCGATGAAAAAAGATTGTGGCATACTGGTAAATGCGAGCCGTGCCATCATTTATGCATCAGAGAAAGAAGATTTTGCTGATGAAGCAAGAGCCATTGCTCAGCAATATCAATTTGAAATGGCACAGTATTTAAAAACTATTTAAGCTGAGTTTTAATAATTGCATTTACCTGTTCGGCCCACTTAGTATATTCCTTAGCGGAAGGATGAAGTTTATCACTCGCTAGAAATTCTTCTTTATTTCCATCTTCTCTTTGTGATGCGGTGATGTTGATGAAGTGACTTCCGGAATTTAAAGCCGCAGATTCGCAGATTTGATTGTATGCGTCTATTTCATTGGTGATTTGTTGCTGATTGCTGCCGGAAGCAAACGGAGTTACTCCCCAATCGGGAATGGATATCACAATTACTCTTGCCGGATTTTCACCAGATAAGTGAATAGCTTTCTTCAATAAAAAATCAAAATCATTTTTAAAATCATCAATGGATAAACCACGATATTGATTATTGACACCAATTAACAAAGTGATAAAATCATATTGTCTCTCAAGTTGTGTATGAATTAAATGCTCTGCTAATTCAAAGGTCGTCCAGCCAGTCTTAGCAATGCTTTCAGGGGCATGAAAATTAAAACCTGCTTTGCGCAGTAATTGTATGGTTTGATAAGGGAAACTTTCATGCAATGGAACTAATTCCCCAATGGTGTAACTATCTCCCAAGCAAAGCAATGTTAGTGTCATCAGGTAAAGATAGGAAAGCCATAAGCTATTAGCTTCAGGCTACGAGTAAAAACAACCACAAACAACAAACAACAAACTACAAACCATAAACCATAAACCATAAACTATAAACCATAAACCATAAACTCATTCCGGTTTTCCCGGTTTAAAACTTCCCATTGGTGCAGTGTACCAGGGATGAATTTCGTACGCCAATCTTCCTGCAGCTATCGCAGGATCGGTATCCAATAATTTTTTTACTTCTTCTTCAGTTTCGCAATCAAAAATAAAAATGCCACGCCAGTTGCCATCATCACCAAAAGGTCCGGCTACTTTTAATTTTCCTTCTTTATACAATCGGCCGATATTGGCTAAATGGCCTTCCTGAATTTTTGCTGCTGTAACAGAATCCTGTGTTCTGTTGGCACCTTTAGTCAACATAACAAAATAATATTTCCTTATCTGGTCTTCCGGTTTCTTTTCTGTTTTAGCAGATGGTTGCTGTGCAGTAGCTACTATTACTGAAAGCAATGCGATCAATAGTAATTGAAGTTTGATTATTTTTTTCATAATTAAAATTTAATGAAAAAAATTGCAGTCAGAAAACAGAATAATGATGAAGTTGAAATAACGGAAGATGAATGAAAATAAAAAAGGGATCAACATCCCGTTGAACCCCTTGTTTATGGCTTGTATTGTACTTGCTAACTTATTTTGGTAGTACCAAAGCTGGATTTGATTTTGATCTTCACATCGCCATTACCAATCTTACCGGAATATTTGTGATCGAACTTCGGTCCATGTTCATCATCGTCATCTTTCTCTTCACTTATCTTAGCTCCTGAATGATTTTTAAAATCACCAAAGCTGGTCTTTATATCAAACTCAGCAGACATGTCTTTAGCTAATTCCAGTTCTACTGTTGAGTAAGAATTGTAGAGTTTTAATCCTTTTAAAGTATTATCAAGGTTAATAGTACTCCCTTTGCTGAATTCAAAAGTGGCTTTCACATCACCTGATAATTTATCAATATCCGCACTGGAAAATTTAATAGTTACTTCACCACCATTTACATGTTTAATATCTCCTTTGCCAAACTCTACACTTAGTTCTTTGTTATTGCTGATTTTACCGCATTTTAAGCTTCCAAACTTGCTGGCAATTTCCGCTTCACCTGTTAAATCAGGAACTATCATTGAACCAAATGAATTAATAGCTTCTATTGGATTGCCTGCGGGCATATACACCGTCATGTTTATTTCCATGCTGGTATTGTTATAGTTCTTGTGCTTTCCTTTATCATTTTTATCATCATCGTCGTCATCATCACCATCATCATTGTCGTTATTGTTCTTGTTTTTATTCTTCCAGTTACCTTTTTTATCATTCATACTGGTTCTGAAATAAACACTGTTACCTTCCTTGCCATCCTCAAACTTGATGTTGTCTAAAATATCTTTCGCTCTTTCTTCGCTATTGGCTTTAACGGTAACATCCACATCTACCTTTACTTCACTTTTATCCCAGGTAATGATTTTCATTTCACCAAAGGAATTTTCCAGTTCTACTTTTGTGCTGCCGGTTACCGGGTAACTTTTTGTATAATTCTTTTTCTTTTCTACTTTATAGTCACCATCATCATGTGCTTTTACTAATGAGGGAGCAAATAATAAGGTTGAAAAAAGCAAGTACAAAGGGCCATTTTTAAATTGTTTTAGAGATTTCATTTGCTTTATCTTTTTTAGTTTTATTTATTTCACGTACCACCTTTAATTGTTCGTTTAACAAGTCAATTTGCAGCTGCAGATTAGCAATCATTTTTTCAAGTAGTACTTCCTTGTTAGGATTTGTCTTCATTTCATTTTTTAAATCATTGTAAGACTTATCCAGTTTGGTGTAATCTGCTACAAAATGCTCGTACAATTCCGGGCTGTATTTTTTAATAGTGATTAGTTGCTTTTGTTTGCTGTGAATGATTTTGGTAAAATGAACCAACGCACCCATCTCGTCATCTGCTTCTGTATTTTCATTCTTGCGGATATTATTGCTGGCAAGGCTTGTTGATTGTTGTTGTTGAGTTTCTGTGCTTTCAGTTGGTGTTTGCTTTGCTGTTGCCGGTTCTTCCTTTACAGCAGTATCATTTGTTTTAGGTTGATCTGCTTTTTTTGCTACTACTTCTTCTGTTGACTTACCTGAATTGGTATTAATCATTTTAAATGTTATCAACCCAACGGCTGCTATCACCACTGCAGCGGCTGCCATTTTCACCCATCTCATTTCTATTACGAGTGATTTCCCTCCTGTGCTTAAGCTGCGGCGGGCAGGTTTTTTCGGCTGTATCTTATCTTCTATTTTATTCCACAAACCGGCCGGTAAAGGCATATCGTCAAACTCATCCCGGTTTTGCTGAACAAATTTTTTCAGTTCGTTATTCATATCATCCATGTTGCTCATACTTCAACTCTTGATTTTAATTGTTGTAACAATTTTTGTTTTGCTCTCATGTATTGTGTGCGGGCCGTGCTGTGTGAGATGTTTAGCGTAGTAGCCACTTCTTCGTGACTGTAGTCCTCTAATAAATATAAACTCAGCACTGTTCTGTATCCCGCCGGTAACTCATTGATCGCTTTCTTCACTTCATCCACTTTAAATTCAAACTCCATTTCATTAATCGGTTCATCATCGCTTAAATCTGTGTGAACCGTATCTATATCCAGTACATTTATCTTTTTCCTTTTAATACTGTTGATAGATTTGTTCACCACTATTCTTTTTAACCAGGCTCCGAAACTGCTTCTCCCTTCAAAATTTCCGATGTGTTTAAAAGCATCAATAAACGCTTCCTGTAATATGTCCTCTGCTTCGGCTGTATTGTTTACTATACGCAAACTGGTATTGTACATTGCCTTAGCATATTTGTTGTACAAATCCCGGTAGCTGCTGGTATCACCTTTTTTACACCTTTCTACCAATTCGTCGTAATAAACTGTCTGTATAAGCTCCAATCGCCTGGTTTTTATTCGGTTTACATTTTAAGGACATCCACTTACATGGACTGTTGCATAAAAGGTCCAACATTTTTTTCAGGATAAGAAATTTTTGCAGTGGAAGATGAGCGATGGAGAAGGTTCACCGCAGAGAACAGGAGAGGCAGAGTTGACGCAGAGGTATTTTAAACTGCTCTGCGAAAACTCAATTGCCTCCTGGTCTCTGCGGTAAAAGAAAAGATACACAATGTTCAGAACGTACAAGTGAGTGACACAAGCGACGGCGCTATGGAAATATGTGGCTGGTATCAAAAAAACACACACACATAACATAAGAAATTTTTGAGTGGAAAGAGGGGCTTCTTGCTATCTTTGCGCCACTTAAAACGATTTGCTTTATGGCCGCCAGGACAGACTTATTTCAAAGCCCCGACTATTTTAATTTAGATGAATTACTTACTGAAGAACACAAACTTATACGTGAATCAGTAAGAGCTTATGTAAAGAAAGAAATTTCTCCCATTATTGAAGATTACGCACAAAGAGCTGAGTTTCCAGAACAAATAGTAAAGCAACTTGGTGAGTTGGGTTGTTTTGGCCCAACTGTTCCCGTAGAGTACGGTGGTGGTGGTTTAGATTATATAAGTTATGGTTTGATGATGCAGGAATTAGAAAGGGGCGATAGCGGTGTTCGTTCCACTGCATCAGTACAGGGATCATTAGTGATGTTTCCTATCAATGCTTATGGAAGTGAAGAGCAGAAAAGAAAATATTTACCCAAGTTGGCGAGTGGTGAGTGGTTAGGTTGTTTTGGTTTAACAGAACCCAATCATGGCAGCGATCCTTCTAATATGTTATCCAATTTTAAGAATGCAGGTGATTCTGTATTATTAAATGGTGCAAAGATGTGGATTAGTAATGCACCGTTTGCGCAAGTAGCAGTAGTATGGGCAAAAAATGAAGCAGGCGAAATACACGGTTTAATTGTGGAAAGAGGAATGGAAGGTTTCAGTACGCCAACAACACATGGCAAATGGAGTTTAAGAGCCAGTGCAACAGGAGAACTGGTATTTGATAATGTAAAAGTTCCCAAAGAAAATATTCTACCTAAGGTCAAAGGATTAAAAGGTCCGCTGAGTTGTTTAACCAAAGCCCGTTATGGTATTGCATGGGGTGCGGTAGGTGCCGCGATGGATTGTTATGATACAGCTCTTCGTTACAGCAAAGAAAGAGTGCAGTTTGATAAACCTATTGGTGGTTTTCAACTACAACAAAAGAAACTTGCCGAAATGGTAACAGAAATTACCAAAGCACAATTGCTCAACTGGCGATTAGGTGTATTGATGAATGAAGGAAAAGTAACACCGCAACAAGTGAGCATGGCCAAGCGTAACGCCTGTGAGATTGCAACTAATATTGCCCGTGATGCCAGACAGATGCTGGGTGGTATGGGTATTACCGGCGAATATCCTGTAATGCGCCACATGATGAACCTGGAAAGTGTGATTACCTATGAAGGCACACATGATATTCACCTGCTGATTACGGGTATGGATGTTACCGGGTTTAATGCGTTTAAGTAAGGTTTAAGGGTTTAATAGTTTAATGGTTTAAAGTTGTTTTGCAGATAAACTCTTTGCGTAAACTTTGCGTTCTTCTTTTCTTTGCGGTTAAATAAAACAGATGGAGATAAAAGAATTTACTCAACCTTACCAGCAACAGGTAATTGATTTAATACTTTCCATCCAGGTCGGCGAATTTTCTGTTGCTATTACCGCCGAGGCACAACCAGATTTACAAAACATTCCTGAATTTTACCAAAAAGGCAATGGCAATTTTTGGATTGCTATGGAGAACGATATGGTAGTTGGTACCATTGCGCTGATTGATATTGGTGATAATATGGTGGCTTTACGCAAAATGTTTGTGCATAAAGACTGGCGGGGAAAAGAAAAAGCTGCCGGCCAAAAATTATTAGATATTGTTTTCAATTGGGGAAAAGAAAGAAACCTGCAACATATTTATTTAGGAACAATAGAACGTTTACATGCTGCCCGTCGTTTTTACCAGCGCAATGGTTTTGTAGAAGTGCCCAAGTCATCTTTACCTCCGTCCTTTCCTGTAATGGCGGTAGATGATTATTTTTATCATTACCAGTTTTGATATGGAATTTAATTGAGTCGTCATCTCATAGCAAATTATTTGTTTCATGAGATGCTTAATACTTCTGCCGCTTATCATTTCCTGTCACTCCACACCAAAGCCATCAGTTAAAATTATTGCCGGTAAAAATAAAGATAGTGTTGTCGTTGAGTTGGATGTTTCTAAATATCCTGAAACAAAAAAGAATATTGTACTGCTTGTTAAAAACCAACACTCTGAAAATTTTAATGAGGCCTATTCAAAGCTTTTTGTGAATGCTGTTACCGATTCCATCATCCCATACTGGTATGGAACCAAATGGAATTTTTATGGCAATACGGAAACGCCACAACAAGGAACAATTGCCTGCGGCTATTTTGTAACCACTGTATTGAGAGATGCAGGTTGCCCGATTAACAGGGTAAAGCTGGCACAGTATCCATCAGAGAAAATAATCACTTCACTGGTTAGTAAGAAAAGTATAAGACGTTACAGCAACGTTCCTCTAAATGAGTTTATTGATGATATAAAAAAGCAGGGAGAAGGTTTGTTTGTGATTGGGCTGGATAATCATGTAGGTTTTTTACTGAATGATGATAAAGGAGTTTGGTTTATTCATTCCAGTTACATTAATCCCGGTTGTGTGGCCAAGCAAGATGCTACAAATAACTCTATTTTGTACTACTCAAAGTACAGAATAACAGGAAAGATTAGTGCTGATGATAATTTTTTGCGGAGCTGGCAAAAGAATATGCAATCAAAGCGATTGTAAAATTCGTTCATCAAATTCTTCCAGCGATTTTAATTGCAAATCAGCCGCTTTCCATTTATCCTGTTCCTGCTGGTGATGCACCGGTATCACCACACATTTCATCCTTGCTGCTTTGGCGGCAATCATTCCATTAAAAGAATCTTCAAACACTAAACTTTGTAAGGGAGTTGTGTTTAATTCAGCAGCACAATTAATAAATACCTGTGGATGTGGTTTGCCAAAAGGCAGTTTCTCTGCTGATGTAATGGTTTGCAGGTAAGAGCGGATATTCAATTTATCTACCACAGGGTTTGCTAATGACATAGGAGAGGAAGTAGCCAGCCCGATATTAAAATTTCTTTCTTTAAAGAAATCAAGAATATAATCTACTCCAGGCATTGACTTCCCGTTTGCAATTATTTTTTCAATAGCTTTTTGCACTACTACTTCTTCCGCTTCCGGAATATGTTTGCTATCAATATTAAAATGATGAAACCAGTGTTGCAGCCATTCTTCTGTACGCAAACCGGTGGAACTGGCATATTGCTCCGGTGTGAGTGCTACATTAAATTTCTCCAGCGTTTCTTTTCCAGCTTCTTCCCAAAATGGCTCACTGTCTATCAGCAAACCATCCATATCAAAAATGACAGTATTTAGTTTCATGGCCGCAAATATAGTTTAGTCAGTTCTTTTATACATTAAACTAAGCCATATGAATTATTAACTATTCCCTATATTCGATGTCCGATTGCAATCAAAACCAACTTTGCCATGTCATCACTCGTTGACAGACTAAAACATTTTCGCTTTGTAAGAGCCGTGGTATATACTGTGGTGGGAGCAATTACTTATCCCGGTCTGGCATTAATCAATCGCATAAAAATTACCGGCACAGAAAATTTAGAAAACCTTCCTAAACGAAATGTACTTTTTGTAAGCAATCATCAAACTTATTTTGCAGATGTAATTACTTTCATCCATATTTTTTGTGCCCTTAAATGGCGTAAGAAAAATAAATTAGGTATCCCATATTATTTGCTCAATCCCTTTACAAGAATTTATTATGTGGCGGCAGAAGAAACCATGAAGGGAAGTTTCATCAGCCGCTTATTTACATTAGCCGGTGCGCTAACAGTGAAGCGAACATGGAGAGCAGAAGGAAAAGAAGTAAGACGTGGGCTTGATCCATCTGATACAAGAAAGATTGAAAGGGCATTAAGAGATAATTGGGTCATAACTTTCCCGCAAGGAACTACAAAGCCTTTTGCTCCGGGACGAAAAGGAACTGCTCATATCATTAAACTAAATCAGCCCATCGTTGTGCCGGTTGTTATAAACGGTTTCTGGAGGGCCTTCAATAAAAAAGGATTGAAGTTTAAAAAGAAAGGCTCTTTAATTTCTGTACACTTTAAAAAGCCTTTAGATATTAACTACAACGATCCTGTTGATACTATTTTAGAACAGGTAATGGATGCTATTGAGCAGAGTAAAAAATTTATGATGAAGGGAAGGCACCATCTCATGAATGTAATAGACAAATAAAGTAATGGATAATTGAAAGTTGATAATGGATAATGAAAAGATAGTGTTGTATTAATTTTCCATTCTCAACTATCCATTGTCAATTATTTCACAAACAACGCTTTTAATTCCTGTGCATCTTCCGGTTTCATTTTTCCGCCGAGTATTAACCTTATTTGTCTTCTTCTTAAAGCGCCTTCAAATAATGTTTTCTCTTCTTCTGTTTCAGGAACTAAGCCAGGAACTGGTCTTGCTTTACCGTTGGGATCTAAAGAAACAAAAGTATAATATGCTTCATTGCTTTTGTACTTGAATTGTTGCTGCGGATCTTCACCCCACACTTTCATATGTACTTCCATGGAAGAGTTAAAGGCACGGGTAACTTTTGCTTCAATATGTACAACATTCCCGAGTTTAATGGGGCTTTCAAAAGAAATATTATCAACTGAGGCAGTAACAACGGGTGTGGCACAATGTTTCATAGCAGCTAATGCAGCAGCAATGTCCATCCAGTACATTAATCGTCCACCCATTAGGTTGCCAAATGTATTTGTGTCATTGGGTAGTACCAGCTCGGTCATCGTTACTTGCGAGTTGGCTGGTTTTTTTTCAATACGGTTTGTCATATTGTTATCATTAAAAAAATGTCCCGCCAGCGGCGGGACTTGAATAAACTTTTTATAATACCAGCATCGCATCCCCATAACTAAAGAAACGATACTTGTCTTTAATAGCTTTTTTATATGCTTCCATTGCTAAATCATAACCGGCAAAGGCACAGGTCATAATCAGTAAACTTGTTTTAGGCAGGTGGAAGTTAGTTACTAATGAGTCGGCAATATTAAAATCATAAGGCGGATGAATAAAAATATTCGTCCATCCCTCGCTTGGTTTTAAAAAGTGTTGTGCAGTAAATGATGATTCCATTGCTCTCATGGTGGTAGTACCGATAGAACAAATGCGGTTACCATTTTCTCTTGCTTTGTTTACAATTTTGCAGGCGAAATCATCAATCTTGTAATATTCAGCATCCATTTTATGTTTGCTCAAATCTTCCACTTCAATTGGGCGGAAAGTGCCAAGACCTGTATGTAAAGTAACTTCTGCAAAACGTACTCCCTGAATTTCCAAACGCTTGATCAGTTCTTTGCTAAAGTGCAAACCAGCTGTTGGGGCTGCTACTGCACCTTCATGTTTTGCATAAACCGTTTGGTAACGCTCTTTATCTTCTTCATCAGGCTTACGCTTAATGTATTTTGGTAAAGGTGTTTCACCTAATTTTTCTAAAATAGCACGGAACTCTTCATCCGTTCCATCAAACAAAAAACGAATAGTACGGCCACGGCTTGTAGTATTATCAATTACTTCAGCTACCAGATCATCCGTATCTCCAAAATAAAGTTTATTACCCACACGAATTTTACGGGCTGGGTCAACGATCACATCCCACAGACGATTAGGTTTGTTTAATTCACGGAGCAAAAACACTTCAATTTTAGCACCTGTTTTTTCCTTGCGACCGTACATACGGGCAGGGAATACCTTGGTGTTATTAACGACAAATACATCCTTGTCGTTAAAGTATTCCATAATGTCACGGAAAGTACGGTTTTCAATAAGCCCGGTTTTACGGTGAACCACCATCAGGCGGCTCTCGTCACGGTTTTTGGCTGGGTGCTGGGCAATAAGGTTGAGGGGCAGATCGAACGTAAACTGTGATAATTTCATTTAAATACAGGGTTTTAAATTATGAGCCTCTTGTAACAAACCCTGTGCGAAGTGGAGTGGTTAATTTGGTAAACTTAACCAACCTGGTCTTACGGCACCAGGTTTGTCTCAATTCAAAAGGCCTTTTTGAATGGGCGCAAAGATAATGGATGCAGACAGCACTTTCCAAATATCTTTTTGATACTCATCTATTCAAAACCAGCAACTTGTTTTATGGGATTTACTTTTCTCGTATGGTAGATTTACGGTTGTTACTCGTAAGAGCTGATGAAGATCAATGTTTATTCCCTATTTAAAGGTAAACACCCGCCATTCTAATTGCAAACCCGTTGTATATTTAATAATTTTGAATACGTTTAATTATAGTCCTATGAAACTGCCAATAATACCATTGCTGCTTTTATTTTTTTTAGCACTACTGCTCAAAAAAAATTCCCTAAACTGCTGTCTTCATTTTCCTCACCCCAATCATCAGCACCCATTCTTGCAAAACCTGAGTTACGCAAAGGACTAAACGAAAATCTGAATACGATAAATTTTATTCCCAATAAAGGACAATACAGTAAAGAGGTTTTATACAGCTTTAGTACACCGCAGGCGCAAATGATAATTTTTGAAAACAAAATAAGACTGATTAACGCAAAAACCTCACTTCAAAAAATTGAGTTTAAAAACAAGCACAGCTTTCCTGCAGTTACAGATAAACAGTATGTAGATATTGTTTTTACCGGTGCTAATAAATTAAATCCAACTGCACAGTTTGATAAAGAAGCCGCCAGCTATAATTATTTTTCCAGTGATAAGAAAGTAACAAATGTGAAGGCTGCTTCCGAAATTTTCTTTCATGAAATTTATAAAGGAGTAACACTTCGTTTATACAGTAATAAAGGTGGTAGTCTTGAATTTGACTGGTTAGTATCCAGAGCAGAAGACTATTCACAAATCCGCATGCAGTTTTTGGGTCAGAACTATTTAAAAGTGGATAATAAAGGTAACCTGGAAATCGGTTTGCGTTTTAGGTCACTTAAACTAAAAATTCCAGAAACTTACCAGTTAGATGCTAAAGGAAAGCGGTTACCATTGCAGGGAAAATTTGTGTTCTCATCCGTTAATGAAACTAAATATTACATAAAAGGAATTACGAATTCTAAATGGCCATTAGTAATTGATCCTGTTTTGCAGTGGGGGTGCTTATATGGATGGGGATAATGCAAATTTTGATGCTTATTTGTTTGGTGGTGTTACTGATAGTAATGGTGATATTTATGTGGCAGGAGCTTCGCAACGTATCACCAATACTGATATTCAGTCTGTGGCTTATGGAAGTCCTGCTTCAGGGTTTCTTTCCACACCTCCCTCAGGTGTTGGCACAGGAGTAAGCGGTGTAAGTGGTAATGGGGTTGACTGGTTAATTATGAAAATAAAAAAAGATGGCTCCAAAGTATTAACCTATACTTTTTTTGGATTGAATTCAACCAGCATAGTAATGGAGCAGGCGCATTGCATTGCCATATCACCTAATGGAGGGTCTGTTTTTGTAGGAGGGATATGCAACAGTGGCGGAGGTATTAGAAGTCTGCCGGCTTTATCAGCCGGATACACCGCAAACACTGCATTTGGAGGAGTAACCCTTTCTGTTGCTTCATCAAATATACCCACCATTGCTGTTTTTACTCCAGATCTTGCCAGCCTCAAATACCGCACTTTTATTGGCGATGGCACTATAAAAGGAGATGTTTGTTCTATAGAAGCATTAAATGATAATGATTATGTGCTTGCTTCTTATGTCAATAACGACCTCGGTAATGGCGCTGGCTCCGTGTCATACGTTACTAATGGACCCGATAATACATTTTCCGGCAACAATGATATTTATATTGCCAAATTTACCAGCTTAACGACATTGTCGTGGGGTACTTATGTTGGTGGCGATGGTAGTGATAAGGTTTTTGATATGAGATTGCTAAGTAATAATGATATAGTTTTTTGTGGATCTGCTACCAGCACCAATTCTTCTATGACTACTTTGTCAAACGAAGTTGCCAGTACTGCAAACCGTAATAATAATACTACCACCTCAGATGCGTTAGTGGGGGTGCTGAAATCGAATGGTTCTGCATTTAATTTTTTAAGTAAAGTTGGTGGTAGTGGAAATGATGAGTTTGATGGATTACAAGTTGGTCCGTGTGATACATTATTTTTAACGGGTACAACTGCTTCAACCAACTTTCCTAACATCGGATCCGGGGTACTTCAAACTTCTAATGCAGGAGGAACATCAGACATGATCATTTTTAAATGTCCGGCTGCCGGAGGTAATACAGGTGTTGGTACTTATTATGGAGGAAGTGCTTTAGATATAGGCAACAGTATAGTATATATTCCGGTAGGGTCAGGCAGGGTATCCATTTTTGGTACAACCCAATCAACATCGTCATCAATTGCTGTTAACAACATAGCGGGAAATACATTTTATAAAAACACAAACGGAGGAAGTTATGATATGTTTTTGCTGGAATGTTCTACTGATTTTAAAACATTATACTTTGCAACGTATGTAGGCGGATCAGATATGGATTACCTGGGCGATACTGGTGCGCAGATAACCGGTAAACAAATGGTAATGACCAGCGATTCAACCATTGGAGTATTTACCACTACCCACTCTACCACCCTTACTCCAAATATTATTTCCCCGTCAGGTGTATTTGATAATACAAAATCGAATACAAATAACGATGCCTGCACAATCTTTATCATCAATACAAGAGATAGTTATGGAAATATTGATGCAGGAGATGCACCAACCAGTTATGGAAAGGCCACAGCAGAAATTGCTAAAAGTGGAACGAACTCATTAGTAACTCTTGGCAACAGGGTGGATGAAGATTCTTACTATCCAACTTCTCCCGGAACAAATGCCCTGTATGATGATAATGAAGGAAATTCTATTGCAAGAAAAACCGGCACTTCTATGTTTTACAATTCCGGGGCCAGTGGTTCTTCATCAGTTACAGATGAGGATGCTTTAACAGTTGGTTCCATTGCAGCAGTAGATGCTACACAAACCACTTATTCTGTCACTATTCCGTATTACAATAATTCTGGTACTACCTGTACAATTTATGGATTAATAGATTTTAATATTGATGGTGATTTTGATGATGCCAATGAAAAAGTTTCTGTTACCAGTTTGGCAAGTAATTCCAATGCAGCCGGTACGGCCGGAAGAACTGTTACGTTAACATGGACGTTGCCGGCAGGTGTTATAATGGGTAATTCATATTTGAGGTTGATTATAGTGGAAGGAACTGGCTCCGGTGTTTTATCCGGAACCTGTTCAAGTGGTACCAGAGCTGTGCAAAACCAGGGGCTGGGTATTGGTGAAGTGGAAGATTATCCAATCGTTATTACTTCTGCCTTGTTAAGCAAAGCACTTAAATTCAGGGTAGAACGTAATGTCAGTTTCAATACAAGTTACTGGCAAATGAATATGGATGGTAATGTATCTTTCTTTGAAGTAGAACGCAGTAAAGATGGATTTAACTTTAAAAAAATTGGTAACATCCTGCCTCAAAATCAACAGGCAGGCTGGGGCTATTTATTTAACGATAATAATAAACTTGCTCAAACCGAAGATCAGTATTATCGTTTGAAAGTGGTTGGGAAAAATGGTTCTGTGTATTACAGTGAAATTGTGAAACTGCCCGGCTTAATTAATAACCTTAGCGTTCATGCTTTATCCAATCCGTTCAGGCAACAGCTTCAGGTTATAGTAAGTGCAGTCACTGACGGTTCCTATACAGTAACTCTTGCTGATCTGACCGGCAAAACTATTTCGACAGAAAAGAAGTTGCTGCAAAAGGGTAACAACCCGGTTACTATACAAGAATCTTCAAAATTATTGCCCGGAACTTATTTGCTCCGGGTAAATGATGGCACCAGCAGTATTATACTGAAGGTGTTAAAAGACTAACCATAGGGTCTTAAAATTTCAAAAAAAGAGGCTGTCCAAAAAGTTGGAGACGGTCTCTTTTTATTAGGTAAGGTGATGGAGAAAGTTTTCTTTTAAGCGATTCCCAAAGCCTTCATTTTACTTTTGGGACAGCCTCATCTTTTGTTTTACAGGTTTTATGAAAATTTAAAACCTTCTTTTACTATCTTACAGGTTTATAATCTGTATGAAAAAAATCATCGTTCTCCTGGCACTGCTTTCCTCAGTAAACCTCGTATCAGCACAAAAAAATAAGAATAAGAAATATCCTTCTTTGTTATGGGAAATAACAGGTAAGGGGCTTAAGAAACCATCCTATTTGTTCGGTACCATGCATGTTAGCAGTAAAATGGCCTTTCATTTGAGCGACTCATTTTACCATGCTATTAAAAGTGTGGATGTGGTGGCGCTGGAAACTAATCCTGAAAACTGGCAGGATGATTTTACCAATTCCAAATACACTAATCTCAATCCTGATCAGTTAAGACTGAGAAGGTATATGGATAATAACAGTGGTTTTGATATTCCAAGCGATTACTTGTCCATTAATACTTTCGCTGTTCATAAATATGAAAAAAGTATTGCAAGGGCATTATCTGCAAAGCCTGAGATCATCAATAGTTTATTATATAGAAATTTTGCCGGAGCTGAAGATTTTGAAGAAGATACTTTCCTGGATATGTATATATTTCAAACAGGAAAAAAATTAGGAAAGAAAGTAACGGGTGTTGAAAATTTTGAAGAAAGTCAGAAACTGGTGATGGAAGCATACCGTGATGCGGCCAAAGATAAAAACACCAAGCGGCGCAGTTACGATTACAATGATAATTATGCTGATCCAAATAAATTACAGGAAGCATACCGGAAAGGTGATCTTGATTTACTTGATTCAATAAATAAACTCAATGTTTTCTCCGATGCTTTCCAGGAAAAGTTTTTATACAGGCGTAATGATATACAAGCTTCATCCATCGATTCCATTATTAAATCCGGTTCTTCTTTATTTGTGGGTGTGGGGGCAGCACATTTGCCGGGTACAAGAGGAGTGATTGAATGGTTGCGTAAACATGGTTATACTTTGCGACCAGTTACCATGGGTGAAAGAGACAGCAATCAAAAAGATGCCATTGATAAAGTGAGAATCCCTTTGTCTTTTAATACCAGATGGGCCGATGATAGTTCTTTCAGTGTTGAATTGCCGGGCAAGCTTTACCGTTTTATGCCAATGCAGTATTTAAACCAGGTGCAGTTTGCTGATATGACCAATGGTGCCTATTACATGGTTACCCGGTTGAAGACAAACAGTACCATGCTTGGTCAGAATTTAAATACTGTTTACCAGAAAGTGGATAGTATGCTGTATGAAAATGTGCCCGGTAAAATCATCAGCAGAAAAGATATTACAGTAAATGGGTATAAAGGTTTTGATATTACCAATAAAACACGACGGGGAGATTACCAGCGTTACAATATCATCATTACACCGTTTGAAATTTTCTTTTTTAAAATGAGTGGCAATAATGAATATGTTATTAATGGCGACGAAGCAAATAAATTCTTTGCATCAATAAAGATCAAAGAATACCAATCGGATAAATGGGTTAATTATACACCACCTTATGGAGGGTTTACAGTAAAGATGCCAACCACGCCTGTAATGAATAAAGTGTTCAGCGGTGGCCCGGATCGTTTGGAGTTTGAATCAGTGGATGAAAAAGATGGCAGCGATTATCTTATTATGAAATCAGATGTACAGAATATTAATTTTATTGAGGAAGATACATTTGATCTGAATTTGATAGATGAAAGTTTTGCCAGCAGTATTATAATTGATAAAACACTCAGCCGTAAGCTGGGTACTTATAAAAGATATCCTTCGCTGGATGTTAAATATAAACACAAAGACGGTTCAATAACACAGGCAAGATATTTAATACAGGGACCGCATTATTATGCATTGTTTGCACATGCTAAAACTGAGCAGCCAACTCATCAGACATTTTTTAACTCCTTTTCCATCACTCCATTTATATACCCGGAAGTAAAAGACAGAACAGATACATCCTTATACTTTACAGTTAAATCACCGGTATATCCCGAACAAAATAATGAAGCTAAGGCATGGATGGAAAATTTACTAAGGGATTACCAGGAAAGCAATGATAGTTATAATGATATTCTTTCCTCAACCAAAACAATTACTATTGGTAATGATACAGCAGGAGAGAAAGTAATGGTGATGTATTATAAGTTACCCAAGTACACTTACATGAAAGATTCTTCTTTGTTCTGGGACAAAGGAACATTGGCTGTGCACGACAGCGATTTTATTTATCGTAAACTGGAAAAGAAGAATCTGCCAAATGGATTTGTCAATTATAATCTTCAAATGCTGGATACGAATAGCAGCCGTATGATCAATGCCCGCCTGTTTTACAAAGAAGGTGTATTGCATATGATTGCAACGTTAACGGATACATTGACACCCCCGAGTAGTTTGCTCACTAACTTTTTTGAAACATTTAAGCCGGCTGATACCATCAAAGGGTATTCTCCATTTGTAAGAAAGTCAAATCTTTTCTTTACGGATTATTATAGTGCTGATTCCGCTACTAAAAAGAAAGCATTAAGAAATCTGAGTACGATGTATTTTGATTCAACAGATGTACCGCAGATTAAAAAAGCTATAAGTCAGCTTACCTGGAAGGATAAAGATTATCTCAATGTAAAAAAACAATGGATTGAACATTTGGGTAATATGGGCGATACCTCAGTGAGCTATTACCTGGAAGATTTATACAAAACAGCCGGTGATACCGTTGAATTACAAAACATAGTTTTGGAGTCGTTGATGAAGCAACGTACAAAAACTTCTTACCGGTTATTTAAAGATATTATGCTGGAAGAACCACCCGTTATTGAAAAAGGAGAGTATGAAAGGAATGAACTCAGTTTTGATCATATAACTTTTGGGGTTCCTTCCCGGGAAGATTTTTACAGGAACAGGGATATGTTTGTGAGCCTGTATGATTCTGTTGAACTGACTAAAACATTATTCCCCGAAATGCTGGCATTAGTTACGCTGGATGATTATAAACCCATGATCATGCAACTGCTGGCCAATATGGTTGACAGTGGTTATGTTAAAGCATCCGGTTACCAGGAATACTATAATAAATTCTGGTTAGAAGCAAAACAGTTGCAACGCAAACAAAGTATTGCTGAAAAATCAAAAGCTATTGAAAAGAAACAGGATGAGCTGGACGAAACTAAATCTGTTTCTGTAAGAAGAAATGATGATGAAGGTGATTCTAAAGGTAATGAAGCACTTGATTTGTATGCAGTATTGCTGATGCCTTTTTGGGATAAGAATGAAAACGTACCAGCATTTTATGACAAATTATTACAGTCTGGCGATAAGAAGTTAAAGTATAATACGGCTTTATTATTATTACGCAACAAAAAACCTGTGCCCGATACTATGTGGAAGTATTTTGCGGCTATGGATGAGTACCGCAGCGGGTTATATAATGACCTTGAAGAGATTAATCAATTGAATAAATTCCCTGCACAATACAAGAGCCAGGCTGATATGGCTAAGGCAGTATTAATTGAATCCCGTGATTATAATAAAGCAGATACTATTGTTTACCTGGATAAAATTTCTGCTGCTTATAAAAAGGATAAAGGATGGATTTATTTTTATAAGTATAAGGACAAGAAAGATGATGCAGTGTGGGAGTTCGCCAGTTCAGGATTACAACCTGAAAACGTAAAAGAAATTTCTACTGATGATGATTTTACTTCGTTTATGCAGGATAATGTGGATGAAGACAAGCCGGTTAAAGAACAAATACAGAAACTGGTAAAGCAAATGCTGAATTCAAGACGGAAAAGTGCCAGGAATTTTTACAGTAGTGGTTATGGATACAATAGTTTGTTCGGGGGAGATGTTTCAGCTTCCACTGACGAAGAATGATTAGCCGGCTATTATTCCTTTGGGAACTGAATGGATCAATTGCTTTGTATATTCTTTTTGCGGATGATTATAAATGTCATCCGCATTCCCTTCTTCTTCAATCACTCCTTTGTTCATTACGATGATTCGATCACTGATATAACGAACAACTGAAAGATCATGAGAAATGAAGATAGAAGTAAAACCAAATTCTTTTTTCAGATCATTCAGCAGATTCAGTACTTGCGCCTGTACGCTAACATCTAATGCAGAAACAGATTCATCACAAACGATGAATGATGGATTTAACGCTAAAGCTCTTGCTATGCAGATGCGTTGTCTTTGTCCGCCACTGAATTCATGCGGATAACGGTTAAAGTGTTCTGCTTTTAAATTTACTTTCTCTAATAGTTCTATCACTTTGTGTTTTCGCTGCTGCTCTTTGCTGATCACATTATGAACTTTTAATGGTTCGGCTATTGCTGAACCAATGGTGATTCTTGGATTCAACGAGGAGTAAGGATCCTGAAAAATAATTTGAATTTCTTTGCGCATTACTCTCAACGCTTCTTTGGGATAAGCCAGCAGGTCATTCCCGTCAAAAATTATTTTACCGGATGTTGGTTCAATCAACCGCAATAAAGTTCTGCCTAAAGTAGTTTTGCCACATCCGCTTTCTCCAACAAGTCCTAAAGTCTCTCCTTTGATCACTTCAAAACTTACATCATTTACCGCTTTTATATAATCGGTAGTCTTACCCAAAAAAGTTTTTTTAGCAGGAAACCAAACATTGAGATTTTCTACTTTGATAAAAGAAGCTGATTGGTTTGTGGTTTGTGGTTTGTTGTTTGTGGTTGCAGATGTTTTGCCAACTGCCAACTGTGTATTGCCAACTTTCTTCTCTGTCATCTGTAAACTGTCAACTGTCAACTCAAAATCAGCTACAGTTGGTAATCTTTCACCTTTATTATGCAGAACCGGTCTGCAGGCAAGTAGTGCCTTCGTGTACCAATGATTGGGTTGTTTAAAAATTTGTTCAACAGTTCCCTGCTCCGCAATTTCTCCTTTATACATTACGATGACCCTGTCAGCAATTTCAGCCACCACACCCAAATCATGTGTAATAAAAATTACACCCATGTTTTCCTGTTGCTGCAATTCTTTAATTAAATCAAGAATCGTTTTTTGTACAGTTACATCTAAAGCGGTAGTTGGTTCATCAGCTATTAATAAAGATGGTTCACAACTCATCGCCATGGCAATCATCACCCGTTGTTTTTGTCCGCCGCTTAATTGATGAGGATAGCGATTGAATATATTGGATGGATCAGGCAGTTTTACTTTTTCAAAAAGCTGAATCGTTTTTTGTTTTGCTGCTGCTTTAGAAAGTTTTTGATGAAGCAATATCGCTTCCATCACCTGGTTGCCACAAGTGTAAACAGGATTGAGTGAGGTCATTGGCTCCTGGAAGATCATGGCCACTTCATTACCTCGGATAGATTGCAGGTCTTCTTTGGGAAGTTTTAAAATATCAACTGTTTCGTTATTGCTTTTGCAAAACAGTATTTCCCCATTGGAAAATTGTGCTGGAGGAGTGGGAAGCAATTGCAAAACAGAAAGTGAAGTAACAGATTTACCTGAACCGCTTTCGCCAACAATAGCTACTATTTCACCACGATCAACAGTAAAAGAAATATTTTTTAAAGCAGTAGTTATTGTTTCATCCGAAACAAAATCAACCTGCAGGTTTTTTATTTCTAATAATGCCGGCATTAAAATTTAAGATGACGAACAGTTAATCCATCATTGATCAGTTGCTTGAGCGAATCGATGCCAATACGTAAATGATTTTCTACATAATCGGCTGTAACTTTCTTGTCACTCTCTTCTGTTTTCACTCCTTCAGGTATCATTGGCTGATCACTTACCAATAACAAAGCACCGGTTGGAATTTTATTATAGAAACCTACCGTAAAAATGGTGGCTGTTTCCATATCTATGGCATAAGCTCTTACTTTCTGCAGATATTCTTTAAATGGCTCATCATGTTCCCATACACGACGGTTGGTGGTATAAACTGTACCAGTCCAGTAATCCACTTCATAATCACGAATGGTAGTAGAAACAGCTTTTTGCAATGCGAACGCAGGCAGTGCAGGTACTTCGGGCGGAAAGTAGTCATTAGATGTACCTTCACCTCTTATGGCAGCTATTGGTAATATCAGGTCACCAATCTTATTTCTTCTTTTCAATCCTCCGCATTTGCCTAAGAACAATACAGCTTTAGGCTCAATGGCAGTTAACAGATCCATTACCGTTGCGGCTGTTGGGCTACCCATACCAAAATTGATAATGGTAATATTGTTGGCAGTGGCGCATTGCATCGGTTTGTCTTCGCCAATTACATTCACACCATTCCATTTGGCAAACATCTTTACGTAGTTGCCGAAATTGGTCAGTAATATGTATTTGCCAAAGTTCTCTAAAGTTTCTCCCGTATAACGGGGCAGCCAGTTTTGTACGATTTCTTCTTTTGTCTTCATGATTTTTTGACGATGGACGACCGACGATTGACCATGTGATGAAACATGTTTTATCAGCCTGCCGTTATTTTTATTTACTTCAATTTATTTTTAAAAGCCTGCATCATCTTTATCAGTTGTTCACATTCCTGATATAAGGTATTAAATTGAGATTCGCTAATGTAATCTCTTCTCCTGGCTTTGATTAAACAGGCAACTGTTTCTAAAGCTGAACGGTTGGCAAAAGTCAGAAACCTGCTTTGTTCCAAATCAGATAATCCGGTAGAGCCTTCAGCAATGTTTAATCCAATACTATCCGCTGCTCTTCTTATCTGCGTACTCAGGTTAAATAGCTCCTTGCGGGGAAAACCATCTGCAATATTATTGATTTTTTCGCCGTATTCCAGCGCATTTTGCCAAACTCTTAAGGATTCAAACTTGAATGACATAATGAAAGCTTTTAATGGTTATACTATAAATCTAATAAAATATTGTGAAACGACGGGCAGGTTGTTTACCGTAATAAAATAATAAATTCATTCTTTATCTTGCATCAAACAGCTATGGTCTGTCGTCCGTTGTCTGTTGTCAATTTACCATGATAAAGATTAATTACCCGGCATATCCATTTAAGATAAAAGAAGAGGTGGATAAGGAATTTATTTTTGATGAGATGCGCAAACAATGGGTGCGATTAACGCCGGAAGAATGGGTTCGTCAAAATTTTTTGCGCTATTTGATTGATGTAATTAAATACCCTTCTTCTTTGATTGCTGTTGAGCGGGAAATTAAACTGAATGATTTAAGCAAGCGATTTGACATTGTAGTATTTAAAGCCTCGTTGCCATGGTTGTTAGTTGAATGTAAAAGTATGGATGAAGTGTTAGATGAAAAAGTTGCGATGCAGGTTATACGATATAACATGGCTATGCCGGTAAACTTTTTTAATGGGGAACTGAAAGAAATTAATGAACTGCCTGATCATTCTTCATAAAACTGCACATTCTTCTCTCTTAAAAAAGATTTGATAATATCCACATGCACACACTGACCTAAATGCAGAAAGGAATAATCAGTTACTTTCTTTTGTTTATTGTTGATCAGTATTTCTTTATCCTCCATATCAAAACCAAGATGAAGATGTTTGGTGGAGAATTGCATACCATACACTATTCCTCTGTCATCGAATAATGGTCCGCCGCTTTGGCCACGCAAGCCGGGTGTGCTTAATTCAATTCCGGCAATACCATGCTGGTCACCCAAAAAACGGGTAACCATTCCTTCAATAGGAAACACAGGTGAATTGCTGTGACCATCCCTGCTCCATTCAATATCATCTGCCGGTTCGTTGTATTTAAAATTGCTGAACTCGGGAAAAGGATAACCGACCCTGCACAGCATCTTGCCCTGTTTGATTGTGCTGCTGTCTTTTAAAAAAGTAGCCACTCCTTTATAACGAATTTGATTATATCCATTAAAACGGATGATACCCAAATCATATAAAGGATGAACATCACAGGTAAAACTTTCAAAACCATCCACACAATCAACAAATGAATTTTTCATTTGAATGATGGTGCTTTCGTTATAATGATATTTTAATTCTAATCCCTGTAATGCTTTTTTGAATTTACCATCTTTAGGCAACTGGTTTCTTTCAGCAACAAACTGGCGATAATGGTTATTCTTATTTTCTGCATCAATTAATATTTCAATCACATGCTTGCAGGTAACAGCGCATGCCTGCTCATTTACAAAAAATAAAGTACCGCTGCCGGGAATAATTTGTTTGCCGCCATAGGTCCGCATAATGGAATGCAGCGGACGGGTAAACTGTAATGCTTTTTCTATAGCGTTTACAAACATGATTGTTATTGATGAACTGCCAGCACAGGAACAGTGCTGTGGTAAACCAGTTCTTTAGTATTAGTGCCTAATACCCTGCTGAGGACTGAATGATATTTAGGTACGATTAAAATAATATCGATGTTATAATCACCAGCAAACTGGTTAATAGCTTCATGAAAACTGTTCCACCGCATAAAATAAAATTCAGGATTATAACCATTCAGTAATTCTTTCATCCGGTTTTGTGCAGTTTCATATTCTTCGTTGATAGAAATATAATGTTCGCTGTCCACATTTATCACATGCAGTTTTGCTTTAAATAAATCCAGGATGGTTTTGATGAACAGTACAGGAGTAGCGTCCACATTTTTAAAATCACAGGTGAAAGCAATATTTTTTACTCCATTATATTTCGCATCAGGTGGAATAATTAAAACAGGGCAAACATTTTTCTCTGCCATCTTTAATGTATTACTTCCAATCAATGCCTGTGCTATGGGCGAGCGGCCAGTAATGCCCATCACAATCATAGTGGCTGTTTTCTGAAATGCCAGTCGGTCTAATTTATCTATCAAATCATCACCCATTTCTTTTTCGGTTTCTACATTTACCACCCCTTTTTCCGATAACTCATTCTTTAAACTTTCCAGGTATGATTCAGTGGTTTCAGCTTCTTCTTCTTTTTCAAAAAGCGAATAAAGTATGATGTTGGTGGTTGACCTGTTTTTCAACATTTCAGCAGCATAACGGGCAGCATTGAGCGATGTCTCCGAAAAATCAACGGGGATAATTACATTTTTCATGAAGTGTAGTTAGTTTCTGTTTGTAGTTGGTTGGGTTAAAATTACAGTATCCGACTGAATAAAAGTGCGGGTTTAAAAAAACAAAAATCCCGTCCCCAACTTGTTGGGGACGGGATTGCTATAATAAAATTAGTAAGCGATTGCTTATGGGAAGATACCCAGTTCAGCATACGAAGTGCCCACTTTGTTAATGGCTACCACATAAGCTGCTGTACGCATATCCGGAATGTCAGGATTGGCTTTCCAGGCATCCATAATTTCACGGGTAGCAGTAATCATTGTTTCTTCCAATCCACTGTAAACTAAGTCCGCTTCTTCAGGGCCGTGAATAATTTCCTCTCTTATTTTGCCCGTTACTTTTTTACCGGTTGAAACTTCCACCTGTTCCAGCATCTGCCGGTTTTGATTTTCGGTAAAACGTTTTTCCATACGTCCGTAACGAACATGGCTTAAGTTTTTCAGCCATTCAAAATAACTTACGGTAACACCACCTGCATTCAAATACATATCCGGTACTACTAATACTCCTTTGGCTATAAACACTTCATCTGCTTCAGGTGTTAAAGGACCATTAGCCGCTTCACCAATAATTTTTGCTTTTATTCTTGGTGCATTCTCACCATTAATAACATTCTCCAGTGCGGCAGGAATTAAAATATCACATTCCAGTTCCAATGCTTCACCACTGGTAGCAAGTGTTTTTGCACCGGCGAAGTTTCTTACCGAACCAGTTTGTTTTTTATGTTCAAATAATACTTCTTCATTTATACCATCAGCATTATAAACAGCTCCATCATGTTCGGCAATACAAATTACTTTGGCGCCACCTTCACGGAAGAATTTAGCTGCATGAAATCCCACGTTACCCAATCCCTGCACAATAACTGTTTTACCTTCTACACCCGTTGGTAATCCCAGCTTACTCATTACATCCGGCATGTTCAATACTTCACGGATGCCATAGAATACACCCAGCCCGGTTGCTTCTCTTCTTCCTCTTACACCACCTTGTGTTACCGGCTTACCGGTTACACAACCTAATGCATCAATTTCGCCGGGACGCATGCTGGCATAGGTATCAACAATCCATGCCATTTCTCTTTCACCTGTTCCATAATCAGGAGCAGGAACATCAATACCGGGGCCAATAAAATTTTTCTTAATTAATTCTGATGTATAACGGCGGGTAATTTTTTCTAACTCGTAAGGAGTATATTTTTTTGGGTCGATACTGATACCACCTTTGGCACCAGCAAACGGTACATTTACAATGGCGCATTTATAAGTCATCAATGCTGCCAATGCCATCACTTCATCTAAGTTTACACTGGTGGCAAAACGGATACCACCTTTACAGGGCAATTTGTGATGAGAGTGTTGTACACGGTAAGCTTTGATTACTTCAATCTGGTCGCCAATTTTTACCGGGAAGTGCATACGGTAAACAGCGTTACACTGTTTGATCTGTTCTAATAATCCTTTATCCCATTTAGTGAATTTAGCTGCTTTGTCGAAGCTTTTTTCAACTGCGCCAAAAAAGCTGTAGTGCTGTTGTTGATCTGACATGATAGTTCATTTAAAAGTTTGCAATCGTTATTCTTTATTATGTTCCAGTTTTGAAATTTTACGGTCGAGGTTAACAAGGTATATTATCAAACCTAATAAAATAGTAACCAGTACGGCTACCACTACATAGATTTTTCCATTGCTGTACAACAAGCCTCTTGTTTCATCGGCTGATTTAACAACATCGTTTCCCTGTGCTATAGCGGCTACAGAAAGAAACATACTTAAAAGCATCCATGCTGTTTTGTGAAATAGTTTAGTCATGCATTAAATGTTTGTCTTTTAAATTTTTTAATCGGATGTACAAGGTAGTAATCCATACACCCAGTAATGTCCAGCCAATGACCGCCGGCCAAAAAACAATCCGCATAGACGGATCCAGATCTCTGCCATTGATACCAGGATTACCTTCCACCCCTTGTCCGCCCGGGTGAAGCGATTGTTCTAATCTTGGCATGATCCATATAGCAGGTATTAAAATGAAATAAGCAAAGATGTTATACACGGCACTGATCCTTGCCCGCTTGTCCATATCTGTAATAGAATTACGCAGCACCATGTAAGCAAAATAAATCAGCAGGCCGATGGCGGCGCCGTTTTGTTTAGGATCATTGCTCCAGGGTTCGCCCCAGGTATAGTTAGCCCATATCATACCAGTGGTTAAACCGAGTATGCCGAATACGATACCACTGCGGGCATAAGCCTCAGCATAAATATCGAAACGGATATCTTTTTTGTTGAGATAGCGGATGGCGTTCACTAAAGAAACCGTGTACAACACCATCATTCCAAACCACATAGGCACATGGAAGTAGAGGTTGCGGATACTTTCGCCAAGATTACTTAAATACGGAACCGGTTTTAAAAAGCCGGCAATAAAAGCGTAGATCAGCAGAACTACGGCTAATATTTTCCACCAGTTTTTCTTCATATTATTATGAATAATTGGATGCCATTAAAAGGAGAGTATGGGGCAAGCAACTCAGGTTAAAATGGCCTTTCAGGACGCAAAAATAAGGGAAGCCGTTTAGTTGGTAAACTATATTTTGAAAGGGAAGTTGGATGTCTGATTTCGGATGTAGGATGTATGATGTGGAATGAGAAGTTGACAATGGGCAATGAGCAACAGGCAACAATAATCTTTATCTATTGGGCAAATCATTTAGCAACAAACAACCCATAAACCTTTAAACGCTTCATCCAACCACAAACCACAAACCACAAACTATAAATTGTAAATTCGCCGGATGTATTCCCGGGGGCAGTTAGCTGGCAAATATTTTTCTTATTACCTCAAAGCATCCAATGGTAAAGGGCATGGGATGCATTCACCTTTTGTATTTGACTTTATTACCAATGTGCTGAATGATGACCTTGATTTTTATGCGTATAATGAAATTGAAAACCTGCGTAAAATATTGTTGAAAGATGAACGGGTTATTGAAGTGCAGGATTTTGGTGCCGGTTCTACGCAAATCAATACAAAGCAAAGAAAGGTGGCAGATATTGCCCGGTATTCATTAAAGCCAAAGAAATATGCGCAGCTATTGTTTCGCATGGTGAACTATTATCAGCCCAAACATATTCTGGAAATAGGAACTTCTTTGGGCATTACCACCTGTTATTTGGCAAAGCCAGGCAATGATTCCAATGTAATTACAATGGAAGGAGCGGATGCAATTGCTACTATTGCAGAGAAAAACTTTCAACAGCTTGGATTAAAAAATATAGAATTGGTGAAGGGAAATTTTGATGAAACATTATCGTCTATCGTCCATCGTCCATCGTCTTTTGATTTCATCTTTATTGATGGTAATCATCGCAAAGAACCAACACTTCGTTATTTTGAACAATTGTTAGGTGTAACGCATAACGATACGATTATAATTTTTGATGATATTCATTGGAGCGAAGAAATGGAAGCGGCCTGGAAACAAATTAAGAAACATGAACAGGTAAGAGCAACGATAGATTTGTTTTTTATTGGTGTGGTGTTGCTGAGAAATGAGTTTAAGGAGAAACAACATTTTACGATCAGGTATTAAAATAATATTCAATCTTAGCGATACTTTGCGTTTTTTCTCTGCGACCTTTGCGGTTTCTTTTACCGCAAAGAACGCCAGGGACACGCAATGAAACGCAGAGAGATTAAAAAAAATAATTGGTTTTGAAACTACCACCAGCATTAATTCAGTCACTCGAAGGAATAAAAGGTTTCGATAAAGAAGCGTTTGTTGCTGTTCATGAAAAAGCAGAAGCGATTACTTCAATAAGATATAATCCATCTAAACTGTCAACTGTCAACTATCAACTGTCAACCGAACATGTTCCCTGGAGCAACAACGGCTACTATCTTCCCGAACGGCCATCCTTCACCTTAGATCCATTATTCCATGCCGGTACTTATTATGTGCAGGAAGCCAGCAGTATGTTTTTAGAAGAAGCGATGCGGCAAACGCTGGATGTATCAAAACCTTTAAGAGTTTTAGACTTATGTGCAGCGCCGGGAGGAAAATCTACATTACTACAAAGCATCATTTCATCTGACAGTTTATTAGTGAGTAATGAAGTGATACAATCAAGAGCATCTGTATTAAGAGAAAATATTATTAAGTGGGGATCAGCCAATGTAGTGGTGACGAATAATGATCCCAAAGATTTTCAGCAACTGCAGGGATTCTTTGATGTAATTGTAGCAGATGCACCTTGCAGTGGCAGCGGTTTATTCAGGAGAGATGAAGAAGCGATTGCTGAATGGAGTGAGCATAATGTACAGCTATGCAGTCAGCGTCAACAAAGAATTTTAGTGGATGTATTACCGGCATTGAAAGAAGATGGCATACTTATCTATTCCACTTGTTCTTTCTCAATTGATGAAGATGAAAAAATAATTAACTGGCTAATAAACGACTGTCAACTGTCAACCATCAACTGTCAACTCAAAGAAGAATGGGGCATTGTTGAGTCAAATGGTGGCTATCGTTTCTGGCCCGATAAAATTAAAGGCGAAGGTTTTTTTATTGCCTGTTTTAAAAAGAATGATGGTATGGAATTTTCCTATCCACGAATGAGAGCATTTAATAAAGCCACTAAACAGGAAACAGCAGTATTAAGCAGATATTTAGATAATCCCCAGCAATTTGAATTTCTTCCCCTAACTGATAATTTATTTGCTGTACCTGTAGAGTTAGTTCAGGATGTGACGCTGCTGAAAAGTTTATTACGCATCCGTTATGCTGGTATTGAAATGGGAACGATCAATAAACATGAACTAATACCGGAACATGCACTGGCTCTTTCTGTTCATATCAATAAAACATTACCATCTGCTCAGTTGAATAAAGAACAGGCTTTACAATATTTGCGCAAGCAGGATAATCTTCAATTGGAGTTGAACGGAATGAAAGGATGGTGCCTGATGCAGTATGAAGGAGTGAATTTAGGATGGGCAAAGTTGCTGCCCAATCGTATTAATAATTATTATCCTAAGGAGTGGAGGATATTGAAGTAGTTGTTCGTGTCGTCATGGCGAGGTACGAAGCCATCTGCTTTATGAATAGCAGGCTGTTGCCATTGTTGGTCGCCTGACCAACAATTGAAGATTCGGTTGTGGTATGTCATGTAAACAGGCATTATCATTGGGTTGTTGGTCAGGCGACCAACAACGGCGTAAGGATATTGAAGTAGTTTTTCGAATCGTCATGGCGAGGTACGAAGCCATCTGCTTTATGAATAGCAGTCTTTCATCAACTTTATAGTCTCTCTACTTTCTTTTGTTTGGCTCCCGCAAGTAAGCGGGACAGGCGACAGAAAGTAGCAAAGAAAAGGCCCCCGAATTCGATATACAGCACGAATTCGGTTGAATGGCTATTGAGTTGAGGTACTACTGTGATGAAGAGCTTTTGTTCAGGCGACCAACAACGGCGTTAGAAAGAATAGAATATTTCATAAATTTGTATTTAAAAATATTATTATGAATTACCTTGTTTTAGGAAAATCAGTATCTATTGATACTATGCAGAAACCCAAAGGAGGTTTTGGAAGTGTGTTTGAATTTACTGGAAGCGATTCTCTTAATGAAATAGGATTAAATCAGAAATTCTGGTTCAGATGCAATCATGGATTCAGTAACGAACTTCCTGTAAGTCAAAATCAAACAGAGATAATCTCTCCTCAAAATGATTATCAAAGAGTGCTATCAATTTTTCTTGAAAAGTGTATTAGAAATCGGAGGTTGACTGGGCAATACGAAGAACCAGTTATCTGATTTTTGGGTTGAATCGTACTGATAGAATTGGGATCTCCTGTAAATGAAGAAGGAAATTTAATTGGATATATTATTTAATTGTTTGACCTCCTTTTCAGCTGAACTACCTTTTCGAAATAATGTCCACAATACTTTAGGTACAAAACTGTTTTCATTTGCTTGCTTAATAGAAAATGTTTTATATGCAATTACTGAAGTGACATTCTTAGCGAATTCGATATTATATTTTATACAAAGGCCTGCAAATAAAGTATCCATATGTCCATCAGAAAATTGACGAGAGCTGTCTACAAATAGCATTAGGCTACTATCTTTTGAGTTAAAAGCCACGTTTGTTAAATAATATTGTTCTTTATCTTTTTTAATTAGAGCAACAATACTATCCATATTATAAAAAACAGATTTATCATTTATATAATCAAACATTTTATTTTTTTGTTCCTCTTTAAAATTTCTTGAATTTCTAATTCTTTCCATATCTGTTTTAAACTTATTTTCCGAATAAGTTCTATATATTACTGTAGCAATTATTACTGCAGCAATTCCAATCCATCTATTTTTATTCATTGTGTTTTGGTATTATTTAATTTATACTAATTCATGTTTTATAATTCAAATAGATATACTTTGAAACTCCCCTGAGAAGGAGAAACATTTGTTCTTATTCTCAATTCGGTTTGAGGTCAGATAAAATACAAAAACTAGTAACATCCTTCTCCTCACAATCCATCCAATCCAACAAATCAAGATTCAGACGACTTACTTCCTTCCAAAATCAGCAGGGTTTTCGCCCCAGGCTTTGGTTTCCCATTTTAAAATTTTGTTAGGATAGCTGTTTTGCTGTAACCATTGTTCGGCACGGACAATTAAATCGAATATTTTATCGTTCTTACCGGTGTGTGCTAATTTGGTGTTGGCCTTTTTTGCTTTCACCCAAAGAATAGCATTGCGGCTGTCGCTGTAAATAGGAATTGTTAAATTTTTGTTTTTGCAATAACCTAAGGCGTGCACAATGGCAAGGAATTCACCAATATTATTTGTGCCATCAAGATATGGCCCAACTTTAAATAGGTATTCATTTGTTTCTAAAAAAATGCCTTGATATTCCATTGGACCGGGATTTCCACCACATGCGGCATCAACGACAATACTTTCTAGAATGGGTGGGTGGATATTATTTTTTTCAGGCTTATCTCTGAAAGACTTTTTGTTTTTATATGAGCCGGGGTTCTTTTTAGTTTCATAATATCCTTTTATCCCTTTGTGGAATGCTGTTTCTGCCGCATCTTTTGTTTTGAATGAGCGATATATGGCTTTAGGGAACCCATGAACTTGTTTTTTGCAGTCGTCCCAATTATCATATATACCGGGCTGGTTGCCTTTCCAAACCACGTAATATTTTTGTTCTTTGGCCATTATTGGCACAAGTTTAGCAAAAACAAAATTATTCTGCATCTTTGCTCACGATTAAATTTAATATTCATGAAGTTTCTTAGTTTATTGGTTTGTTTGTTTATTGGTGCTAACCTCTATGCTCAAACAGATTTAGTGGTTAAATCGGATGGCAATACAGGTTACCTTACTCATACTGTTGGGCCAAAAGAAAACTATTACAGTATTGGCCGTATTTATAATATCAGTCCGCGGACTTATGCTCCTTATAACAACTTGAAATTAGAAACACCGATGAGTATCGGTCAGGTGGTTCGCATTCCATTGGTGCAGCAGAATTATGTACTGGATAACAGCGGTAATGCTACTGAAGCATTTGTTCCATTGTATTATGTAGTGCAGGAAAAAGAAGGATTGATGAAAGTGGGACAACATTTTGGCATCAGTGCAGATGATTTGAAAAAATTAAATGGAATAAAAGGTGATGGAGTGAATATTGGTGATAAACTGGTGATTGGTTATTTGAAAGTGCTGAAGGAACAATCTCCGTTAGCTGCTAATGCTAAGGTTGGGAAACCGATAGTGAAGGAAGCAAGTAGCAAGGAGCAAGTGGCGAGTAGCAAGACGCAGGAAGTAGTTAAGAATGAACCTAAGAAAGAAGACAAGCCGGTAGTGAAACAACCTGAAGTAAAGCAAGAAGAAAAACCAATCGCAAAAACTCCTGAAGTAAAGAAAGAAGAAAAGCCTGTTGTAAAACCAACAACCAGCAGCCAGCAACCAGCAACCAACAAAGAAGGTGTGTTTATGAATGAATATTTTTCACAAACAAATAACGGAAGCAATACACAATCATCCGAAACGATGTGCGGCGTATTTAAGAGCAGCAGTGGTTGGAATAATGGTAAATATTATGCACTGATGAATGGTGTAGAGAGAGGAACGATTGTAAAGATTATGGTGAATGGACGTACTGTATATGCTAAAGTATTAGATGCGGTACCTAATGTAAAAGAGAATGCCGGATTGAATGTACTCATCAGCAATGCAGCAGCTGCTCAGCTGGAAATAAATGAGCAGAAGTTCAATGTGGGAGTGATGTGGAGTAAATAAATTAAAAATTAATAATGAATAATTAAAAATGGGATGCAGGAGTTGTATCCCATTTTTATTAAAACCTGAATCCTCTTAGGAAGTCCTCTATGTTCATTTTCTTTTTTCCTTCCAGCTGAAGTTCTGTTACATGAACATAACCATCAGCACAGGCAAATTTTAAAAATGTTTTACCATCGGTTAAAATGGTCGGGACGCTTGAGGCGGCCTGAACAGTTTTAGCAACGTCAGGGTTCAGGCCGGGTGCATCGTCCCGACCCGTTAGCTCTTTTTTGCTGCGGTATATCTTTAGCGTCTTTCCGTCTAACGAAGTAAAGGCGCCGGGAAAAGGAGAGAGGCCACGAATAAGATTATGTACTTCTTCGGTAGTTTTAGTAAAATCTATTTTGCAGGTTTCGGTGAAAATCTTGGGAGCATGTTTTAATGCTGAGTGCTGAATGCTGAATGCTGAATGCCATGCGTTATGTGTTATGCTTTCAGCGTTTTGCGGGGTTTCTTCAATTGACCCATCTGCTAATCCTTCCACTGTCTTCACCAGCAATACTGCGCCAATCTCTTTCATCTTATCATGCACTTCTCCGGCTGTTTCATTTTCCTCAATGGGAAAACTTTCCTGTAATAAAATATCGCCGGTATCAATTTCGTGTTTGAGTTTGAACGTAGTTACTCCCGTTTCTTTTTCTCCATTAATCACCGCCCAGTTAATCGGTGCAGCGCCGCGGTATTGTGGCAATAAACTTCCATGAAGATTGACTGTTCCCAATGGTGGCATATTCCAAACAACTTCGGGCAACATGCGAAAGGCAACTACAATTTGTAAATCAGCATTAAGTGCTTTTAATTGTTCAAGAAATTCAGGATTCTTTAATTTCTCAGGCTGCAGGATATTTAAGCTATGTTCAACGGCATATTTTTTTACTGCACTTTCATTCATCTTCATTCCACGACCGGCAGGTTTATCAGGCGCAGTTATTACACCAACTATATTGCAGCCGGCTTTTACCAATGCATCCAAAGAAGCCACCGCAAACTCCGGTGTGCCCATAAAAATAATTCGCAGCGATTTATAATCTTTCATAATCGCTGCGAAGGTATTGATTTAACTATTCTGCTTTTACCAATGTATAATCAGAACCGGCATTATCATTCAATTTTAAAACTTTGCCGCCTCTAACTGCCATAAAAGAAGCATCAAATACGGCTGTTTTTCCCTGCCAGCGGTTGGTGGCGGTAATACTCCAGTTAGCTACTGTAATTTTTCCTTTATACTCCTGTTGAAAAGTGCTCATATTTCCAACAGCACCGGTAGCGCCGTTATGTGTACTGGTATAAGTGCCGTTAGTGTTAAAAGTAAATACAGCACTGGTGGCCGCTACTGTCATGCCTGCATAGCTTTCATATCCTGATGGATGAACATAATACCATTGCATGGTAGAGGTATTTCCTTTCTGCCATGTTCCGGCAATATCATTAATAGTAATGGCAAACTTATTATACCGGCTCATATCGCTAAGGTCGGATGTATATTGTCCATGTGCATTGGGAAACTGCTGCTGTAAACTTGCTTCATCCGGAGCAGCAGCAACAGTAAGATAAGCTGTGTTAGGTGCTACCGATAGCCGCATAGCAATAAATCTTTTTTTGTTTGTCTGTTTATCAACGGCCCATCCTTCCACATATGCTGGCTGAAGTCCCGTCATAATCTCACCATTATCATTGTACCGTTTTGTTTGTACGTTAAAATATTTTGTTACATAATTATCCCAATAGTAATCTCTGTCCCTGAGACCGGTTCCTGAAAACATATTCCCGTCGTAAGGCAATGCATAAAACAGTAATACTTTTGTATCGCCTTTAGTTACTTCCACCCATTCTTCTTTTATAACACTTGTCCATCCATCATCAAAATTGGTAGTATTGTAAGTAAACGAACCTGCGCCTGATGATATCGTATTGCTCTGTACTGAATTTTCTGCTTCCGGTTTTTTTATATTTATAGTTGAAATAAAATTTTGTATGGTGTCAAGGTATCGCTGACCATTAGTTAATGCAACGATGCTTGCACAGCGATTGTAACCACTGAATGTTGTGATTAGAGCAGCCGCAGGTTTTTTATTAAAAACAAATTTTCCTGATGCTGCTTTTATTTTCCAGCCATCCCCTTCTTCTGTTGCCGATGCCTGCATCGGGTCTTTTATATTGTTTGGCATAGCCACCAGTTCATTCCATTCTTTTGCAAGATCGGCTTCAATGCTTCCTTTGCTGGGAACACTTTTGTAAACATTCAACCTGCACCAGCTACCGCTTGCTTTATCAACGGTGAAATAACTTATAACACCATCTTTTATTTCTTTTTTCCACCCACCAGGTGCGTTGAAAGTAATTAAATCAATTGTTTCTTTTTGTGCAGAAAGATTTAACGCACTAAAACAAAACAGGCTTATAGTGAAAATATGTTTCATATAAAATGTGTTTTATTAATCAACATTATTCTGTTGTGATTTTCAGGTTACTTATATATACATTGGGGTCTTTTCCATCAACACTCCTGTGTTGCGTGTTATTTAAAAAACTGATTTTTCTGAATACTGTATTTGGCGGAATGCCTTTGCAAATACAATCGTTACAATAATCTTTTTTAAAATTGTTTGAAGCCGCTATTTCTTTTCCATTAATAAAAAATGATGCCCGCCCGTCTTTCACTTTTACCGCAGCATGGATGTTTGTTTTTTTATTGGTAAATTCTTTTGGCGCATAAACGGCGTAATATTTTCCTTCATAACCGGCAATAGTGGAGTTGATAATGGTCTCCGCTTCGCCGGAATAATTGTTGTTGTTATAATCAGCTTCGTTGCCTGATGTAAGCTGCCATTCCAATACAGTACCTTTTGAATTACTGCCGGCATTTGTTGGATAAGCATCCAAACTTATTTTTACACCGCCGCCCGTTCTTACTTCAAATTCATCTGTTGCCACATCAAACTCCATTGTAAAATTTTCAGGCAATGGCTTTTTTAAGGAAGGCGATAAATTATTATAATGTCCTAATTGTACCCACTTACCGGTTTTATTTTTTAAATCAACGATAGTAGCCGGGTTTGTTTTAGAATCACTCCATCCTGCCGGCCTGTCGCCATTTGTATTGGCAGAAAAATCATCCATAAAGAATACCCCTTGTGGCATTACTTTATTTTCAGCAACAGCATAATGTTTTTTCAAATTCTGTATTTGTGCTTTTTGTTCATCTGCATTGGATGGTGTGTAAACAACTCCTTTTACTTTTTCGGGATTGAAAAAATAATCATATACATAATCATAATTAAAATAGCGCAGCATGGCTTTATGTACTTCATAAGATTTTACTCTTGATCCCTTCTTTTGCAAAGGCCAGGTAATTTCTATCCAAAGCGGTTTATCTTTTTTACTGCTCTCTATAGCTTCTTTTGTATAACGGTAAACAGGATAACCTGCAGTATTTTGATACCAGTCTTCTGTAAAGAGTGTGGTATTACTGTTTACAAAATCAGCAAACGATGGCCCGGCCCATGCATACAGCACAGCAGGCTCATTCAGATTATCTTTGTATTTTTCTTTTAAGGTGTTGAGGTTTTTTATGCACTGCGGATATTGTTTTTCCTCCAGGTCTTTTATTACACCGGCATAATAAGATGGGTCGTTAGAGGACATGTGCCTGGCTTCGTTCTTTTTTTCTTCCAGTTCTCTTTGTAAACCTTTTTCACACAATGCCAGCACTTCGCCTTTTGTTAATTGTTCAATGGGCAATTTATTGCCGGGAATCAGCACAACGGTTGCCCAACTTTGTGATAAAAAATAAACCATGTGCTTAGAAAACCTGTTACCATCATGCAGCCCAAATTCTTTTGTTGCATCTATTATACTTTGCTTTGTAAATGTGCTTTCATAATTATCCTGCAGCATAGTAAAGTAATAACCGTTTGTTGAACTAAGCAGTGCAGCATTATTGATGCCGGCAAGCGTATTGGTATAAATAAAAATATCGTTGTGGTCTTCGTTTGCAATGGCTTCATATTTACCTGTCCGGCTATTTTTTTGCATGCCGTAAATCAGTGCTGTCATTCCTATACACTGTGGCATTGGAAATTTATTTTGCCGTGATGTAAAATCCCGTTGGTAAATATCTCCAAAGCCACCAATAGGTATATAACTCCGCTGCATCCATGCAATAAATGAATCTCTTATCGATTGCTGGTAAGGAGAAAAATTTTGTCCATCTATTGCAAGTGGCTTGTAAGTTTTGCCTTTAAAATTATAAACCGTTTTCCAGCCGATCACACTGTCTTCAATACGTTGTTGTGTTGTTGGTTGGGCAGTTGCAATAATACCAGCAAGCACGGTAAATAAGATGATTAAATATTTTTTCATCGTAGTAAGATTATTGAATGGTTAATGATGAGAGTGAACTGGAAGCTTTTCCGCTGTAGCCGCTGTTAGTACCCCAGCGGCTGTTGGCTTTTATTTCAGCACTGCCTGCAGTGATGCTGGTGGTTTCAGCGTTGGTTACTTTAAGCCGGTTGCTCTTATCATCAAAGTTTATTTGTTCAGGAGTCATTTCTATATCTTTCAGTACATCAATATTATCAGCAATGGAACCGCTGGTGCTTTGTTTTACATAATAATCAGAAATAAGAGAGCCGTCTTCTCCTCTTCCTACTTCCATCCCTACACCTAATTTATTTTGAAGCGATATTTCCACCGGAGCCACCTCGTCTAATATTTTCGGTGCGAATTTTAAACTATTGCTGATGCCTAATTCAATACTGCTTTTTTTGAAACCCTTTTCATCAAAGGCAACACCCGCACTCACTTTAACACCGCCAATTTTTTTACCAATGTTGGCTTCGCCACTTTCTACATTTCCGTCTTTATCAAATTTTACTCCTCCACCAATTGATACTGCTTTTAATTCCACGGCTACAGATACTTCTTCCCAATGGCCGTCATCAAAATTTTTGGTAAATGTGCCGCTGAATGGCAACAAAAAGGGATTCAGTTCCATTGTCATGTTATTACACCGCATAGTAATTTCTCCAAAACCCGGCGCTGTTATTTTATTTTCTATATGACAGTTTACTTCATCGTAGTCCGGTAGCTGTTTCATTTTATATTCTGGTTCACCTTCTCCCGGGGCATTGCAACTGTATATAACATCCGATTCATGTTTCAGGCTCCGCAATTTTTTCAGAAAATCAAGTTTAATACTCAACACTGCCTTTAATGCAGAAGCATCCACACTGGCCAGTTGCGGTGCAAAATAATATTGATTGTAGGCATCCGCTATCCATATCCTAATGTGATTGATATTATACTCCTGGTTAAGCCTGTTTGTTTGCTGAAGAAAACCATTGATGATGGGAATTTGTTCCGGGCAATTATCAATAGCCCCGGTGTTTTCTTCTCTAAACTTATCTTCTGCCGTTTTCATATCTGCCAGAAATTGTGTTTTTAGTGCAGCCAGTTTATAACCATATTGAGCAGCCACAGCCGCATCCTGCGGTATTGTTTTTTGTTGTTGTGCCAGGTAAGTATTGTAGCGCTGTACGGCATGATGATAATAGGGAGGATAAATAACGCCGCCCTGTTTTACTGTTTGTTCTTTAAATTCTTTTAATTCATCTTCTTCCTGTTGTTTCGCTTTTTCAATTTCCCTTTCTAATTTTTCTATTTCATCATTCAACGACTGTTTGAATTTTTCCCATTGTCTTTCTATGCCTTGTCCTAATTCAAAAGCATAAGCCTGCGGTACCATCGCAGCATATTCATCTAATTTAAACGAAGAGGAATAATATACACGGGGAACATTATAACCACGGAGTTTATGTTGTTTATCACCCAGTTCTTTCAGTTTATTTAATTTGGTTTGTGTAATACTGTGTTTAAGTGAATTTTCTAACGCATGTACAGCTTCAGCCGTTTTACCTCTTGACTGTTCCAGCAAAGCCTTGGTATAATTAGCCTGTGGATGATAGGCATAAATCTTAATAGCGCTGTCAATATATTTTTCACCCATGTTTTCATCACCCAATTGCAGCCAGGCCTGCCCGAGGTTATTAAGCACTGTGCTGTTATTTTTATGTACGCTGTTTAATTTTTGTAAGATAGGAATAGCAATATGTGCAGCACCCATCATGGTTAAGCAGGAAGCATAATTATTGTAATTGTCTGCATTTGGTATTGCTTCGGTTGCTTTACCTAAAAGATACACAGCCGATTCATGATATCCGCCAATCCATAATCCATTTGCAGCAGCTGCTATCATGTAACCATAGTATGGATCGTCTTTAAACATTTCCATCAGCTTATCTGCAATTTCTTTTGATTGTGGTTTGATAAGTTTTGCTATCGAAATGTTTTCTTTTTTAATGAATGAAAGGAGTTCTTCAGTTGAAAATATTTTCCTGGGTAATGAAGCAATAAGAGCAGTTTTTTTTGCTGGTATAAGTTTAGCGTCTTCATCAAAAGCAGCTGCCAGTTGCTTGTCACTCACCTGTGGCACATTGTTAACCGAAGGCATTTTGATTCCCAGGCTGTCCATCATTTTTTTATCCTCCGGACTGATTTGGTTCATCATCTGTTGTGCCTGCTTCATTAAGTCGGCCATCTCTTTTTTGGCAGGTACTTTTTCTTTTGGGGCAGGTTTTTTCTTTTGCTGTGAAAAAGAAACCTGATAACAACTTATGAACAGAATAAGGAAGATATATCTTTTCATAGATTTTTACTTTTTGCAGTTGTAAAGATGAACTATGTAGTCATTTATATCAATCCCCGAAAAACAGGATATTTAGGAGAAAATAAAAAATCATGGAAAAAGGGGAGGATGTATCAGGTAACTGTTGGCTTTATTTGTGAGTTGGTAACAAAGAAGTAATTTACTATTAAATGAAAAAGCTTTTCCTGCAAATAATATTTTTAGGAGTTATTATTTATCCATACAACTTACTTGCTCAAAGTAAAATTACAGACAGCCTGCTAAAGGCGCTTGCCAGCGAAACATCCGTTAAACAAAAGGGAAGACTTCATATTAAAATTGGAAAAGAATATATTTCAGTTGATACCCTAAAAGCTAAAGATAATTTTGAAAAGGGACTGGCATTTGCCAATAATGCGAATGATGATATGGGTAAAGGGGCATATCATCTTTATACAGCTTATCTCTATTGTGATAAAGGAAAGTATAACGATGGTTTAGCTGAATTTAATAACGCTTCCCAATTACTCAATCAATTTTTGTCGGGTAAAAATTTTACCACTGCAGAAAAAGAGGAAGCCGATGGTATGTTACTGGATGCTGAACTCAGCAGGGGTAATGTTTTTCTTGAACTGTATGAATATGACAAAGCAGTTGAAATGTTCTGGCAGGTGCTGGCATTAATAAATAAAACCAATTTTCCTGATAAGAATTTAGCGGTTGCATCCACTTACCAGTCCATCGCCCTTGCTTATTATCACCAGGCTCAGTATCAAACAGCGCTGCGTTATTATTTACAGTCGCTTCCTTATGCAGAAAAAGCCGGCAATGAAGAATTCGTTGCATTGACAAATGTTTATACGGGCATGTGTTATACACTTATAAAGAAATACGATTCAACTGCTGTATTTCTTAAAAGAGCAGAACCTGTTGCAACGGCCTCTCATGATGTTACGCTTAAAACAATGTTTTATGCCCGAAGCGCTGAGTTGGCAATGTTTACCGGTAACCATTCCAAAGCGGTTATGTTATATGACAGTGCCATTCATTATGCATCAGTTACAGGAAATATTTATATGCAGGCTACATTCACAGATGCAAAAGCTGAAAGCCTTCTTAAACTGAATAAAATAAGTGAAGCCAAGCAAACTGCTTTACGAGCTCTTGCACTGGCCCGGTCCATAAATAAAAAGCGGGAAATAATTGAAACGCAAAGAGTATTATCCGCTATTGAAGCTGCTGCCGGAAATTATAACGAAGCCTACTGGTATTTGCTGCAATCCAAATTAGGTAAGGATAGTTTAAATACTGCAGAACTTACAGAGAAAATAGAAGTGCTGGATAAAAAATATCAATCGAAGTTAAAAGAAGAAAAGATAGCGCAATTGCAGAAGGACAAAGAATTACAGCAACTGAACATTGATAAAAAAAACCTGCTTAATTATTTTCTTGCAGGAGCGTCGGTGGCGTTATTGGTAATTTCTATTCTTGTTTACCGCAATTACAGGAATAAGCAAACCTTGCAGCAACAGCGTATTGCCGAATTGGAGACAGAAAAAAAATTAGCTGCGACAGAAGCTGTATTAACAGGAGAAGAAAAAGAACGTACCCGTTTGGCAAAAGATTTACATGATGGTCTTGGCGGAATGTTATCGGGTATTAAATATTCACTCAATACTATGAAAGGAAATCTCATTATGACGCCTGAAAATGCACAGGCATTTGAACGCAGCATGGATATGCTGGACAGCTCTATAAAAGAAATGCGGAGGGTAGCTCATAATATGATGCCGGAAACATTGGTAAAGTTTGGACTGAATACAGCATTAAAAGATTTTTGTAACGATGTTAATCAGAGCGGAGCATTGAAAGTGAATTATCAGTCAATAGGTGCAGATAATTTAGAAATGGATAACACCACTGCTATTATCATTTATCGTATCGTTCAGGAACTGTTGAATAACACCATGAAACATGCAGCAGCTACTAATGCTATTGTTCAACTAACTAAAACAGATGGTGTATTAGCTGTAACAGTGGAAGATGATGGGAAAGGGTTTGATACAACTATTTTAAAACAATCAAAAGGTATAGGTTGGGATAATATTCAGCATAGAGTGGAATTTTTAAAAGGAAAGCTCGATGTAAATTCGCTGCCGGGCAATGGCACATCCGTTAATATTGAATTTGTAGTTTAAATGACTATAAAAGTTTTTATAGTAGACGACCATTATATGGTAATTGAAGGTATCCGTTCATTATTGCAAAATGAAAATAATATTGAATGGATGGGACATGCCACGAATGCGGCTTCCTGTTTAGCTTTTCTCAATAACCATCTGCCAGATGTGATATTGATGGATATCAACCTGCCTGATAAAAGTGGTATTGATTTGTGTAAGGAAGTAAAAGAAAAATACCCGGCTGTATTTATTATCGGGATCAGCACTTTCAATCAGCAAAGTTTTATTGAGAAGATGATTGCGAATGGAGCATCAGGATATGTACTGAAGAATGCTACGCAACAGGAATTGATGGAAGGGATTGAAACAGTAATGAAAGGCCGGCAGTATTTAAGTGATGAAGCTGCTCATTCATTAAGAAAAAATACAAATGATGAACGACCCGTTTTAACCCGCCGTGAAAAAGAAGTACTGGAATTAATTGCTGATGGGCTTACTAATAATGAAATTGCTGTTAAACTTTTTTTAAGTGTGAGTACGGTTGATACGCACCGTAAAAATTTACTGGCAAAATTTGATGCAAAAAATATTGCCTCTTTGGTAAAGATGGCTGTACAGTTACAAATAATATGAGTTATTCAAAATCGTTATACAGCAAATACTTCTTTCTTATTGCTTTAAACTTTTGAATATTTGCCTGCCAGCTTTTTCTTATTTCCTCTTCACTTTTGCCATCTTTTATTTGTTGCATTAAAGTAGCATTGCCAGCGAGTTTGTTAAAGAAATAATCTTCCTGCTTGCCTGATTTAGCAGGAAGAAAGAAGGAGTCTTTATTGGGAAATAATTTATAGGCATTCAATAAATAACTTAACTGAATGCGGCCATTGATTTTATTGAGTACATTTTCTTTAGTGTCAGATACATTCCATCCATAACATAATTGTCCATATAATTTAGATGATTTGGCACCGGGGTTAGGCTTAGGAGTAAAGCTGTATAAATTTTTTGGCAGGGAAGGGTGACCAAAAATTTGAAACGGTTTATCTGTTCCTCTTCCTTCACTCAATGCGGTGCCTTCAAAAAAACAGGTGGAAGGATACCAGTAAATACCGGTGATGGAATTTAAATTGGGCGAAGGATTAACCGGCAGTTCATATAATGTTTTATGCGAATAATTATTGCAGGGTATAACGGTTAATTCAAAATTTCCCGGCTGCTGTGCAGTGGCATAGGGAGATTTAAGATCAATCCACTGCTCATACAAAATCATTTGTGCATATTCGCCCATGGTCATGCCATATACAACGGGTACGGGTTGCATTCCTATAAATGATTTGAATTTTTTATCCAGTACTGGTCCGTCCACATAATAACCATTCGGGTTGGGACGATCCAGGATGATTAAATGTTTATTGTTTTCATAAGCGGCTTCTAATAAATATTCCAGCGAAGAGATGTATGTGTAAAAACGAACGCCAACATCCTGTATGTCGAAAATAATTACTTCAATATCTTTTAAATCTTCAGCTGTTGGTTTGGAATGATTACCATATAATGATACAATAGGTAAACCTGTTTTAAAATCTATATCATCACTCACCTGTTCTCCTGCATCAGCAGTTCCACGAAAGCCATGCTCGGGAGTAAATATCTTCATCACCCGTACTTTATTTTTCAATAACATATCCACCAGGTGATCTTTCCCAATCATAGAAGTTTGATTGGCAAATACTGCTACTAATTTTCCTTTTAGCAATGGCAGGTATTGATCTGTCCTTTCTGCCCCAACCGTTGGTTTACCATTCTTTAAACTCAGGCTTCCCCTGTTGTATTGAGAGCAGGCAAAAAATGGTACTGTGGCTATAAATGTGATAAAGAAGTATTTAAGCGTTTTCATGCTGAGTATTTGTACAAATATCTTTTATTATTTGCAATCATTTCGTGAAAAAACGGGCAGGGTAAAAATTTAGGGTTAAATTGCACCCTTCAATTTAAAAACATGAAAGCAACAAAAGGAAGTAAAGTTAAAGTACATTATACAGGCCGCCTTGCTGATGGCGAACAATTTGATTCATCTGCCGGTCGTGAGCCGTTAGAATTTGAAGTGGGTGCAGGCATGATGATCAAAGGTTTTGATGATGCTGTTGTTGGTATGACTGTGGGTGATAAAAAAACGATCACTATTCCTCCTCATGAAGGATATGGTGAAAGCAATCCTGAGATGATTGTTGAATTTCCCAGAGACCGTTTCCCTGCTGATTTAGTACCTGAAGTAGGTATGCAATTAAATATGAGTAATGGCGCCGGTCAAAACTTTCCGGTAACAATCACAGTTGTTCAGGAAACAACAGTAACATTAGATGCTAATCATTTTCTTGCGGGTAAAGACCTCATTTTTGATATTGAAATGGTGGAAGTGAGTGGTGGCAGTCCGCTGATTATTGTACCATAATAAAATTTATAAATAGTAAAAAAGTCAGAAGATACGCTTCTGACTTTTTTGTTTTTAGAAATTAGTATCATCAGCACTTGGCCCGTATGTTCCCGGAATGGGAATATTCAGCAACCGAAGAAACACTCCTAATTGTGCACGGTGATGCACCTCCTGGCAAAAGCAATGCCTGGCCATATCCCGTTTTGGTTCAGCTGCATGAATTTTATCAGCCGTACGCATGGTCCATATTTCATCCAGTTGTTTTTCTGTAGCTCTTTGCAGGGCTGCCTTTCCTTTGGCTAACGAATCTTCATAATGTTTCAGCAATTCTTCATTGGTGTTAATGGGAACAGGTTTGTATTCCATAGTGGCAAAATCCATTCCATCGGAATGCAATACGGATTCTAACCAGCCGGGAATTTCAGCAACATGTGTGGAGAGTTGACGCAAGGTCATACTTTTTTCATGAGGCTTCCAGTCAAACTTATCAGCCGGAACTCTTTCCAGCATTTTACGGGTGGCAATGGATTCAGCATCCAGTTCTTTGAGAAATGATTCAATAAATGTCATGGTTAAATTGTTTTTACTGTACAAAAAAACCATGGCTGAGTGACAACCCTATGTCAGTCTGTTTTTATCATTAAAAAAATCTTTGTGGACTTAGTGCTTTCCTTGTGTTCTTTGTGGTTTAATTCTTTACCACAAGGGTCACAAAGATTTACACAAAGAGCACAATGGTTAATAATCTACCGGCAGTTGTTTCATGAACTCATTAATGCTGATATGATTTTCTTTTTTGAAAGGTTGCTCGGTTACTTTGAGCCTTGTGATGCGGCCCACTTTAAAATCACGGTAATCTTTTCTTAAATGGCACCAGCCCATCACATGCCAGCTAAAAGCATAATAGATCAGCCCGATGGGTTCCAGTTTACGCTTGCTTATTTCTTCTTTTTTGTCTTTGTATTCCAGCTCAACAATGAACTGGTGGGTGATGGCATTTTGTATTTGCGAAAGATGATCCACATTCATCAGCAGCTTAGGATGCATTTGTATGCGGATGCTGTTATCCAGTTCATCTACTTTTTCTTTTTGTGAAGAACGCAATACGGCTTTTACTTTATTTAAAGCAGTAGCATAATGTTTTTGAATGGACTTATCAGCGAAACCATAAACTAATAATTCGGATAAAACTAATGCATTGGCTTCTTCTGTAGTAAAAGCAACTGGTGGAAGAAAATATCCCTGTACAATAAAATAGCCACGTGGCTGTTCAAAGCTTACGGGTATGCCAAGTTCGGTTAATGCTTTAATATCACGATAAACGGTACGCAGACTGATATTATATTTATCAGCGATCTTTTCGGCCGGTACATATTTTTTTGATTGCAGAATGGTGAGAATACCCAGCAGACGGTCCATGCGGTTCATGCTGTAAATGTAGTTTAAATGCTGAATGCTTAATGCCGGATGCTGAATACAGGTTGGAATAAATTAATTTTGCCTATGGCTTTGAGCAACTATGAACGGATGATACGAATCGCAGAAGAAGTATTTGCCACCCGTACCGATCCCGAACAACTGGATGTGGACGAGAAGGTGATTGCACACTTACAGGAAATACATCCTTCAACCGTAAGTGAATACAATGAGGGCAATGGCCCCTGCGTATGGATATTGGTAATACCCACCAGTACGAAGCTGATGCAGGAGTTCCTGGAGAAAAAGATCACTGAAAAAATGTTGTACGAACGTACGCCGCTGCACACAACATACGAAGCCATTTATTTATGCAGTGCCATGGTGCTGGATGAATACCGTAGCAAAGGAATTGCCACCCGGTTAACGGTAGATGCTATTAATGCCATTGCTAAAGAAAACACCGTAAAAGCATTATTTGTCTGGCCTTTCAGTAAAGAAGGAGATAGGCTGGCAGAAAAAATTTCGGGGCTAACTCACCTTCCATTATTAAAACGATCCGTTTAATTCTTTAAGTTTGTTTAAAATTCATTGGTATCAAAACAATATTAACAGCCCTGTTCTTTTTGATGGCTGGCAGTTTTGTATCTGCACAATCAGCAAAGAAAGATATACACGTAGTGGATACGACAAAGAAAGTAATGATTGTGGAAGCAGCCTGTGGTAAATGCAAGCTCTGTTTAAAGGGAACCGATTGTGGACTCGCAGTACGTATCAAAGGCAAAGCTTATTATGTGGATGGCACCAGTATAGATGATCATGGTGATGCACATACCAATGATGGTTTTTGCAATGCCGTAAGAAAAGCCGAAGTGCAGGGAGAAATTGTGAATGGCAGATTTAAAGCAACGTACTTTAAACTCCTTCCTGACCAGCCAAAGAAAGAAAAACAAAAAGGCTGATTTATTTAGATAAACTTTTTAGAAAAACATTTTCTGTGCCGGTAATTTAATGGTCTTGTATTTCCCTTATGTTAACACACACCGTGAAAAAACTTAATAAAATGGGTGATTTCACCATTGGTTTTAGTATTATGTAATGTAACTTTATTAAATCAATCTTTCCCTTTTGATTGCTTTTCGGTAGTGTTTCAGTTTGATTTTTTCATGCAAAGAAATACAAGGAGCAAAGACGCCGGTTTTTTTTTGCGGCTAATTTACTTTGCGTCTTGGCGTGAAATCAGACAATACATCGGGCAAATTTTGAAGCTGATACACTATTTGCTTTTCCTTTTACCTGCTAATGGTTGCTGATAAATTAAGGCAACAAAAACAAAAGTTAGAAATCTGTTTTCAGGTTGTTTTACAGCCTTCACGTAAAAAAGGAGGTAAGCATAGGAAAAAGAAAAATCAAACTACCATCAACGAGCTTCGCATTGAGTATGTGAAGCAATTTTTTGTTAACACATTTCTTCGCTAACTTCAATAGCAGTATGTCACCAAAGAAAAAATCAACTAAGAAAAAAAATAGTAAAAGCAAACTTCAGCAAGGGCACGGAAAATCTTCACCCGGCCATTCCACTGCTACAGGTGATAATATTGTTGCGCCTCCACCATCCGGTAGCGATACCCCAATTCCCATAGGCATTCCTGTAAGCGAGGAAGCGTTTAATAAAATGAAAGAACAAGCAAAACAAATTATTAAACCTTCTAAAAACTAGAAGATGGCAACTAAAAAAGCAAAGGCTGCTTCCGCCTCACACGGTGGCAGCGGTTCAGTAATTACACCTGGTTATTCTATTTCATTAGCTGATGTAAGTAAGGAAGATTTTATGCTGGAGCCTGATAATGCTGACCGGCCGGATTTTAAAATGTCAAAATATCCTGTAACAGTTGCTGTATTTGATAAAATGAAACAGGCAGCCGTAAAGCATGAAAAATCAAAAGCACTTCCACTAAAAGGCACACACGATGTATCTGATGGAGAGAGTGATATTGAGTCGAAAATTGTAGATAAAGAGGGAGTGCCTGAAGATGGAATACATATGTCAAAAATTCCCGGTTCCAATGCACCGGTATCATTGGGGAATTTTGATGGTATTTCAGATACCGGATGGAGGCCTCCGGATTGTGTATTAGCCGTAGGCAGAAATGATGTAGTGGTGGGTGTGAATGCGGATATGGCCGGTTATTCAAAAACCGGTGCACAAACATTCAGGTGGGCAGGATATCTGACATTATTCAGAAACGTACTTCCGCAGGGGGCAATGGTGTTTGATCCAAAAATGATTTATGATCATTATGCCGGCAGGTATGTAATAATTGCAGGAGCATTAAGGCAAAATCCTAAAGGCTCCTGGTTGCTGGTTGGTGTTTCTCAAACTGCTAATCCTGCCGGTGCTTATTGGGTGTGGGCTTTGGATGCCACACTCGATGGAAGTACAGCTACTACTAACTGGTCTGATTATCCTTGTCTCGGTTTTGATACACAGGCACTTTATATTACTACTAATCAATTTGGATTTTCCAGCGGATTTCAATATTCAAAATTACGCATACTCAATAAAGCTGAATTATACGGTGGCGGTAATGGCGCCAATCACAGCATACGCTGGTACGATTTCTGGAAAATGAAAGATACCAATGGAGGTTTATCATTTACTGTTCAGCCATGTAAACATTTCAGGGGTACTGGAGGAAATCCTGATGCTTACTTTGTAAATACCGGATTTGGAGCTAATTCTTTTATCACTTTATGGACATTAGCCAATCCTTTAGCATACTGGAAAACCGGAACAGCTCCTTCACTTACAAAAGCAAATATCGGCTGTCGTGCTTATGATCTGCCTCCACAGGCAGATCAGCCCGGTTCTACCACAGATATTGCCACCAACGATAACCGTATGCTAAGTGCAGTATTTCAATATGCGGGTGGTGTGCAGCGTATTTGGTGTGCACATAATTCAAAAGGATCGTGGGCGGGAGACACTGCTGCCCGTTCAGTAATTCAATGGTATGAGATTGATGTCGTCTCAAAAAAAGTAATACAACAAAATTCATTTGGAGCCAAAGGATATTCTTATTTCTTCCCGGCTGTATGTGTTGACCAAAGACGCAATGCCTTTTTTGTTTTCAGCAGATCTTCAGCTAATGAATATGGAAGTGTGCGTCAAACAGGAAGATTGTCAACGGATGCACCCAATACACTACAGGGAAGTGCGTTGGTGATGGCAGGCTCAAGTGCTTACAATGGCGGCAGGTGGGGCGATTATTTTGAAATTTGCCGTGATGGAGCAGACCCTAATACCATTTGGGGAATTGGAGAATATGCAAGACCAGGAGGAAGATGGGGCACCCGTGTTTATGCTGCCAGGTTTTAAACAAAATTTTGTAACCAGCCCCGGAAGAAATTCCGGGGCTTAACTATACTTTATGGAGCCTTTTTTTGATGGAGGATTATTTGAATTGTTTATTGCCGTATGTGTTGGTTATGGATTGAATTATATTTTTCAGCGCAAGATTTTATTGGTGATTTTTTCTTTGGTGGCACTGGCTGCTCCCTTAGTATTATTTTTTAGCAGGAATAATGAACTGGTTTACTGGATGCTGGCAATAGCGTTATTCAACTCAGTATTGCTGATTGTATTATTATGGAAACAGAAAATGTATAACACAAACAATGCGCCGTTGTTTGACCTGAAAAAAATTACTGCTAAGTTTTTTAAAAAGAAAGTAAATACTGCTGAAATACATAATGCCTGATGCGGAAGAACTATTGAATTTTATAAAAATACCATCCCACCACTGGCGGGATGGTATTTTTATTGATAATGTTGTTTATAATTTGACTAAAGTATTATGCATCTCTTCGCTTGTCAGTAATTCAGTTGGCGACTTTGCAGTGTATTGAATATGCATAGTATAAATATTATTAGCAAAATCCACTGCTATTTGAATGATGCTGCGGTCTGTTACCCACTTCGACATTAATTGCTGAGTGGAATTAATGTTTTCTTCGGGCACCACTCTTTTATTGGTTATATAATTCGAATTATTCCAGTATTCTTTTACTTTAACCGGCTCACCATATTTCCGGATGAGCAGATTTTTAAAATGGAGATAATCCGATTCGTATGATGGTAAGCTGGAATATTTTTGAGTAAAGACATAATTGCCTGTTACCAGTTTATCATTATCATTAAACCCGTAAATAACACTACAGTTATATCCGCCAAGCATATCTCTGTATACAAGTACATTGTCATTGTCTTTAAAGGAGAAAGTTGTTTTTTCATTTTGTTGTACTACTGCTGAAGGGGCACCCCAATCAAAACTGCGAAAATCTTTTGCGTCCTGTGCTTTTGCATTGCTGAATACTCCTGCGCAAATGAGGAGAATTAAAATAGATTTTTTCATGGCTTACATTTTTATATGGTGATTGATTAATACTTCTCTGACCATGTATGCCGTAAAAAGTATAACCGGGCTTTGTTAAGGATTAATTAAGATGGGAAATGCAGTTGTTATTTTGGTAATGATGCAGGGGAAATAATCCGCAGCTTCCTAAAAAATATTTTTATAATGTAGAAATTAATGTATATTCAATATCTCTAACTGATTACATCTCACCTTTAGTTTAATCGCTTATTGCTTTGTTCTCTCTGGAAACTTAATTTATTTTTTCATTAAATAATAATCGACATGAGAAAGATTTTCTTATTACTGCTAATGGCAGTAACGACCAACGCATTTGGACAAGGTAAAACCATTTATTCTGTTTCCCGGGTTAAGCCAAAAATTGGTATGACCACTGCATTTGAAACAGCCTGGAAGGCACACGTTGCCAAGTTTCATAGTGGGGATGATAAAAGAACGGTAATGGAGATAACCAGCGGAGACCGTGCCGGCTCTTATCTTTTAATACAAGGCCCCATGACCTATGCGGACATGGACGTAGAAAAAACAAACCAAACGGCTCACGATGCAGATTATGATAAAACAATTGCGCCTACACTGGCAGAAGAAGGCGGTACCTTTTATTACCAGTACCTCGATAGTTTAAGTTTTAATACAGATGTGCAGGGAGATAAATCTATAGTAACACTAACCTGGATCAAAAGCGGAAAGATGGGCGATTACAGAGCGGAAGTAAAAAAAGGAGTGGATATGTCTAAAAAAATCAACTCACCTTTTAATAATTTTCGTTATCAGCAGATGGCAGCTGGTTCCAGTCCGCAAATGGCTTCTGTATATGTTTTAAAAGATGGCTTTAAGCAATTAGAGCAGGATTATTTTAAAGATGCGCCAAACTTCAGGGACAATTATGTAAAAATGTATGGTATTGATGCATGGATGGACCGTGTTAAACTGCTGGATGAGATTGTAGTAAAAACAGAAGTGTACATGCGGAAAAAAAGAGCTGATCTGAGCTCTAAATAAAATAAATTTTGTGCAGGGTTTATAAAAGGCGGAATGAATGTTCCGTCTTTTTTTTATCAATTGACTTTGACGGAGACACGGCCTGCAATTAGTTCAGGATATTTATAGTAAGGAAAAGATTTGTTATCCCAGGATGCGGGAAATAAAATCAGAGTGCAGGCTGATCTTCATAAATGCCGTTATGCCCAATATGATTCCTGTTATGCTTACTGCAGTGGCAAAATACAATAACCATTTCTTTTGTGTTAAAGAAGAGATGCCCAGCATAGCAATAGCAATGGTGAGTAATGCTTCAGTCATGTCAAACTGGTCGTCGAATAAGTTGAGGTCTTCGTATTGTTTACTGTAACCTTCTGCCTGTTTTTTTATTTCTTCTTTTTCAGTTTCGTAACGGGTTATGGAAGCTTCATATTTTTTTATAACGGACTCATTAGCGGTGTTGTTACCGGCTTTTAATATCTCCAGTGAATTTTCGGTAATAGATTGTTTGGTGCTTTTTGCCTGGTAGTATGACCATGCATCAATACTGTGTGCCTGTGCCTCTTCCATCGCCTGCACAATATTGCCGTCTTTTACATTACATAAGGCCATAAATGTGGCAGTGATGGCAACCACCACGGCCACCATGGAATTGATCTTATTTTTTTTGCCCTGTTCAACGCTTTCCTGTATGGTTTCGCTTATTTCGCTCATACTGTTTTAATGAAGCGTAAAATTAAGTGAGTTGTTAAGTTTGGATGTTATTCAATAGTTATTTGATAAATCAATATTAAGATGGTTGCTATCGTTGTTTTTGTTCCAGAGTAGTACGATTGGTTGGTACATTACGTCATTGCGGGGAACGAAGAAATCTGCTTTATTGATAGCAGGAAGATTGATTTTGTAAGAGCAGATTGCCACGACAAGCTACGCAAGTCCCGCAATGACGGTATTTGTGTATTTGTTGAGTTTTTGTGCTGCTGTGGTGAAGGGCTGTGGTTCTTTGATGTTGCAAAGTCGTAGATACAATTTATAATTAGTTGGTGCATTACGTCATTGCGAGGGACGAAGCAATCTGCTTTATAGATAGCAGGAAGATTGATTTTGTAAGAGCAGATTGCCAC
>JACQDV010000088.1 GCA_016200915.1 Sphingobacteriales bacterium
CTGGAAAGAAGATAAAGTAGCTCCTGTAATTACCACTGATGGTAAAGGAGGAGACTTAGGTTGTAATCCAACAGCCGATGCAATCAATGCTGCATTAGGCGGAGCAACAGACAATGATCATTGCGATGGTACAGTGCAGGTAGCAGTAAGTAACAGTGAAGTAACAGGCGATTGCAATAAATCACAAACCAGAACCTTTACAGCAACCGATGCTTGTGGTAACAGTGCTTCTACCTCAGTAACAGTAACCTGGAAAGAAGATAAAGTAGCTCCTGTATTTGATAATGTTCCTGCTGATGCAACTATTGACTGTGGTACTGCTTATCCGGAAGTACCTGTAGTAACAGCTACCGATAATTGCGATGGTAAGATTACTGCTAAGTATGAAGGTCAAACTGATCTTACTGCCGGAGATTGCGGTGAATATTTCTTCTTCCGTAACTGGTCGGTAACTGATGCTTGTGGTAATTCAACTACTGCTCAGCAAAAGATTACTATCAAGGCAGGTACACCAATCTTTACACCAGAATCATTACCTGGTGATGAAACAGTTGAGTGTAACTCTGGTAATCCTCCTGCTAATCCACAGGCTACTGTATGTACTCCTAATGGACCAATTCCGGCAGATGTAACAGGCCCTGTTAACTCTGATACAACTGTAGTTGATAAGTGTACATATACTTATTTGCAAACATGGACTGCTGTTTATCCGGGACTTCCAAATTGTCCTCAGCCTCCAAGTGCTCAGTACACAAGAACTGTAACAGTTACTGATACTCAAAAACCAACGATCAGTGGATTGCCAACAGAAACAACAGTTACTATCAAGTGCAATCAGCAATTACCTGCTCCACCTGAAGTAACAGCTACTGACATTTGTGATCCTAAACCTTCTGTAGTTTATCAACAAACAGGCCCAGTTGCTAAGAACTGTGTAGATGGTATTAAGGAATCTTATACCCGTACATGGTATGCTGTGGATGCTTGTGGTAATAAAACAGAAACCTTCACACAAACAATCAATGTTCTTTGTTGTGAAGCGTTCTGTACTTATACTCAGGGTTACTATGGTAACCCGGGTGGTAAGTCTTGCGACGGAACAACAGGTGGATTGTCAACCAGGCAACTGATAAATAAATCACTGAATGCATGGACAAGCAACGGATCTACCGATTGGATTATTGGTAAGCCGGGAAGAGGTATTGTAATTACCAACGCAGATGCAGATTGGATCATTAAATACTTACCTGGTGGTGGTGCTTCTAAAGCTTTGAAACCTGGTGATTGTGACATCTCAGATCCATTATGTATGAAGAACAACTTACGTAATGGCAGGATCAATAACACATTGCTTGCTCAGACTCTCACATTAGGACTGAACATGGGTATTAAGGGTACATTAGGTAGCCTTCAACTTAAGGGCGGTATGTACCTGAATACAGCAGACTTAGCAGGTGGTTGCGGTACAACTGCGATCAAGCCTTGCCAGTATGATGTTTATGGTAATGTAACTTATAGTCCATACCATAGCTACATGTTGCCAGCTAATGTTCTAAATTATCTGAGCGGTATTGGCAAAGCAAATGTTTCAGGTTTATTTGAGTTGGCTAATAAGTTGTTAGGTGGTGATGCAGTTCCTGCGGGATTAACACTTTCAGATGTAGCAAGTGCTGAGGATATTCTCAACAATGCATTTGATGAGTGTAAAGCATTTGCAGGATGGAGTGCTCAACCAGCAACATGTCCTAAGCCTTTGTTAGGAAGAGCTATATCTCCCGTAACAATGGTAACCACTCAGCAATTAACAGTTAGAGCATATCCTAATCCATATGATGAGAATATCACTTTTGTGATTAACTCACCAGAAAGCGGAAGAGGTAAACTCAACCTGTTTAATATGAAGGGCGAACAAGTTAGTACTGTATTTGATGGTAATGTTGAAGCAAACAAAACACTTACCGTTACATATAAGGTTCCGCCATTACACAGAACAAGCTTAGTTTACCATTTCCAAATTGGTAAAAAAATAGAAACTGGAAAATTGGTCAGACCTAACTAATTGAAAAGAAAAACCCCGCACAACATCTATACCCCCGGAAATTTCCGGGGGTATTTTTTTGTCATTGCTGTACAGTCATTGTGTAACATTTACAATAAGAAATGACAATGGGTTTCTTTCCGGTAAAAAATAGGAAGCTGAAAGCAATAACAGGAGTTATGGCGATATAATGCTATTCACGCCAAAAATTTGCAGATCTGACTATAATCACCGATTGCAGTGAGTACTATCAGTTTTGCAGCTTACTGCTTAAAGTAACTTGGAAACATCTTAAACAATAAAAATTTATTGTATGAACAACAATGCTAAAATACTGACAGCCCTCGGTGCAGGACTGGCAGCTGGCGCCATATTAGGTGTGTTGTTTGCGCCTGATAAAGGAACTGAAACAAGAAAGAAAATTAATCAGCAGGGACAAAAACTGGCGGATGCTGTAAAAGACAAATTCAACAAAGGCAAAGAAAAACTGAATGGGTTAAAAGAAGAGCTGAACGAAAAAATGAGCATGACGGAAGAAAATTTTTAATGCTAAAAAATTTTTTATGCAACCAAAAATGTTTTGCCAGAGTTGCAGTATGCCGATTGATAATGTAGCGGACAGGGGAACAGAAAAAAATGGTTCTAAAAGCGAAGAATACTGCAAGTATTGTTATGCAGATGGTGCCCTGGTTAATCCCGGAATGAAATTAGACGAAATGAAATCCATTGTGAAAACACAAATGGAGAAAAGGCATATACCGGGTAACATTATTCAAAAATCACTGGATGTACTGCCGCATTTAAAAAGGTGGAAGAAAGTAACGGCGTAATGAATATTGAATAACGAACAATGAATATCGAATAATGAATGAAGTGTAGTTTTAGTTGTACTTCATCATTCGATATTCCTTGTTTAATATTCATTATTTTTCTTACTCCTGTACTCTTTGTATAAGCGTCATAACCTTTTATGAAGTAGTGAGTATTATTAATACCAACATTTAATCACCATAAAATGAAACGCTATGACACTTGATTTTGATAAGTATGCCGGCACAGGAAATAAAGTAGTACGCCTGCTGGCAGATGACCTGCAAACTTCGAGAGAAAAAGCGGGAAGAATATTAACGGCTGTTTTACATTCCTTGCGTCACCGCTTAACGGTGGAGGAATCATTTCAACTGATGGCACAGTTGCCAATGGCATTAAAAGCTGTGTATGTTAATGGATGGAAATACAAAGAGTCATTCAAACGGATTCATCATGTGGATGAATTCCTGGATGAAATAAGAACAGAAGATGGTAAAACAGCCGCTTATGATTTTGGTAATAATGAAGAAGCAAAAAAAGCAGTTACAGCGGTCTTTCGTACACTTAATTTGTTTGTGAGTGAAGGTGAAGTGCAGGATATAGTAGCTGTATTACCGGCAGAGCTGAAAGAATTTGTAATAGACGCATTAGGAGAGAAGAGGCTGGTGTTATAAGCATTGATGAACGGAAACGTATTTCATATTGAAAACTTAATTGGGCTAAAGGAAAACGATATAAAATCGTTACAGCAACGGTTTGGAAAAAATATATTTCAATTAGAAAAGCCAAGAAGGTTCTTTCATGTGCTGTTTGATATTTTTCGGGAACCGATGTTTATCCTGCTGATAATCGCTTGTATCATCTATTTTGTTTTGGGTAAATCCAGCGAAGGCTGGATGATGATGGCTGCTATGTTCTTTGTAGCAGCCATCTCTTTTTACCAGGAAGTAAAAAGTACCAATGCGTTAGAAGCATTAAAAGAATATACCGAACCAAAGATTGTAGTAATAAGAGATGGGCATGAAAGCACTATTAATGCTGCTGACTTAGTTCCCGGTGATATCATTCTGCTGGAAGAAGGAAGTAAAATTCCTGCCGATGCCCGTATCATTCAATCAAATGATTTAACGGTAAACGAATCTATCATCACTGGAGAAAGTTTGCCGGTTGATAAAAAAGAACTCGAAGGATATGATTTATTGTACCAGGGAACTACGGTTAACTCCGGTAAATGTTATGCTTCTGTAATTGCTACCGGTAATAATACCTTATTAGGAAAATTAGGTAAGTCAGTAAGTGGTTATGCGGCGCCTAAAACTTTATTGCAGGTTCAAATAGGAAAGTTTGTAAAGCGGTTGGCTTTCTTTGGTATCAGTGCTTTCTTAATTATCTGGCTGGTCAATTACCTGCGTAATGGTGATATCATTCTTAGTTTATTGTTTGGGTTAACCTTGGCTATGGCTTCAATCCCCGAAGAAATTCCTGTGGCGTTTTCATCTTTTATGGCGTTGGGTGCTTATCACATGAGTAAGCTGGGTATCATTTCCCGTCAGCCACAAACCATCGAAAACCTGGGTGCTGTAAGTGTGATATGTTTGGATAAAACAGGCACCATCACCGAAAATAAAATGCAGGTAAAAAATATTTATGATGCAGCAACAGGCGCTATGATTACGGTAGAAGAAAATATGGAAAGAGAAAATTTATCTGTATTAAAATATGCAGTGCTGGCAAGTGAAGTTAATCCTTTTGATGCAATGGAGAAAGCTATTTGGGAAGCATATCGCCATATCACCTTCCCTTCTTACCAGCAACCGCTCAAACTGATTTATGAATATGCATTACAGGGACAGCCTCCTATGATGACGCATGTGTATGAACACAACAATAAAAAAATCATTGCAGCAAAAGGTGGTGCGGAACGAATCATTAAAATATGCCGCTTAGATGAGGAAGAAATAAAAAGAATAGAATCCATCATTAAGGCAATGGCTACAAAAGGATTTAGAGTGATTGGTGTGGCCAGCGCTTCGCATACAGCTGGTGACTTGCCCGATGTACAGGATAATTTTTACTGGAAGTTTGAAGGCCTGCTTGGTTTGTACGACCCACCAAAGAAAAATATTACCGAAGTTTTTAAAAAATTTTACGGGGCAAAAATTCATATTAAACTGATAACGGGAGATTACCCTGAAACTGTGATGACCATTGCAGAGCAGGTTGGCATGGAAGAGTACAAACATTATCTTACCGGTAATGATGTGATGTATATGGAGCAGGCAGATTTGCAGGAAGCTGTTAAAACAGTAAACATATTTGCCCGTATGTTTCCTGAAGCAAAGTTGAGAGTGATTGATGCCTTAAAAGCAAATGGAGAAATTGTTGCGATGACCGGTGATGGCGTAAATGATGCCCCTGCATTAAAATCATCACACATTGGAATTGCTATGGGAAAGAAAGGAACAGAGATAGCCAAACAAGCAGCCGATTTAATTTTAACGGATGATAACCTTGATAAAGTAGCCGGGGCCGTACAGCAGGGAAGAAAAATTTTCAGCAACCTGAAAAAAGCAATTCGGTATATCATCTCCATTCATATCCCTATTATTTCAATTGCAGCATTGCCGTTGTTATTAGGCTGGAAATATCCTAACATCTTTACACCAGTGCATATCATTTTTTTAGAACTCATTATGGGACCAACCTGTTCTATCTTTTTTGAAAGAGAACCAGTAGAGACAGACATTATGCAATTAAAGCCCAGAGACAGGAGTAAAGGATTTTTTTTTGGTAACGAACTGCTCGTTAGTATTGTGCAGGGAATTGTTATTGCTGCCGGCATCCTGGTGCTGTACTATTTCTATATGTCTTATAATTTTACTTTGGAAGAAACAAGAACTGTTGTTTTTACTGCCCTGGTAATAAGTAATATTTTTCTCACTTTTACTAACCGGTCGTTTACAGAAAACTTCACTAAAACAATTTTTTATAAAAATACCCTTGCACTACCTGTTGTGGTGATATCCATTCTTTTTATTTCTGTTATACATTTTATTCCGGCGGTGACACAATTATTTGGTATGACAGTGATTAATATCTACGATTTTTTGATTTGCCTGGCTACCGCCTTTGCCATTGTTATGTGGTTTGAAGTTTACAAGACCAACCTGAAAACGGCAGGCCTTTAATACTGATGCCTGTCATTATTACTGCTGATGAGCATATAGAACAATCCCTTCTGCAAGCAAATAAATTTACACCTGTAATTAATTATGTATTTAAATATTGACCCTATGTTCTTAGAAAGTTCATTAATCAGCCAGTTTCAAAACGAGAACGAAACGTGGAAACGGATACTTGCTTTTATAAAGGAAGAAAATATAAATATCAAAAACCGGCTATCTGAAATAGTAAAAAATATGGATAGTGAAGAAGATATGCTGGAGCGGATTGAATATTTTCAAAACTGTTTTGTAGAAGAAGACGAAAAGCTGCGATATATGGTAAAAGAAGTGGATGTACAGGGGAAATCACTGATACGGGATATTTATGAAGATGGCAACTTTGTTAAAGGCGTTAAAAGCAATCAATCAAGATTGAGAAAGGAAATGGAAAAAACAGAGAAAGATTTTAATAAGTTGAAATTTGAATTTAACAGCTACCTGAGCGAAGCGTTGTAGTCGTATAAGGATAAGAAAATAACTGAGGACTGTTTTTACTTTTTGTGATGAGTGTCATTGAACATAAGATTTCAATGATGGTAACTTAACAGTACAAAATCTTAAGCCATGAAAGTCAGATTTGTTTTATATAGCCTTTTGATGTTGTTGCTAACCGCCTGCTCATCCTCCCGTATCACACATTCCTGGAAAGCAGAAAATGTAAACGCTAAAAAGTTTAATAAAATAATGGTGGTTGCTTTAATACAGGATAATGATGTAATGAAAAGAGAAAAAATGGAAGAGCACCTGATTGGTGACCTTAATGAAAAAGGGGTCAGTGCAGTTTCGTCTTTAAAAGAGTATGGACCAAAATCTTTTGAAGGAATGAAAGAAGAGGAAGTATTGAATAAGCTGCAGAACAGTGGAGTGGATGCAGTGCTTACCATTGTGTTGCTCGATAAACAAAGAGAACGTTATTATGTACCTGGACGTGTTTATTACTCACCCTATGTTATCTATCACCGGCGTTTCTGGAGGTATTACAATACGATGTACGACCGTATTTACAGTCCCGGTTATTACCAGATTAATACCCGCTATTTCTGGGAAAGCAACCTGTATGACCTTAGCTCAAAAGAGTTGCTATACTCTGTGCAAACCGAGTCATTTGAACCAGAATCAGCACAAAGCCTGGGTCATGAATATGGTAAACTCATTGTAAAGGATATGTTTGAAAAGAATGTGCTGGCTAAGTAAGTTAACCCTTCATCATGGTTGATGTGTGAAAGGGCTGGTCGTTACCAGCCCTTTTTTTAGTTGATTAAACCGGAGAGTTTTTTTTGGTTTAAGATGATAATTACGCCGTCAGTAATATCAATTAATTTTTCATTTTTAAAATCACTAAGTGTTCGGATGAGCGATTCGGTAGCTGTACCTGCAATGGTGGCTAAGTTTTCCCGGCTTATATCAATAGAAAATCCATCTTTTTTTTCTGTGTTGTATTTTTTACAGAGCATAATGAGGGCATCAGCAACTTTTTTGCGTAATGAGTTATACGCCATTCCCAGCAAATGTTCTTCGTTTTCGGTAACATTATGTGCAAGCGTTTGAATAAAGCGGCGGCTAAAAGTTGGATTTGACTTAAGCAATTCCTCAAAATCTTCTCTTGGAATTATTGCCAGTACAGTTTCTTCCATTGCTTCGGCTGATTCTTTATAATTAGTATTTTCAAGCAAAGCAATGTGGCCAATAAAATCATTTTCATTGTATAAACCCACTACCAGTTGCTTGCCGTCTTCATTTGTTTTATAAGTTTTTACTTTTCCTTTTTGAATATAATAAAGACAAGCCGGGCGGTTCCCTTCTGAAAACACTAATTGTTTACGGCGATATTTGTTGGTATTTCTTCCGGATACAAGTGAAGTGAGCAATTGTATTTCATTGCTGTCATCTGCTTTCTGAATTTGACTTCCGTCATGCTCCTGCTTTAATGAATCTATTTTTTTTAATCGTCCTTCTACTGCTGTAAGCAGCTCAGTACCGGTAAATGGTTTAGTAATATAATCATCAGCACCCAGTTCCATTCCCTTGCGGTAATCGGTTCGTTCTGTTTTGGCAGTAAGAAAAATAAAAGGGATATTTTTAGTTTCAGGATTTTTGTGCAACACATGCAACACACCATAGCCATCCAGTACCGGCATCATTATGTCACAAATAATCAAATCAGGTTTTTCTTTTAATGCACAGGTTATACCCGTCTTACCATTTTCTGCGGTATATACTTTATAGTTCGACATTTCCAGTATCTCAGCAGTATTATCTCTTATATCATCATTGTCTTCAATCAGCAAAATCTTTTTCATAACAATACATTTTAAATTAACAGCAGCGTTAATTGTTTACAGGGTTATTTAGTTGAAATGTTACGATAAAACTTGTTCCTTTCTCCAATTCACTCCGGCACTCTACTGTACCATTCATTAATTCCGCATATTTTTTTACAATATGTAAACCAAGACCTGTGCCCTGTATATTAGCAGCATTGGCTCCACGAAAGAAACGTTCAAAAAGATGTTGTTGATCTTCTCTTGAAATACCAATACCATTATCCGTCACACTTATTTCAAGCAGTTGACCTTTTCTTTTTGTATCAACAATAATGGTTGCGTTGTCACGGGAGAATTTAATAGCATTGGAAAGCAGGTTCATTATAATATGTTTGAGCATTGATGGGTCAAGAAAAACATCTTTTTTCCCATTGCAACTACAGATGATCGACTGACCCGGCTTTACAACCGGTTTTAATTCGTTTATCACCTCACTGATATTTTCACAAATGTTAAACTGGCTGAATTTGGTGGTGATTTTACCTTCTTCAATTTTTCCCACACTTAAGAAATCGTTTAATATATCAGTCAGCATATTAACAGAAGAAGTAATTCTTTCTATGTGTTTGTCTCTCTTTGGCTGGTCTTCGGTATTTATATATTTCTGTAAAAGGTAAGCAGATGAGAGAATCGTACTTAAAGGAGTTCGAAATTCGTGTGATGCAGTAGAAACAAAACGGGTTTTAAGCTGGTTTAGCTCTTTTTCCCTGTCAAGTAACCGTTGTAATTCTTTTTCGGCGGCTTCAGTATCGTTTACTTGTTTCTCTAATTTCTTTATTGTATCGGCCAATTCTTCTGTCCTGACTTTAATTTTTTGTTCTAAATCGGAGTTGAGTTTAACAATTTCCTTTTCCCTCTGTCTGCGTATAGTAATATCAGACAGGTAAGCAATTACATAAATCTCTTTCTCAATTTTATAAGTACCGAGGCTGATTTCTACCGGGAACTCGGTACCGTCTTTTTTAACAGCGGTTAACTCTCTCCCTGTTCCCATAGGCCTGTTTTCAGGATGCTGGTAATAAAATTCGTGATGTTTCTGATGTTGCCTGCGGTATTTAACCGGTATTAATAAGCCTAATTTTTTACCAATTATTTCTGTGTATTTGTAACCAAATAATTTCACAGCATAAGGATTCATTAAAACTATTTCTTGTTTACGGTTAACGATTATCACAGCTATAGATGCATAATCTAATAAGGCACCAAAACGTTTTTTTTCTTTAACTAATTTTTCTTCAGCAAATTTTGCCCGGTCAATTTTTTCAATCTGCACCAGGTAAAATTTTTCAGCATCAGCAGTAAATCCATTTACCTGCAACCTGCCCCAAAAACTTTTTCCTTTTTCATCAATGTATTGTACTTCATCAACGAAAATTCCTTTTTTAGTAATGGTTTGCCTGATCTTCTTTAACTGAGTCTGATAAATGGGGTGAACTCTTTTGGGAGGAGTTGATTTATTTAATAATGATTTAGATAGTTTATAACCAAATAGCCTGGCACCGGGTTCGTTTATATAAGCAATGCTCAGATCTTTCTGTTTCAATACCGCTATAAAATCCGGTGTATAAGCAGAGATAGCCTGTAACAGCGCATGCTGGAACGAAGCCTGTGTATATGTAGCTGTTCCGGGCATAAACGGAATTTGAAGTGTAAGCAAATTACAAAGGGTGTAAAGAAGCAGGGCTGATTTAAATCAGTCCTGATATGATTTAAGTCTTATAACCACATAACATTAACAGGTCGTTCTGCTGATTAACCCTTCTGAGCTAATTTTTTGCCTGTAAATTTTAGTATCATTACAACATAGATCGGTAATTTAGTGCGGCAAAAAAGCAAGATGATAATTATGGAAAAAGCAATACCGGCATTGGGCGAACATATTAAATCCAATTCAATTATTGTCCGTTCGCCGGGCAGGATTAATCTTATTGGGGAGCATACTGATTATAATGACGGCTTCGTTTTACCGGCGGCCATTGATAAGGCTGCTTATATATCACTAACTCCAAGAGAGGATAATGAAATTCATCTTTATTCAATTGATCTTAAAGATAATTATAAAACTTCCCTTAGCGATATTCATTCTTTAAAGGAGCCTAACTGGCCTAATTATTTATTGGGAGTAGTGGCACAGTTTATTAAAGCCGGTATTAAAATAAATGGTTTTGACGCAGCACTTACTGCTGATATTCCTATTGGAGCAGGTTTGTCTTCCTCTGCAGCGGTGGAATGTGCCATGGCATTTGCTTTGAATGAATATACTAAAACTGGTTTTGATAAATTAACGCTGGTGAAAATGGCACAAAAAGCCGAGCATGAATATGCCGGAGTAAAATGTGGTATTATGGATCAGTTTGCCAGTGTGTTTGGGAAAAAAAATCATGTGGTTAGATTAGATTGCCGTTCACTTCAATACGAGTATGAACCATTTGATATAAGCGGATATAAAATTGTTTTGTTAGATACGAATGTTAAACATTCACTGGCTTCATCCGAATACAATGTCCGTCGCCAGCAATGTGAAGCAGGGGTGGTGTTGATTCAACCGCATCACCCCGAAGTAAAAAGTTTAAGAGATGCTACTGTTGAAATGTTAGACAAATATGTTCAACCAGTGGATGAATTGATTTATCAGCGGTGTAAATATGTAATAGAAGAAAATAACCGCCTGCTGGGTGCCTGTGCTGATTTGAAAAAGGGTGATTTAAAATCTTTTGGAAAGAAAATGTTTGCCACGCATGATGGATTGAGCAGGTTGTATGAAGTAAGTTGTAAAGAACTGGATTTCCTGGCAGACCGGGTGAGAGATAATGAAAATGTGCTGGGAGCAAGAATGATGGGTGGTGGTTTTGGTGGTTGTACTATCAACATTGTGAAAGAAGAAGCCGTAGATAGTTTAATTGAACAGGTTGGAATACTTTATAATAAGGCGATGAATAAAGAATTGAAAGCGTATGTGGCACAAATTGAAGAGGGGACAACTATATTGAGCAGTAATTAAGCGGGAAAATTTTTATAAACACTTATAAAGATGAAAATATTAAAATAACTTTTCTTCTTTTTCAATGAACTGCTGAAGCAGAACCAGTTGGTTATTAGCCCTCATAAAATTATGTTTGTCATATTTGGCACCATAATAAATGTCGTTATTCAGATAGTCTGTTAAGAACCGGAGAGCCTGCATGTAAATCATAAACTTGCCTGCATAAAAAAAATGATCTTTTTCTGCTAATGAAAGCTCCTCATCCATCTCCCCTAAATAGCCTTCTTTAATGGCATGGTAATATTCGTTTCTTATTTCAATTTTTGAAAAATCTTTTTCTTCTTCACTAACAGGGGAAAGATAGGTGCGTAACATATCTCCCGCATCGCTCATAAAATAACCGGGCATTACGGTATCAAGATCAATAACACATAATCCTTTATCTTCCTTATTAAACAAAACATTGCTGATCTTGGTATCGTGATGCGTAACTCTTTTTTTAAAGGCCGGGTTTGTAATGATCCTTTCCCAGGTGGTTACAATATTTTTATAGTGTTGTATTGTTTTAATTGCACCGGCTGATTCTTTTATTCTTTCCCTGTTTCCTTTTTCCAGCGCTTCTTCAAATTGACGGAAACGTAATGACAGGTTATGAAAATCTGGTAATGTTGTTTTGAGTTTAGTTGCGTCAAACCCGGAAAGTAATTTTGTAAATTTTCCAAACTGTTGAGCAGCTTCAAAGGCTTGGGAAGGGGTGCTTACCACATTAATGGTATATGAATCCTTTACGAAAGGGAATAACCTGAAATATCCTTCTGACTCAATATAAACCATATCTTCCCCACTAATGGTTGCAACCGGTTTTACAAATAAATAATAAGGATGATGTGCAGACAGATATTTTCCCACGAGATTAATATTAGCCGCAATAGCTGAAGGCTGTTTAAAGATGTTATGATTTATCCGTTGCAGAATGTAATCATTGCTATCATCTTTAATCAACCAGGTATGATTAATGAGGCCGCTTCCAAAGGGAAAGACTTTAATGGAAGGTTTATTTAAGTTGTATTGTTTGAGTATTTGTTCAGGCATAATTATTACGAAATCTGTTACTATAAAAATACCGTTTGTTTTTTATAAAGTTTAATGCAAGCGCTTGATAAAATTGATAACAATTATGTCTGTTTATTATCGTGAACTATTAACTGGGATTCTAAAATGATTTTATAGTAAGTAACATTATTGTTTTCGGCTGACTCATCCGTTTTTTTCTGTAGTAATTCTATTAATGTTTCCGTTTTTGGTAAGGCGAATTGCTCCAAAAAGCCAGTGGCGGGTAATCGCCGTAATCATTAAATGTAACGATAACAGCAGGATAATTTCAGCGACCTTATTTCTTTTTACTTCATTTTTTGTTGCACGCATCTTATTTAGAATTTACTAACCAGACTTACACCAAATGTTTTGCTTTGATAAGTGGGTATTACAACTGTATTCGAATGTTTGCCCCTGAAAAGCGAGTGCTGAATTTTTGGATAAAGCCAATAGGCCAATTTGGTTGATATTATTCCTACGCCAGCACCTGCAACCACATCACTAAACCAATGCTTATTGTTATACATTCTTAAATACCCGGTTGCAAAAGCCATGGCATAACCTGCAACACCATACCAGGGAGAAACATCTTTATACTCCTGTCTTAAAAATTCAGCATTAGCAAATGCTTCCGCTGTATGCCCCGAAGGAAATGATGTATAACCCGAACCGTCAGGCCGCATTTGATGCGAAAGTTTTTTGATTGACTGAACCGATGCGTTCAGAATAATATTTGACATCAGAAACAGCATTGTTCGGTCCCTGAAATTATGTTTGGCTTTTACACCTACTGCATCTAATCCATAAACCAAAGCGGCAGGGGCAAACTGCAAATAATTATCTAACTGGAATTTCCTGTGAGGTTTTTCAGCATACAATTCATCCCTTAATTCTGCATTCAAGCGCCGCAGGCCATCATTCTTTATAGCAATAAAACCGTAAGCCATCATTAGCCCGGGTACTATATATGATTTTATATGAAAAGTTTTTTTGTGTGGCGGCAATTGCCAGGGTATATTTTTTTTGGCTGTTGTATCCTGTAATGCAGTATTACCCCGGGCCGAATCAATAATCTGAGCATTGCTCCTGATAACAAACGAAAACAGCAGAATAATTACAGCAACAATTGATTTAAAATAGCGCATGTTGTTTAAATTGAGTGGGAACCTAATTTTGAGTTCTGAAAAAAACTGAATATAAAGCAGGTTGTAAACAAAAAAGGGGATGTATAAAACATACACCCCCTGCCGTTTACCCTTACTCTTGTTCTATAAAAAACCTGGTCACGAAAATCAGTCTTTTACTTCTTTTATAAATTCTCCGCCAGCGTCAAAAATCAGGTCTTTTCCATCCACTTCGGCTTCATAGTTTACCGTTCCGTCAGCTTTAGTAATTTTTGCTCCTTCTTTAATTTTCTTTCCCTTGTAGTATTCTTTAACATAATTTAGAACCTTTGCAGGCAAATCGGCTACCTTAATATCCACTTCACTCTCAACCATGGTGCCATTGCTTTCATACAAAACTGACATATCAAGACCGTTTTGCTGCTTAAAACCGGCTTCATATTTTCCTTTTTCTTTTTCCCATTTGGCATTAACACCCGGGTATTGTTTTGTGAATGCAGTTTTAACCGCAGTTGGAACTTGAGCGGCATCTAATTTTTGGGCACTGGCAGAAGAGGAAATTGCGGTTATTGCCAGTACATACATTAATACTTTTTTCATACGCTTTATTTTTTATTTTTAAATAATAATTCAAAATTGGATATTGAATCTGTAGACATCCTGAAAAGAAATAACTTTTATAAAATTTCTTTTGGCGTATTATTTTTCTTTTTATGCCTCCAGGTGGTTATTTTTCCTGATAAATAACCTACAGCAACCGCCAATGGATAGTCGCCCGCCCAATGCACTTCAGTATTCAACATGGCCCATCCGGATAAAAACATTAATGTATATCCTACTGGTTTTATCCATTTTTTTTCAGGATAATTAGTTGACAATACCGTTACCGTTGCCATTAACGTAGCCAGATGTCCTGAGGGAAATGCATCATAAGCGCTGGTGTTTTGCTGATAGGCAGAAAATGAAGGGAGGGGGGTCCACCGGCCTCCTTCCGTAGTAGCCATAAAAGGGCTTTCCCTCCCGGTAATCCTTTTTAATATTTGAGTGGTAAGCCCCATAGTTACAAAAGTCTCTGTAAGATCAGTTGCAGTATTAACGGCCCTCCAGTCTTTACTTATTTTTCCATAGACCCATAAGCCGCCTGCCAGCATCATACTGGTGCCACCTTCACCTAATTGATACAATGCCGTATTAAGGTTTTTGGGAGATTTCAGCATCTTGGTATTACCGGTTTTCCACACAACAGTATAGTCAGTCTCAGGCTTCAAACCAATTCTGTCACTTGTACTACGTACCCAATGAATTATTTCCTGGTCTTTTACAACGAGTATTGTGGTTACAGCTGTTATAGCCGATAATGCAATCCAATTCTTTTTTTGAAAAGGGGTCTTTGCAATTTTCCACATATTAGTTGGCACATGGTTAATACTTTGCAGCAGGCTTGGTCTTTTAAACAAAAAAGTATCTTTTTTATAAATAAATGTTTGCGGTGGCGGTAAGCTTTTTTTATTTAACGATAAACTATCCTGTGCAAATAAAACTGTTGTATAAAATTGTATTGATGCAACAAGCAGCTTTTTCTTCATCTTTTAATTGTATTTAGTTTTCAAGCAGACGCTATTCAGGATATACAAACAACACCGGGTTACTCTTTATCATCGCAGAAAAATAACCAATGGCCCTGCTTCCAAATTGACCATCTCTTAAAAATACCGGCTCAATAAAGGGGTTAAATTGAGAAAGTTTTTGTTTATCTAACTGGTCAAAGAAGTTAAATGCATTTTTATCAATTGACTGTATGCGAATATATCCTTTAGTTCCGGGGTTATGTGAATAGGCCGGTTCAATAACAATTTTTAATTGCTGACCATCCTGCCCTACATCGCTAAAAACAGACCGGCCTAATTCCTGTACTTGTACACTATCTCTGCCAAGGCATGGGCTTACAATTTTTACTTCAGCCTTTTTGGTGGCAGTGTCAATAAACCTGTCCATCTCATATCTGTAGTAATTAACCTGTGCAGGCACGTCTTTGAAATAAATAATCACACCTTCATGTTCGCCATACAAATCTTTATAATTTGCAGTATAAGAGGTGCTGTCAATGGCTGAACCTGAAATGCTGCCTGTGCTGCATGATGCTGTGTAAGTGTCATTATTATTTGTAATCGTTAACGTATATGCTTTATTAAGCTGAACCGGTTTTGAACCTTTATAATAATAATTATACTCGCAATATACTTTGTCATAAACACTGTCTAACTTGAGTATATCTGTAGCGGAACCGGTGGTAATGTTGATGTTGGCATTTCGTATCACCAGGTCGGCAAAATTGATTTTTGAATCGAAATAAGGCACCGTTTTGTTAAAATATACTATGGGAAGGCTACCCGGTTCCAGCATGCTTTGAATACTAACCTTGCCAGCATAAGGCGGGGGTGTAATAGTAATTACCTTTTCGCATGATAAAAACGACATGCCACTGGTGATTAATAAAAGAATGTTTACAACAAATTTATTCATGGTACAAATAATTAGAATTTAAAATTGAAACTTACACTGGGGATAACCGGCAGTAACGAAACCTGTCTTGCTTCGGGTTGTTTTGTATCTGCATTTGTAGTGAGGTAAACAAAATAGGGGTTAAGCCTGCTATATAAATTATAGGCTCCAAATACCCATTCCCGTTCATATTTTTTACCCCAAAATTTTACTGTCTTCTTATTTGAAAAGCTTACATCAAGGCGATGGTAGCTCTTAAGTCTTGCATTGTTACGACTGGTATAGTCGTAATAAACGCCATCATATAATGAAGCATTTACCGGTACCGTTACCCTGCCTGTGGGTAGCGTAAAAGCCCTGCCGGTATAAAAAACAAAATCAGCAGACAGGGTCCAGTTCTTACTTAGTTCATAACTGCCCGCCAATGAAAAATTATGCCTCCGGTCAAAGGCTGCAGGAAATTCAGCTCCACGATTGAGTTGGGCAAATTGCTGCGTTGTTTTACTCCAGGTATAGCTGAGCCAGCCCGTTAGCCGCCCAACATTTTTCTTTATTAATAGCTCAACACCATACGAGTTGCCTTTTCCAAAAGTAAGAATACTGTCGAGATTTGTATTTAGCAATACCTGTGCGCCTTCTTTAAACAACACCTGGTTATCCATAGTTTTGTAATAGGCTTCCACACTTGTTTCAATAGCATTGTTTTTGAAATTTTTAAATAACCCCAATGCCAGTTGTGAACTTTTTTGTGGTTTTATAAGTTTGCTGCTGCTTAACCATGTATCAGTTGGCAGTGAAGCTGTGCTGTTGGGTACAGCATGCAAAAACTGGTTCATCAACGTCCAGGAGGCTTTAATTGATGTGGTGGTATTTAATGAGATTTTTGTTGTTACCCTGGGTTCAATACCCGTATAAGATGCCCCGCCCCCGGTAAAATGGGGAATCCGGATTCCATAATTAACGGAAAATGTTTTTGAAACATCGTAGTCGTCATTTAAATAAAAAGCCAATTCATTTGAATATCTTTTAGCAATGCTATCCTTATTAATTGTTATCTGGTTACCCCTTCTTGGCACTTTTGAAGAAACTGATGAAGGATATAATGTGTGATAGGTGTAAGTAAATCCGGCTTTAATTTTATGTTTGTCGTTTGGAGTGAAAGTAAAATCGGTTTTTGCGTTAAAATCCTTGATCCCGGTATAAAGAACTTCATAGTAATTATTTTGAGTAGAACCTAATCCTAAATGATAGTCGTTATAAATAAGTGAAGTGTTTGAAAATATTTTACTTCCTAAAAGATGGTTCCACCTGAATGTAGCGGTAGTGTTACCAAAGTCGGTAGTATAATTCAGGCTGCTGGCCCCTGTATAACCGGCGTTATCGTTCCCTTTAAAGAAGCTTAAAAAAATATGGTCTTTTTCGCCTAATTCGTAATTCATTTTAGCATTGATATCATAAAAGGAGTAACTGGTACTTTTAGAGGTGGCTGGTTGTAGCAAAAGATTGATATGGCTTTTCCTGGCTGATATGATAAACGAAGATTTGTTTTTTTGAATGGGTCCCTGAAATGTAAGGTTTGCAGATAGCAATCCTATACCGCCTTCTGTTTGGTATTTGGTTTTATTGCCTTCTTTCATGGTGATATTTAATATAGAACTTAGCCTGCCCCCGTATTCAGCCGGAAATCCGCCTTTGATGAGTTGAACATGATTTATTGAGTTTACATTAAATGTGCTGAACAAGCCAAAAAGATGATTGGGATTATAAACAGTGGCTTCATCTAATTGTACAAGGTTTTGATCCAGGTTGCCACCCCGTACATAAAAGCCCGCCGTACCTTCCTGCCCTGATTGTACACCGGGAAGCAACTGAATTATTTTTAACACATCTCTTTCTCCCATCAGCACCGGGAAATTCTTAATTGCTTTAACAGGTACATCAATTACACCCATCTGTGCTTTTTGAACATTGCGGTTATTTCGTACAGAGCTTACAACAACCTCTTCTAAATTTGAAGAGGTATTCTCAAGAAGGATATCTAATTGTACGTTTTGCCTGGCTGTTACTTTTTTAGCCTGTAGCCGGTATCCCTGGTACGAAATAATTAATTCAACAGTATCTGTTGTATTAATTGTGAGGGAAAAATAACCGTACTGATTGGTTGATGTGCCGGATTTTGTATTGGCATTGACTATAGATGCATTAATTAATGCTTCTTTGGAAGCGGCATCCTTTACATAACCACTGATGGTTATTTTCTGGGCATGAGTGTAATTTGACAAAAGGGTTATCACTCCTGTAAGTAAGTATTTTATCATCTATATGTTTTGAGAAAATGATTTTTTAAAAAAGCCCCAATTGCTATAACGGGAAAATAATGATATAGTCAATAATAAAAGAGATAAAAAATGATTCTTTGCCTCAATTCCAGAAAAGTATCTGTCATTATTTCATGAAAAGATATGAACAAGTAAGGTCTAAAGTTTAGCTCCATGTGCTTTTGTTATTATCTTTTCATAAAAGAATTATTTGCATTAGCAGTTTTTACTTTTTAAATAATCCAAACTTTAACCCAATTACACCCGATAAACCTGTTAGTGCAGTTTGATTAATATTTCGGTACGCCATATTTCCGACAAAACGATAATTAGCGCCTGCATTTAACCGGACGTATTTATGTAAATTTATTTCAACCAAAACCGATGGTTCTGCAAAAAAGAAAGTTTTTTCGCCATAAGGCTGTCCACTTATATCTCTGATTCCGTCGAGCCTATCCATTTCTACTTTGCCTCCACCTATAGTTAGGGGAAATGTTAAATGAACAATTTTGTCAGACCATAGTGTGTATTCAAGCAATCCGCCAAACATGTAGGTATGAAGATAAACACTCTTGTCTGTTTCACTTTTTGGAATTATTTGGTTAATTGAAGTTTTAAAAACTCCTCCAACGGTTAATTTATCTGCTAAAACAATACCTCCTCTAACACCTAAGAAAGAGGCAGGGGCTTTGTCAATGCGACTGATTTCATAAGTGGGGCTAACAGCTACACCTATTTTGGGGTTTACACCCGGGTTTATAATTGTTTTTTGTTTTTGTGCCATTGCATTCATACCTGTTATCAATATGCTTGCGAGAATGATTGTACTTGGTTTCATTTTTTTTTTGTTTAAAAATGCTATTTATAAGAAATTTTATTTTAAAAAAACGACAATCGCATTGTCGCTAATTCGTTTTTTACCGAGGCGATTATTTTTAAATTGGATTCTGTCATTGACTGATTTTTTTGCTAATGCAAAAAGGTTTAAAACAGCTCCCTGAAAAAATCAGGGAGCTTACCCTAAAAGTGCAAATGAAAAACTATTTTCCCTCTGGTATTTCACATTCGCAAACACCAGAAAGCTTGGGGTCTGAATGGCCCGTTGAATCTTCAAAATTTCCGTCATGGTCAAGGTCAATCTCTTCCATAATGAAGGAACCTGTTTTTGTAAACTCAGCTAATTTTTTCTGGTTTACCGGTTGAATAAAATAAGCACAGTAGCCTATACTGTCTTTTTGAAACCATGTAGTGACTGTCAATGCCGGGTAACGAAGAGCAAAAGAATCTTTAACCGGCTGTGGCACTGCTGTTGCCGCAATTACCGGGCAGTGATTTTCATTTTCCTTTTTGCCCTCTTTTGAGCAGGATGAAAACGGGATGCTAAAAATCAAAGCTACAATGAGCAAAATGAAGAATAGTGTTATAATGTTAAATTTCTTAACTCCTGGAGTCATAATATTTTGTTTTAAATTTTTAAAATGTTATATCATTTTATTTTTGCTTTACAATTACGGGTTTGTAGAAGATAATGTCTGCATTAAGCATGGTTAATTGTTTTGTTACTACTTCTACAAACTGATTTATCTCACTGTTGTTGAGTATCAAAAACATTTTTTTTTCGGGTTTAATTTCGTTTTCGGTAAAATATTTTAGTTCGCTGAGGATTGCCATTTCATATCCTTTACCTGTTAATACTGAAATGTCTTTTCGCATTTCTGTTTCATTAAGCTCAGCTATTTCACCGGTAAGTATATTGAGTTTACGGTATCTTATAACCCCGATATCTTCCACTTCTGATTTAAAAGGCCACAACCTTATAAAAGAAAATAAAATAATAAACCCTATTAACAAAACCAATAAAACAGTTATCTGCTCATTGTCTGCCATTTGTTATATATTTTTTTTAACCGGACTTTTTACTCTGTATTTTTTATATAAATAAGACAACAGTATCTAAAAAAATAGTTGGTTTATTTTAAAATTTATAACTAACTCCGGCTCCTATATTAAAACTGTATGGAAATGTTTTTACAACATTGCTTTTGGTTATTGGAGTTATTGCATATTTAAATACAGGCAATAAACTAAATGCCCAACGGCTATTTACATTATACTGAACATTTATATCTGCCATAAAACCTGTATAAAAATTACGCATTCCATCCAGCCCGTTAATTGTAACCGCCTCTTTATCCAATACATCTTTTACCTCTGTTTTTACTTTGGCGCTGGTAATGAAATTGGCAGATAAACCAACCGCAGGTGAAACAGATAATTTCTTTTTCTCAAACCGGTACGATAACAGTAACGGAACACTTATCATCTGGAGATTATGCTGGGCTTCGGATGATTGCAGGCTGTCTCCAATTGAAGGGGGCAGACCAAAATCAGGTTTTATAAAGCCATATCCGGATGAGGTAATGTATTTATAAGCTACGCTGCCATCCAGCTTCTTTGCCGCATACATTTCCTGCGGGGATATAACAATTGCAGTGTTAGAATACACCACGCCTGTTTTAAACCCAAAATGTTTATGAAATTGTCTCATAACCATTACACCTGCTGAATAAGATGCTTCATGCTTTTCCCTCCGGCTAATTTCTTCTTTTTCGTTTGGTTGATTTCCGGTATTATCCTCCACATCGTTGTCAAGTTGGTATTGTCCCCAATCGTTACTTAAAAAAGCTGTTGCCCACCAGGATGGCTTGTATGCAGCTGTAGCCTTTTTTATTTTCTGCTGATTACTGTTGGGGTTTAATTTTATTACTGGCAATGCTGGTATTTTTATTGCGATACCGGTAACCGAAGATTTTGCCATCTCATCCCTTGGGGTGGAAATTAAAGGTAAAATACCAGGTCTTCTTATTGAATCTTTTTCCTTATCAGTGTTTTTAACCAGTTGTTTGTCTTTTATCATTTCTCTATCTCTATTTACCTGATCGTTAATTGAATTATTGGCTGCAAAAAGTTGAGTTTCACCCTGGCCAGTTACACCGGACTTAACAGAAAACTTTGTAATACCTCTTTCGGGTTTTCTATTTTTGTTACCATGTTTTGACACAACTGTAACGGTTTCTGGTTGATTAATTGGAGAGTTGGGTTGCAACTTAACTACTGGTGCAGTTTTTTTATTTTGATTTGTTTCCTGTAAAACCTTTAGCGACTGGAACGCTATAGTACTATCACCCTTGAGCCGGGATTTTTTTGTTTCCGGGGAAATGGATACATATTCGGCCGCTGTTTTCTTTTTATGATAATCAATTTTATCTTTTACAAGTGTGGAGTCGGATAAGCTTTCCCGGTTTGTTATTCCAGAGTCTTTTTTGCGGTTTACAATTATACCAGTTTCATAAATCATGAATGAAGCAAGCAAAAAAAACAGCAACGCTGCAATCCGCTTCCAGCCAATGAACCGGCGTTTATACTTTTCAGCATCCTCTTTATCAAGCGCTGCATTCAGTTTTTCCCAGGTGGAATCTGAAGGCTCCTCTTCAAAAGAATTGTAAGCACTGTTAAAAACATCATCAATATTTTGTAGATTTTTGTCCATACAGTATCTATTTTAAAGAATGGCCGTCTTTTTTTTTACAGTCAATGCTGTCTGCAATATTTTTCTTGCGTCGGCAAGGTTGCTTTTAGACGTACTTTCCGAAATATTCAAGGATTCAGCAATTTCCCGGTGCTTCATCCCTTCAAAAACATACAGGTTAAAAACCAACCGGTAGGCGGGGCTAAGTGTTTGTATCAGCTTTACCAGTTCCCGTTCATCATAGTGAGTAATAAAAGAGGGTTCTTCATAGATATCATGAAATTCGCTGTTAAACTCAAGTACCGGCCTGAGCTGTGCTGATTTATTTCTGTATTTGGTAAGGGCTGCACTTACCATTATTTTCCGCATCCAGCCTTCAAAGGAACCTTCGCCCGTAAATGTGCTCATGTACTTAAATACCCTCATAAATCCATCCTGTAATATTTCTTCCGCTTCTTCCCGGTTTTTGGCGTACCACATGCAAACCCCCATCATTTTGCGGCAATAGCTGTTGTAGAGCTTCGCATGGGAAGTCCTGTCGCCTGCTAAGCAGCCTTTTATAAGTGACTGTTGGCTGTCTGCCAAGTGTTGGTTTATTTCTGATATAGACATACGGGCTATTAAATTTAGACGGGTACTTTTAAAAATAAAATCAAGGTTAGTGGTAAAGTCTGTAGAGAAACTGAATTAAAAGTAGGGTTTAAGTCAAAATTGTGTCAAATGCTGCTGCAAAGGTTTGCAGAAAGTTAGTATTCTTTTTTCACCCAACCATAATTCAAAAGAGTGTTGTCTGTATCAATAACCTGCATTTACTAAGCAGTATTTATTACACAAAACAGTTGTATAAAATGAAAACCAAACAATTTAAAACGGCAATTGCTTTATCAGTATTCATCACTATTGCTATTGTATCTTGTAAGAAAGAAACATCCACAAGTACCACCGCTCCGGCTGGTAAACAAAGTGTGGCTGTATATCTTAACGACGACCCTGTACCCAATCTGTTAAAAGTATTGGTGGATATACGGTATGTAGAAGTAAAAATAGATACGGGTAAGGTGCAGCATGATGATGATTATTATAATGGCGACAACGACAGTGATGATGACCAACAGCATTATGACCAATACGGAAGATGGGATACTTTGAGTATTACGCCAAGGGTTTATGATTTGCTGAAGCTGAAAAATGGTGTAGATACACTTATTGCTAATGCTTATGCAAACAGCGGAAAAATTACCAAGGTTAGAATTACGCTGGGCAGCAATAACACTGTATGGACTGACAGCACACATTCTTATCCATTACCATTATGTGATGACAATCCTTACCTGTATGTAAAAATTAAAAGCAACAGTATAGAAACATTGCCCGGCGGACAGGTTAGGATTCGTATAGATTTTGATGTGGCAAAATCTATTGAATTTGAGAACGGAGTGTATTGCCTGAAACCTAAATTAAAAAGTTACAGTGATAATACAACCGGTAAAATTGAAGGCGTTGTGAAACCGGGAGATGCACATCCGCTGCTAAAAGTATATAATGCAACAGATACTGCTTATGCAATACCCGAAGAGGATGGCGAGTATAAAATCAGGGGCTTGAAACCTGCCATTTATTCTGTATTGTTCAAAGCTACGGCACCTTATCGGGACAGCACAATTGCTAATGTACAAGTTACAACAGGGCAGACAACTACAATCCCATCAATTATGCTTCATCAATAAAGTTGAGGTGCGGTTATGGTTTATAATACCGGTTGCAAAACCGCAGCCGGTATTTTTTTGCCCTTCTATTCCTAAAAGACGTAATACCTAAGAGATATAAGAAATGCTAAAAAATAATTTTAGAAACACAAATTCGAACTGCAACCGGTGTTATGTAGTCGCTTTACACAACCAGTCACCAGCTTTATGATTATAACAGAGAAATATCCATTACTATTCATTTTATTGATAACTGCAACTACCGCATTTTCTCAAAATGGGTTTTTAATAACAGGCAAGGTTACTGAAGAAGGAACAAATAAACCTATGCAAAATGCAACTATTCATTTAAAGGGAAGCCCGTATAGCACCTTCTCAAAAATAGACGGTTCATTCCGCTTCCACATATCGCAGTGGTACGATAGTTTGGAAGTTACTTCGGTGGGTTTTGAACAGTTTATTATTGCAATGCAAAAGGGAAATACAACAAGTATTGCAATAAGCATGAAAGCAAAAGCAAATACGTTGCAGGCCGTGGTAATTGAGGTATCTAAAAAGCCAGGCAAAAGTTTTATGGAAAAAGTAATTGACCATAAAGCCAACAACAACCCATCAAGGTTTCGCAGTTACAGTTACCGGCGTTATACAAGAAACGAGCTGGATATTGACCATATTGATTATGAAAAGGCAAAGGGCAGCGGTTTAAAAAGCCTGATGCTTAAAACATACAGCAGCCTTGACAGTAATGCAAAAAACGATAAAGAACTGCCTATTTATTTTGCAGAACGGCTGGCTAACAGTTATCACTCCGTATCACCAAATATTGAACGGGAAAATATCATAGCTAAAAAAAACCTGGGGCTGAAAACAGATAACCTTTTAAGTAAATTAGACAAGTTCTACTTTTTTTTTAATGTGTATGACGATTGGCTTCCCGTTTTTGACCAAACTTATGTGAGCCCTTTAAATGCCAATGCGTTTACTTATTACAAATATTTTGAAGGCAGCACCATGCTTTCAGACAATGGGGATACAATTCAGCAAATACGCTTTGCGCCTCTGCATGAGTATGAAAGAGCTTTCAGCGGTATATTATGGATTAATACAAAAACACTCGCCGTAGAAACGGTGAATATGCACCTGAGCAAAACTGCCAATTTAAACTTTGTGAATGATATTAATTACAACCAGGACTATAAACAGGTATATGACAGCGCAAACAATAAAATGGTATATATGCCTTTTAAATTTTCAAGCGAGGTAAAATTTGAAAGTGGCCTCGCCTTGCTGGGCATTCCCGTACCTGAAGATAAAAACAGCCTGAAGTTTATTATCAAGAATACTACTGTAACTGATAAAATTCAAATAAACACCGCAGAGCCATCGGCTGTACTATCAGGCCTTATTAAAAAAGAGCAAACCACTAATTGGGAAAAACCTGAAAATTTTTGGGTACTAAACAGGCCAGATTCTTTATCAGTGCACGAAAAGAATATTTATAAAATGGTGGATTCTTTAAAAGAGAATAACCGTTTTCAACGGGATGTAAAATTGATTGCATTTGCGGGTACTGGTTACTGGGATTTTGGAAAGTATGTGAGAATAGGGCCATACTCCTCGTTTGTGAGCCGAAACCCTATTGAAGGATGGCGTTTTAGGTTGGGCTTTTGGACAATGCCAGGAATAAGTAAAAAAGTAAACTTGTATGGCTACGGGGCCTATGGCACAAAGGATAAAAAACTAAAAGGTATGCTGGGGATGAAATATGTATGGAACGAAGCCCGATGGACAAAAACTTCTTTTTCTTATGGAAGTGATTATGATTTTATAATTGATCAGGATGATGAATTGGATAAAGATAACATCGTCAATTCCCTGTTTAGAAAAAATATTCCCTTTACCAGGATGTATGTTAAGCAGGCATTGCTTAAGCATGAACAATACCTGTCTCCCAATTTTACAGCCAAAGCTTCATTAACTTATAAAGAACTGGACCCGGTATTTGATTTTAAATACCGGGCTATTAATCCCGCCATAGATAAACCATACGACAGTGTATTTGTAAAAAAGCTGCCTGTAGCAGAAGCATCAATAGGAATTAGGTATGCGCATAAAGAGCGAACTACGATACTCAATTATGACAATATTAAACTTGGAACCTTTTCCCCCATATTGTTTGCAAATTACGTTTACGGCTTTGAACAGGGGAAGGCACAATTTGAATATCATAAAGTAAATATTGGTATAGAGCAGCGGTTAAGGCTGCCTCCTAAAATGATGCTCTACTATAAACTGGAAGCAGGAAAAGTTTTTGGCACCATCCCTTACCTGCTACTGAATGTTCCTGCGGGTAACGAATATTACGTTGCCAGCAAGTATCAGTTTAATACAATGGCGCCTTATGAGTTTGCTGCCGATAAATATGTAAGCCTGCATACCAGGCTATACCTCGGCGGGGCTTTATTTGATAAAGTACCCCTGCTAAAAAAACTTGGATGGCGTGAACGGTTCTCGTTTAATTCTTATTGGGGCAATATGAGCAAAGCCAATATTGATTATAATAAGAACTCAAACTTTAACATGGTTGATAAAGCCCCCTTTATGGAAGCCAGTGCGGGAATCGAAAATATTTTTCATGTTATGAGTATTGAATATTTCAGAAGGCTGAATTACCTCAATAATCCTTACGCCAGAAAGGATGGGATATATGTTGGCATAACGCTTATGTTTTAAGTATCTAAATCATCTTTTATGAAATACATTACACTTGGCGCCATCATAATATTAATGGCATCATTTAAAATACCAGCAAGTAATAATGAAGATAAAATTATTGGTACATGGCTGGCTGCTGATGATAAAAATGTAATTGTGCAGGTATTCAAATGCGGTAACGAATATAACGCAAAGATTATTTGGTTTGATGACAGCGACGACAAAACAAAGCCAATGGCAACAAGATGCGATTTAAAGAACCCGGACAAAAATTTACGAAGCAGAAAACTTATTGGGCTTGAAGTTTTACGGGGGCTGATCTATAACACAGATGATAATAAATGGCTGGATGGACATATTTATGATCCATCAAGTGGTAAAGAATATTGCGCAAAGGCCTGGCTCACAGGCGATGGAAATTTAAAGGTACGGGGTTATTGGCGCTTTGAAATTTTGGGACAAACAATGGGTTTCACAAAAACCAATTAATTAAAATAATGTATCAGCTTAAACATTACATAACCGAAAACGGGCATCAATTACAGCTATGGGTTTTTATTGCACTGTTTATAGTAACCTGGAATATCGAAAACTTTGCCGGCATGTTTCTGAACTATAAAAAATGGAAACATGCTTTCATTAATGCTCCATTTATTTTAACAAGTATTCCCGGACAATTGCTGCTGGGTTTAGCATTTATTAAAACCATTGAATGGACAACCCAGCACCAGTTCGGCCTGTTATATCTTTTTCCAGCCAATACCAATCCGGCGTGGCTATTTATTCTGTCTTTTGTTTTACTTGACTTTGGTGAATACGGCTATCATGTAATTATGCACAAAGTAAAAAGGTTGTGGATGTTTCATGCTGTGCACCACAGCGATAATGTAGTGGATGTGTCAACCACGTTACGGGAGCATCCGGGAGAAAACATAGTGAGGCTATCCTTTACACTTTTGTGGGTAATTATTACCGGCACTGCGTTTTGGATGCTGATGCTGCGGCAGATAGTACAGGCAATAACCACATTATTTGCCCACATGAATTACCGGTTTTCTGATAATACGGATAAATTAATCAGCCTGTTGTTCGTAACACCCAACCTGCACCAGGTACACCATCATTACAAGCAACCATATACCGATTGTAATTATGGAGATGTATTGAGCATTTGGGACAGAATGTTTGGAACATTGAGGCGACTACCTGCAGACCAGCTGATTTTTGGCGTGGATACTTATATGCATACCAGGGAAAATGCCAATTTTTATTCCCTCTTTAAAATCCCATTTGGGAAATACCGTAAAGCAAATATTGAGGATGAAAATGCTACTAAAACAATTTTAAAATGAGAAATATACCATTAGGAATGCAGCTTTTTACACCCGACATTATGGAATTCATTACAGGAAGGGATGTTGTGTGCCAATTGCTATTAGAAGAATGCAAATTAAAATCATCTTCATTTACAGCTACTATTTCTCTGAAAAGTAAATTATTTGCCGATCTCTATTTCTCAACTGACGAAATAATTGAGATTTTAGTGACAGTGGGGAATCACTTAAAAGTTAACATATCCTTCTCTATTTTAAAGCAAATAGATAAATACTCAACAATTGAAGACCTTGCCACATACTTATGGAAGCATACATGCCGGGTGGTGAAGAACAATTAATTGACAAGAGATGACTGCATTTCAATAGTTGAATTGTTAAAGACTATTGTAAAACAGTGTTGCTTGTTTACAAAATCATAAGTAATAATATAGTTATTGATGTTGCAGACCTTTTTTACCATTTCAAGGCCTAAACCAATACTGTTATTATCTGTACTCTCTTTTTGAAAACGCTGAAATATTTTTTCTTTATCCAAAGGATATGCCTTGCCTGTATTTTCAATAATTAGCCGGTCTCTGTGTAATTTTATACCAATGCTTCCCCCAACTATATTGTGCCGGATGGCATTACCAATGAGGTTGTTAATTAATATTTCTATCAGGGCGGCATTTGCATGCAATATTTCGTTTTCCACTATTTTATTATCAACAGTAATTTGTTTTTCATTTATCTGCGGCTGGTAAAGCAAAATGAATTTTTCGATATATACCTTTATGGATACATTCTCTTTGTCTGCAAACTGGCTGTTTTCTATTTTAGTAAGCAACACAAGACTTTTGTTTAATCTTGCCATGCGCTGAGCTACATCTGCCATGTCTCCCATGAGCAGGGCCTGCTCTTCCGTGAGCGGAGTTGTTTGCATTAGTAACTCCAGTTTACTTTGAAATACTGCCAGCGGCGTTTGCATTTCATGCGAAGCATTTTCGCTAAATTCCTTCTGGCTTACAAATGATTGGTGCGTTCGGTCTGTTAACTCCTGTAGCGAAGTATTCAGGTCGTTAAATTCAGTGATAGAAGATTTGGGTAAAGATAAAGGGGCATGTTTTTCCACTTTGTAATTTTGCAGTTTCTGAAGTGTTATATAAAATGGCATCCATATTTTTTTCGACAGGTTGCGGTTAATTATGAACAATCCTGTCATTAGCAATATCAATAAAATAACCTGTACTTTAACAATGCTTGCAATAAGGTCGTCGTTATCTACCAATGATGTTTTTACCTGCAGCATACAAGGTTTTCCATTCACAGTAAAATAAGAGGTAAGCAACCTGTGCGGCACCAGTTCTTTAGCAATGGTATCAAATATTTCCACGGTTGTCAATGTATCAAATTCCTTAGATGCTGAAGTAACTGACACTGTAATATCGTGGTCAAGAAACTTTAACTGGTCAATTGAATTATTCCGTAGTGCATCACTTATTTTAGGTTTAAGCAGTTCTTTTGTGTTCAGTAAGTCCTCATCAATATCTTCTCTTACTATGCCTTGTATAACATAATAAAATACAGGCACAGCAATTAGTAAAATAATTACCGAATAGATAAAATAGCTGCGAATAGTTTTTTGCAAAAGCTTCATCAGATAGTAAACTTATAGCCCATACCGTAAATTGATTTGATGTAGTCCTCACAGCCTGCTGCTGTCAGTTTCTTTTTTAAGTTTTTTATATGTGCGTAAATAAAATCAAAATTGTCGTACAAATCTGCCCCTTCACCAGATATACTTTCTGCAATAGCATTTTTAGAAATTACCCTGTTTTTATTTGAAACAAGGTATAGCAATAAGTCATATTCTTTACAGGTTAAATCAAGTTCAGCATGGTGTATTGCCACCATTTTTGCAACAGTATCAATTGTAATTTCATTCAACACAATGATCTTATTACCATCAAATCGCCGTCGGCGGATAACGGCGGCAATCCTGGCGCTTAATTCAGAAAGATGAAATGGTTTGGCGAGGTAATCATCTGCTCCCAGGTTCAATCCGGCTATTCGGTCATCAATTGAATTTTTGGCCGATATAATGATTACTCCATCGGTTTTATTGTTGGCCTTTAATTCTTTTAAAACATTAAGGCCGTTGCCATCGGGTAAGCTGATATCCAGCAAAATACAATCATAGTCAAATGACTCAGTTTTGTTCATTGCTGTTACAAAATCGGCGGATGTTTCACACAGATAGCTTTCCTGCTTGAGGTAAGCCACTATGCTTTTGCTAAGCTCCTTCTCATCTTCAATTATCAATAACTTCATTTAAAAGTTTTCATAAAATAAAATTACAAATCTGAAGCGATTCTGAATTAACTTAAAATACTTTGGAAACATATTATTTCTAAAAGCGGTAAGTACAAAACCCCGGACAATTTAACAGAGATAGCTTTACAGGTACCGGAAAACGGGATGATGCTTGCGTTTTATTTAACTGCTCCTGAAGTTGAAAATGAGAAATGCAAAAAGAGGCAAATGAATAGAAGATGTTCCGATTGGTCAGGCAAATAAGCTCACTGCAGATAACAAAAAATATTTTGTACCTGTAGGCAAGAAGCAAATATTATGAAATGTGGTTTTGAAACTTAGGCAAAAGCTCAGTTAAATGTGGGGTACTTAATAAAACAGGCTTTTGGATAAATCTACTGGAGGGTTAATTATAAATCCTAACCAAAAATCATTAATTCGATTCTGCCCCGAAAAACTCTTTTTTAATTAATTTTAATATCGAACCCCAACAACGAATGAAGCGGTTCGGCTAATATTCAATCTTGACAAGGGTTTCAGCCAAAATAAAAACGGACAAACCGAATCAAATTTCGATTTGTCCACTTTGGTGCCCGGAACTGGATTCGAACCAGCACATCCTTGCGAACGCTGCGACCTGAACACAGTGCGTCTACCAATTTCGCCATCCGGGCTTTTGAAGGTTTCAAAAGTTTCAAGGGTTTAATACGTTTAAAAGGTTATTGCCAACCCGTTGAACCTCTTGAATCTTTTCATCCTATTGAACTTTCCGTTTGTTCAGGGCTGCAAATATACAGGGTTTGTTCAAATATTTCAGACCTGTTACGGTTCATTTTTTAATTAACCCAAGTTTCCTGAAATAGAAGCATTTGAGATAGAATATTTTTGAGTTGCGAAAACAAAAACCTACTCAAATGCTTCACGACAAAGTTATTGGAATCTATTGTTTGGTTGACGATATTTTAAAAGGCGTTC
>JACQDV010000080.1 GCA_016200915.1 Sphingobacteriales bacterium
CCTGTCGTTTCTATCAGCAGCTTCATCTCTTGCATCCCACCCCAGGCTGAAACATTTTTATCGGTGTATTCCTGTGTTAATATCATAAATCAAAATAAGCCAATTTGTCTTAAAAAACTCTACTGCAAAATCTGGGTTAAAACAATCAGAAAAACAGGTTGGCTGCAATGCCATCTGCAAATAATTTTCCTTCAGTAGTCAGAAAAATATGAGAATTATTAAGCCCGAGATTAAGCTGGTGTTTTTTATTTGAGGATTCAGCTAAAAGTTTATCGCTGTAGTTGCTGCCAAATTTTTCTGTTACATAGTTCAGGTCTAACCCTTCCATTGTTCTAAGGGAAGTCATGATATATTCATTCAGCCGGGTTTGAACGGAAAGTTCCTCCCTTTCAAAAATCAATTCATTTCTTTTAAGCGATTGAATGTATAAAGCATTGTTAGCAATATTCCATTGTCTTGATGATCCATTAAAAGAATGAGCGGATGGCCCGAGTCCTAAATATTTTTCACCCTGCCAGTAACTGCTATTGTGTTTGCTGCGGAAACCAGGCTTAGCAAAATTTGAAATTTCATAATGCTCATAGCCTGCTTTTTGCATAGCTTCCATCAGCATTAAAAAGTGAAGGGCTTGCTTTTCTGTATCTACTGCTTCTTTCTTTTTTAACTCAATCATTTTTTCTAAAGCGGTTTTGGTCTCTACTGTTAATGCATAACAGGAAATATGCGGAACATTTAGCTGAATTGCTTTGTTGATGTTTTGCTCCCAATGTTCATCGCTTAAAGTTGGTCCGCCATAGATGAGGTCGATAGAAAAATTGTTGAAGCCGGCTGCTATTACTTGTTGAATACATTTTTCAGCCTCCCCGGCATTATGTGCCCGGTTCATCCATTGCAAATCTTCATCAAAAAACGATTGTATGCCGATGCTGAAACGATTGATGCCGACTTGTTTCCAATGCTGGAGTTTTTCGGGGTTGATGTCGTCGGGATTAGCTTCTAATGTAACCTCAGGGCTTGGCAGTATTTTAAAAGAAGCATAAACTTTATCCAGTATCAATGCAATTTCTTCGATTGACAAAATACTGGGTGTACCGCCACCAAAATAGATTGTTTTAACAACTTGATCCCCCAAATAATTTTGCTGTAATGAAATTTCTTTCAATAAAGCGTCAATAAAATCGTTTTTAAGCTGTAACGAAGTGCTGAAATGAAAATTACAATAGTGGCAAGCCTGTTTGCAAAAAGGAATATGTATGTAAATGCCTGCCATTAATTGTGTTTGTTATCTTTACGATGCTGTTTATGCAACCAAACCGGTTTATTTTTTTGTGCTTACTAATTCTACTGCTTTCCAACAACTCCTTTGGACAGAAAAATTATTTGTTGCATTATCATCTGGTTGACAAAGATAGCTCCTTCAATAAAAGTGTGCTTGGATTAAAAGAAAGCTTTACTGACCAGGTTGATTGCTTTGATTTTTTGTATAAGCTCACCACTAATCTTCATGGCAAGGGTTATGTGTCTTCATCGGTTGATAGTACCTGGTATGACTCAACTGCAGCGAATGTAAAATTATACATTGGCAAAAAATATCAATGGGCCACACTGCAACCAACATTGAGCGAGATTAGAGTAATGGAGTCAATCAATCTCCCTGCAAAAATGTTTTTTAACCAGCCATTGAACATGGGGCAGGTGCAACTGGTGGAACAAAAACTGCTCAATTATTATGAAAGCACCGGTTATCCTTTCGCAACTATAAAACTTGATAGTATTCTTTTTGAAGACGATAAAGTATATGGTCAATTAAAAATTGATAAAGGACCTTTATATAAAATTGATAGCATCCGTTTATTTGGTAATGCTAAAATTGATAATCTCTTTCTGCAAAATTTTTTGGATATTAAAAATGGAAGTATTTACAAAAAAGATAAACTGCAAAATATAAGTAATCGTATTCGCCAGTTACCTTACCTGCAGGAAGAAAAACCGTGGGATATGATTATGCTGGCTGATGGTGCTACACTTAATTTATATCTCAAACAAAAAAGAAGCAGCCAGATCAATGGTTTGATTGGCTTTCTACCTTCCAATCAACAGTATCCCGGGCAAAAGAAATTACTGATAACCGGTGACTTTAATCTCAACTTGCAAAACCAGTTTGGTGGTGGCGAAGCTATAAAAGTTAACTGGCAGCAACTACAACCCAATTCGCCAAGATTAGACCTGGCGTTTCAGCAACCCTATCTTTTTAAGTCACCGTTTGGAATTGACTTTGCATTTGATCTGTTAAAAAAAGATAGCTCGTATGTCAATATCAATCTTCAGTTGGGAACCAATTACCATTTCTCATCAACCCAAACAGGAAAATTATTGATACAAAACTTTCGTACCATTTTACTGGATGTGGATACCAATACCATAAAATACAGCAAGCGGTTGCCGCAACAAATTGATGTAAGTACTGTAAACCTTGCTGCAGAGTACGAATTAAACAATACCAATTATCGCTTCAATCCAAGAAAAGGCAATGAGCTGCATTTAACATTCAGTACCGGTACAAGAAAAGTGAAGAAAAATAATTCCATTACAGAGTTGAATGATGATAATGGTTTTAAATACTCAACATTGTATGATTCAGTCAAGTTGAAATCCTATGTGTTCAGGGGGAGATTGAGTGGAGCACATTTTTTTCCGGTAGGCAAACAAGCTGCTATTAAAGCTGGTGGAGATATTGGCTGGCTGGAAAGTCCCGGTGTGTTTCGAAATGAATTATTTCAAATTGGTGGTTATCGTTTATTAAGGGGTTTTGATGAGGAGAGCATATTTGCCTCGCAATATGTGGTAACCACCTTTGAGTACCGTTATTTGATTGGTCAGAATTCATATCTCTTTGCTTTTAGTGACGGGGCATGGGCAAGAAATAAAAGCCAGTACGCTAATGTAAGCAATACATTTATTGGCGGGGGTTTTGGAATTTCATTTGAAACAAAAGCAGGATTATTCAACATTAGTTTTGCTGCTGGTAAAAGAGATGATACGCCAATGAACCTGCGGCAGGCTAAAATTCATTTTGGTTACGTAAACTTTTTCTAAATAAAAACCAGTTTCTCATTTGCCCTGAATATTTTTGCGCCGTTGAAACTCATTTCATTCATATTACTTTTTTCTTTGTTTGCAGTTTTTGCAAAAGCACAGGTTACAGATAGTGCATTACCTCTCAAAAGAGACAGTGCTACAGTAATACTTAGACCTGCAATTACAGATTCTTTAAAAATCGACAGCTCGTCTGTAAAAAAAGATTCTGTTGTAACTATTACCAGCTCAACAAAGCCATTTGATAAACGAACAATATGGAGAAGCAACCTGTTTTTTAATTTATTGGGCAAAGGAGAAAACAAAGTAGAAGAATTTGCCAGGCGGGAACGAAAAGATTGGTTATTCTATTTAATAATTGGCTTATTATTTTTTCTTGCAATCATCCGTCTTTCTTATCTCAAATATTTTAATAACCTGTTTCGCTTATTTTTCAAAACTACCCTCCGGCAAAGCCAGGTTAAAGATCAACTGGTTCAATCGCAACTATCAAACCTCTTTTTTAATCTTTTCTTTTTTGTAGGGGCTGGTATTTATTTGTTTTTACTCGTAAGGTATTATGATGTTACAATTACTATCAATAAATGGGAGGAACTGGGAACTTGTATAGCATTGGTAGCTGTACTATATATGGCAAAGTTTGTAGTATTAAAGGCATCAGGCTGGGTGTTTGGTATTAAACCGGCCGTGGAAACTTATACTTTCATTGTTTTCCTGGTTAATAAAGTGCTGGGAGTAATGCTGGTTCCCTTTATTATTTTACTGGCTTTTGCAGCTAATGGTATTAATAAAGTAGCCTTAACCCTTTCACTACTACTGATTACAGGTATGTTTATTTACCGTTTTATACGATCATACCTTCCAATACAAAATGAGATAAAAGTAAGCAGGTTTCATTTTTTTCTCTACCTTTGTGCCTTTGAAATAACACCCCTTTTGTTGATATACAAGGTGTTGTTGAAATATTTTTAGGATTTATTATATCTTTGCAACTCATTTTACCGCTTTTATATGACTAAAAACGGGCAACACAATAATTTAACTGGCAAAACCATCAATAAAATCCTCATTACCCAACCCCGGCCTGACTCTGAAAAGTCTCCTTACTTTGAGTTAGCTAAGAAGTATAGTGTAAACCTGGATTTTCATCCTTTCATAAGGGTTGAAGGTGTTCCGGCTAAGGATTTCAGGAAACAAAAGATTGAAATTGCCAATTACTCAGCAGTAGTATTTACCAGCAGAAACGCTATTGATCATTTCTTCCGCATATGCGAAGAAATGAAAGTAAGTGTATCCCAGGATACCAAGTATTTCTGTATTACTGAAGCGGTAGCACTCTATCTTCAAAAATTCATTCTCTACCGTAAACGCAAAGTGTTTTATGGAGCGGATGGCAGCAACAAGAGTTTGTTTGATGTGATTAACAAACACAAGGAAAATGAAAAATTCCTGTATCCTTGTTCCGAATCGCTGGATAATGAAATTACCAGCTGGTTAAAAAATCATAATTGCGAATTTGCCACTCCGGTATTGTATAAAACTGTAAGCAATGATGTAACGGCTATATTGAAAGTTGAATACGATATCATATGCTTCTTCACACCAAGTGGCGTTAAAAGCCTGCTGGAAAATGCGCCAAAGTACAAACAGAATGGAACGTTGTTAGGAGCGTTTGGAACCAACACAGTAAAAGCGATAGAAGAAGCCGGACTGACACTTCATATTAAAGCTCCGGAGCCACAAGCACCCAGTATGGTAGCAGCTTTAGAGCGTTACCTGATCAGTTTGAAAAAATAATTCCCGCCATTAAATAATTTGCAGGGACAACAAACTTACTGTTGTCCCTGTTTTATTTTAAATTCACTCAATGCATACTAATCGTTTATTAAATGAGTCAAGTCCATACTTACTTCAACATGCTCATAATCCGGTTGATTGGTATCCATGGGGAGAAGAAGCATTAAATAAAGCGAAGCATGAAGATAAACCGATATTGGTAAGTATTGGATATGCGGCCTGTCACTGGTGTCATGTAATGGAAAGAGAGAGTTTTGAAAATGAAGAGGTGGCTGCCATCATGAACCAACATTTCATCAATATAAAAATTGACAGAGAAGAAAGACCGGATATTGATCATATTTATATGGATGCAGTACAGGCAATGACTGGCAGCGGCGGCTGGCCATTGAATGTTTTTTTAACACCAGATGGAAAGCCCTTTTATGGTGGAACTTATTTTCCACCGGTGAAAGCATTCAATCGTCCTTCGTGGACTGAGATATTGAATGGTGTTGCACAGGCATTTAGTGAAAGAAGAAATGAAATTGATGCACAGGCAGATAATCTTACTGAACATCTTCAAAATTCAAATTCATTTGGTCAAACTGCAGTAAAAGTTGATATACCGAAAGATGAATTATTTACCGCTCAGCACTTAAAAATGGTATATGATAATTTGATGAAAACAGCTGATACCGTTGAAGGAGGTTTTGGCAAAGCACCTAAGTTTCCGCAAACATTTTCCATTACTGTTTTATTGAGATACTATCATTTTTTTAAAGAAGAAAAAGCATTGCAGCAAGCCTGTTTAAGTTTAGATAAAATGATATATGGCGGCATATATGATCAGTTAGCGGGAGGCTTTGCAAGATATAGTACCGACAATGAGTGGCTGGCTCTGCATTTTGAAAAAATGCTGTATGACAATGCCCTGTTGATAACCGTACTGTCTGAAGCATATCAAATAACAAAGAATCCGGAATATGAAAGAGTAATTCATGAAACGATTGATTTTGTTATGCGGGAGTTGATGAATGAAGAATATCTTTTTTTATCTGCTTTAGATGCAGATAGCGAAGGGGAAGAGGGTAGGTTTTATGTTTGGTCCAGGCAGGAAGTGGAATCTGTTTTACAGGAAGATGCTTCACTTTTTTGTTCATATTATGACATAACTGAACATGGCAATTGGGAAAATAAAAACATTCTGCGTATCAGGACAATACCTAAAGAGTTTGCGCAGCTTTATGGTTTAACAGAAGAGGAATTAAAAATTAAAATATCAAAAGCCTCTGTAAAACTTTTGTCAGAAAGAAACAAACGAATAAAACCACAAACAGATGATAAGGTATTATTGGGCTGGAACGCTTTAATGAATACCGCTTTAAGTAAAGCTTTCTCAGCAACAGGTATAGAAGAGTACAGAGAATTAGCTAAATTAAATATGGATGCTGTATTGAAAAAGTTTGATGCCGGTAACGAAGGATTGAATCATACCTACAAAAATGGAAATGCTAAATACCCGGCCTTTCTGGATGATTATGCCTATATCATACAAGCCTTAATTCAACTGCAGGAAATAACATCCGATGTTAGTTGGCTTTGGAAAGCAAAAGAACTGACGGAGTTTGTAAAAATCAATTTTGAAGAAGAGTCAACAGGTTATTTCTTTTTTACCTCAAGAAACCAAAAAGATGTAATTGTTCGCAAGAAAGAAATTTATGATGGGGCTACGCCTTCCGGTAATGCTGTAATGGTGGCCAATCTTATCCAGCTATCGGTTCTTTTTGATAAGCCTGATTGGATGGGGCAGGCAGTTAAAAATCTTTCCTCAGTTTTACAGGCAATAACCCGTTATCCGGGATCATTTGGGGTTTGGGCTGCATCACTTTTTAATCTTACAATGGGCATTAATGAAGTGGCAATAATTGGGGGCGATCACGACAAGTTAAGGGATGAATTTAAACTAAGCTTTCAACCAAATTCAATATTACAATCTGCCATAGATGAAAACCCTGAATTTCCATTGTTAAGAGGAAAGAAAAAGGCCGGTAAAACACAGGTTTTTTTGTGTAAAAATTATTCATGCAATCAGCCAGTTACTTCCGTAAATTCACTGTTTGATCTATTAGTAAAATCACAAGCACCTGAACACAATAATTAAGTGTTACTGCCGTTTACACAAAAAAGAATCAAGTTGAACTTTGATTTAAAAGAAAATAATATTAGCATTGTGACAGAAACGATGAGAAAAACCAACTTTTTCTCATTAGATTTGCCAATACCTTTTAGAAATATTAAAAGCATGAAGAACCAACTGTTAAATCTGCTAGCTGTGGCATCTATTTCCCTTCTGCTTGCTTCTTGTGGCAAGTCGGGTAAATCCTCAAAATCTACAGCATACAATGGTCAACTCCGCGGAGTTGCTTATTCCACGCCCGGTATGAATTCCCGCCCTTATGGAATGGTTTACATTCCACAGGGAACTTTTCATATGGGCCCGAGTGATGAGGATATCAACTTCTCCTTTACTTCCCGTAACCGTGCAGTTTCTATCAATGGATTCTGGATGGATGCAACGGAGATCACCAATAGTGAGTATCATCAGTTCGTGAATTGGGTTAGAGACTCTATTGCAGGCGAACTTGCTCAAATTCCAAGAGATCCTAAAACAGGCGCTTTTGATCAAAAAAAGTTAGCTGCTTTGTGGAAGGATAAAAATGTAATGGAAAAAATTGGTGGGATGGTGATGGCCCCAGATGACAGGATCAACGGAAGAATGGAAATTGACCCAGATAAATTAATCTATAAAGAAGAATACATAGATTATAAAGCGGCAGCTTACAGAAAACCCAATGAACCACGTTCTAAATTTATTATTCGTAATCCTATAAAAGTATATCCTGATACTTTAGTTTGGGTCAGAGACTTCTCTTATTCATACAACGAACCAATTTCTCACAGATATTTTTCTCACCCGGCATTCCAGCATTATCCTGTAGTTGGGGTAAACTGGAAACAAGCTTCAGCTTTCTGTACCTGGAGGAGCAAATTCCTCAATGATTACTTAGAAAGCAAGAAGAAGGCTACAGAATCAAGTTTCCGCCTGCCTACAGAATCAGAATGGGAATATGCTGCCCGTGGCGGTCGTTCTCAATCAATGTTTCCCTGGGGTAATCCTTATTTAAGAAACCGTAAAGGATGTTTGCTGGCCAACTTTAAACCCGGCCGTGGCAACTATCCTGAAGACGGTGGTTTCTATACCGTAAGAGCTGATGCCTACTGGCCTAATGACTTTGGTTTATATTGTATGGCTGGTAACGTGGCAGAATGGACTTCATCTTACTACTACGAAGGTGCATATAACTTCACTCACGATTTAAACCCTGATTTAAGGTACAACGCTAAGGACAGCGATCCTCCCCGTATGAAACGTAAGGTGGTACGTGGCGGTAGCTGGAAAGATGTTGGTTACTACCTGCAAACCAGTACCCGTAACTACGAGTACCAGGATACAGCGAAATCTTACATCGGTTTCAGGTGTGTAATCGATTTATCGCCCACACTTGGTAAACGTTAATTTCTGATTATAAAATAATTCAGCCGTTTTTAGCGTTCCTTGTACGGAATCAACAATTTTTTAAACAAACCCACTAATAAACTTAACCGTTATGCTTTTCTTTAAAACTAAAACAGGACAAAAAGTACTCAACTTTTTATTTAGCTTTTTTGCTGCCATGGTAATCCTGGGAGCATTATTTAAAATTCGTCACTGGCCTTCTGCCGATGAGATGATCACCCTTGGATTGTTAGCAGAGGTAATTGTGTTCCTGATGATGGCTTTTGTGGTACCTCCATTAGAAGAATACCACTGGGAAAGATATTTTCCTAACATTACAGAACACCCGGATGTAGAAAAAGCAAAAACGGGAAAATTTGAAATGACTCCTATCGCTTTAGGCGGTGGTAATAACGGTAATCCTGCATTACAGCAAATGGATAAAATGTTACAGGATGCAGATATTTCTCCGGCTAATCTTAAAAAATTAAGCGAAGGTTTCCAAAAATTTGGTACAACTGTATCGCAAATAAAAGATACTGCTGATGTAGTAGCAGCTACTAATGATTATACAGCTAAAACAAAAGAAGCTGCTACTGCATTAGGACAAATGAAAGATGTGTACAGCAATGCAACAGCAACAATGACACATTTTAATAATGCAGCTGACAGCACCAAACAATTCCATGAGCAGGTTCAGGTAATGACGAAGAACCTTGGTTCATTAAATACTATTTATGAACTGGAATTGCAGGATACTAATAATCACCTGAAAGCTATGAACAAGTTCTATAGCAATTTAGCTGAAGCTTCCCAGGCGATGCAGGGTAGTGTGGAAGATGCAAAAGCTGCACAAACACAAATTGCCAACCTGGCTAAGAACCTCGGTTCATTAAACCAGATTTATGGTAACATGATTAACGCTATGCAGGGCCGTTAATTGGCAATAAATAAAGGGTTAAGTTTTATTAATCCGTTATCCTGTAAAAAACCGAAACAAAACCACATTAGATAAAACCAAAAATAATTGATCCATGGCTTTACCTAAGGAGCCCCGGCAAAAGATGATCAACATGATGTACCTGGTGCTTACTGCACTGCTGGCACTCAATGTATCTGCAGAGATCATCAACGCCTTTAAAACCGTAAACAACAGCTTGCAGATTGCCAATGGCGTAGCAACTGAAAAAAATAATTTAATTTATAAATCCTTTCAAGATAAATTAAGTGACCCTCTTTCTGCAGAAAGGGCTCGCATTTGGAAACCTAAAGCGGATTCAGTTAAGATATTAGCCGATGCTATGAATTCGTATCTGAATCAGCTTAAACAAGATTTAAAAACCGAAGCAGGTTTAAAAATTGAAAATGGTGAAGAAGAATTTAAATTCGATAACCTCGAAGCTGCGACCAGATTAATGGATAATAAGGGAAAAGGGAAGGAATTATTAAATAAACTCACTCAATTTAAAAGTGATATTTTTAAACTTTTACCTGATGACTCTGCGAGAAAAGAATTTAGTAAAACGCTTCCATTAAATCTTGAACCACCAAAGGTAGAAAATAAAGGCAATAAAGACTGGACTTCCGCTTACTTCAGAATGACTCCAGCAATCGCTGCTGTAACCATTTTGAGTAAATTTCAGAATGATGTTAAAAATAGTGAATCTCAATTAGTGGATTACTTCCATAAAAAAGTAGGTGAAGTAAAAGTGGTGTATAACCAGTTTGAACCACTTATTGGTACCAGTGCTACTTATTTAATGCCCGGTCAGGAACTGCAAGTGAATGCCGGTTTGGGTGCCTATAGCAAAGATGTTGTTCCTGATATATTTGTAAATGGTAGTAAAGTTCCTGTAGAGGGTGGGCTAGGATCATGGAAAACTACAGTTGGTGGACCAGGTACTGGAACAGTTAAAGTTGCTGTAAAGTACAAGGACCCAATTGATGGGAAAGAGAAAACAGTAGAAAAAGAAATTAATTATACAGTAGGTTCACCAACAGGAGCCTTTGTTTCTGCTGAAAAAGTAAAAGTATTATACATTGATTTACCAAACGAACTGGCTGTAACAGGCGGTAATGTTGGTGATGAAAAAGTAAGTGTTAGCATAGATAATGGTAGCTTAAACAAAACTGGCCCGGGCAGGTATATTGCCAGCCCATCTACACCAGGTAAAGCTATTGTAACTGTTAACGCTGATGGTAAAGTTAGCAAATTTGAATTCAGAGTTAAAACAGTACCTGATCCAGTAGCAATGGTTGGTAGAAATAAGGGTGGTGTAATTGGCGCAGCAGAATTTAAAGCACAGGCGGGTGTGAGAGCGGAACTAGAGAACTTTGTATTTGAAGGAGTAAACTTTACAGTTAATGCCTATACATTGATTTGCGTAGGTGGTCAAAACTTTAAAGAAGCACCCGGTATCAGACCTTCTGTTCCGGGAAATTTATTTGACCCTGTTCGGGATGTTATTAATAAGTGTACTCCGGGTACTACAGTTGTAATAGATGAAATTTATGCAACTGGTCCCGGCGGAAGAAGAAAGTTGCCACCAATAGTATTTAATCTCAGATAAAAATATTTTCTATGAAAATAAAAATTGCAGCGGTTGCTTTGTTAGCATTTGGTTTAGTGATGAATGTTACTGATATTAATGCCCAGCAAAGAACGAAAAAGAAAAAGGGGACTACTACAAAAAAGACTACTCAGTCTGCGTATGGCAATCAATCGCAATCCGCTTATGGTAACCAGACTCAATCAGCGTATGGTAACCAAACGCAAAGCGCAAACCTGAATAATAATAATTCAGGTAGCCAGCCGAGACAGTCAAATATTCCTTATGAGGTTCAGAAATCTACTTCAGGCGGTTGGGATTCTGCTTCAGTATCTTTAAGAAATGATGCATCCATCGAAAGAAACTTGGTTAGGGACAGGGAACCGTTGGCTTATGAACATATTAGAGAAGATGATGCGGTTTATCGTCAAAGAGTATGGAGAGAGATTGATATTCGTGAAAAAATGAATCTTCCATTCCGTTATTCGGCAAATGAAGATAACGGGAACCAGCGTTTCATTGCTATTTTGGTAAAAGCAATTAAAGACAGTGTGGTTACTGCATTTGATCCGATAGATGACCGATTTACAACTCCACTTCCTGTTGCTAAAGCAATGAATCAATTTGGCGGGGGGATGGACACCGTGCCGTCCTACGATTTGAATGGTAACCTTATAAAATATGTAGTTACCCCTAAAGAAGTTGATCCTGATTCAATCACTAAATTCAGAATAAAAGAAGAATGGGTGTTTGATAAAGAATCATCAAGAATGTTTGTAAGAATTTTAGGTATTGCTCCTTTAAAGAAATTACAAACTTCAACTGGTATCACTATCGGTGATGAAGATATCCCAATGTTCTGGGTTTATTATCCTGATATGAGACCGGTGCTGGCTAAATATGAAGCTTACAACAACAAGAACTTTGGTGGACGCATGACTTGGGAAGAATTGTTTGAAAACAGGTTTTTTGCAAGCTATATAACCAAATCTACTTTGGATAATCCTTACGATCTGCGTTTGAAAGCGATTTTCAAAGATCCTATTCTCCGTTTGTTAGAAGGTGATAATATCAAAGAAAAGATATTTAACTACGAACAGGATCTCTGGTCTTACTAAGGCTTTTAATATTTCTAAAATAAAAAAGGGCTATACAGAAATGTATGGCCCCTTTAGTTTTAATGAATCAGGCTTGGGTAATATTTTTATCCTTTATTTTTTATTTAGCAATAACCGGAACCCAACATATAAAGAGGAATTAAAATTATTAAGATTACTGCCAAGTGAAAAGGAATTACGGATACTATTGGTTTCACCGGCTATCGTACTGTTTTTAAGTTTGGTATGCTGATAGTTTAAATAAGCAATATTAGTAAAACCTGCTTCCAGATGCAGTTTGTTAGTGAGGGCATAAGATACTCCCGGGTTAATTCCTAAATCAATTCCAAATCCCTTTTCTTTACTGCTATTATCAGGATTGTTTATATATGTGTTGTTTAAATACGAAAAACCCAATCGCCCCTGCCCATAAATAAAAAATTTGTTAGCGACCGGTATATATTTTCGAAAAAACACTCCTGCACCATAACTGTTATAGGTTCTTTTTTCACTGGTGACCGAAGCGTATTCAGTATGGCTAATTAAAATATCCCCGCCGGCAATTACATTTTGTTTTATTGCTGTGCCAAGTGCCGGAGAAAAAAAGAAGCCATTTTGTTTTTCTTCGGTGTTTCCGGTTTTAGTAATGGTAGAATTAAATCCGATTCCACCACCAAGTAACAATGAACCTTTGGCAATTTGCGCCTCAATAAAATTAGTAAGAATGAGGAGGGAGGCGACTGAAAGTAAAAAACGTTTTCTCATAAAATTAATTTTTAAGGTTAAAAAATATAACAGGCAAATGTGTAAATGAAAAAGCATGTTGCCAATTACAGCAACATGTTTTAACGCAAGTTTTTGTTAAGGTGAATTAATTTAAAAATTAATTTATTGATGCAGCGCCAAAATATGTTTGTAATACTTGCGGGATATTGATACCATTTTCTGTTTGATTATTCTCCAGGATACATGCCATAATTCTTGGAAAGGCTAATGAGCTTCCATTAAGCGTATGCACCAACTGTGGTTTGCCTTTTTCATCTTTAAAGCGAATTTTCATACGGTTGCTTTGGAAAGATTCAAAGTTGCTTACACTACTGCACTCTAACCATTTTTTTTGTGCGGCGCTCCATACTTCAAAATCATAAGTAAGTGCAGACGTAAAACTCATATCACCACCACACAAACGAAGAATGCGGTATTTAAGCCCCAACGATTGTAATAACTTTTCAACATGTGCCACCATTTCATTTAATGCATCATAACTTTTATCAGGATGTACTATTTGAACAATTTCTACTTTGTCAAACTGATGCACACGATTTAAACCACGAACATCTGCACCAAAACTTCCGGCCTCTCGTCTGAAGCAGGGAGTATATGCTGTCATCCGCAAAGGCAAATCGCTTTCTTTTACAATCTCATCCCTGTAAATATTAGTTATGGGCACTTCTGATGTGGGAATCATATAAAAGTTATCAACCTGCATATGATACATCTGTCCTTCTTTATCCGGCAACTGACCGGTACCATAAGCGCTGGCTTCATTAACCATATAAGGTGGAATGTATTCCGTATAACCGGCTTTGGTATTGAACTCAAGAAAATACTGTGCCATTGCTCTTTGTAACCTGGCACCTTTGCCCTTGTAAACAGGAAAACCACTTCCGGTAAGTTTTACACCCAACTCAAAATTTACCAAATCATATTTCTTGATTAATTCCCAATGAGGCTGAGCATTTGCCGGAAGAGTTGGTTCATCTCCACTTTCTTTTACATTCAAATTTTCTTCAGGTGTTGAACCTTTTGGAACTAATGGGGAAGGAAGATTAGGCAAGCGAACAAGCATATCGTTTACCCGTTGTTCAATAGACGCTAACTCATCACCAATTTGTTTCGACGATTCTTTGTATTGAGCAACTTCAGCTTTTTTACTTTCTGCAGCATCCTTTTCTCCCTTACCCATCAGCATACCAATTTCTTTGGAAGCAGCATTTACTTTAGCAGCCAGTTCATCATTTCCTGTTTGCTTTTTACGGCGCTGTTCATCTAATGCAATAATCTCATCCACCAGGTTAAGCTCTTTAAAATTCTTTACTCCTAATCGTTCAATAACAAGGTCACGATTCTGGCGGATAAAAGCCAATTGTAACATATGCAAAAATTTGCGGCAAAGGTAACGGATGGCGGGGAGAAGAGCAATGTTGCTTATGCTTCTTTCTTATAGATATCCGGACGATGAACATTCATCCACCTGTCCACGAAAGTAAGCGGAACAAAACCATATTGTGCATATAGTCCATGAGCATCACGGGTGGCCAGCATCATTCTTCTCAAACCTTGTAATTCGGGATGAGACAAAATTTCTTCCACCAACCATTTGCTTAATCCTTTTCCACGGTAAGCTTCATCAATAAATACATCAGCTAAATAAGCAAAGGTGGCTTTATCAGTAATCATCCTTGCAAAACCAATTTGCCTGCCTAAGTGAAATACACCAAAGCAAAGAGAATTATCAATAGAACGCTGAACCGTTTCAATAGGAATACCTTCGGCCCAGTAGGAGTGTGTAAGAAAATGATGAATGTATTCTAAATTAAAGAATGTGGTGTCAGTTGTTATGGAATAGCCTTCTCTTTGCATATTAAATTATTTGTAATAAAACGGTTGGTTTATAGTTTAAATAACTCTTCCATACTGTTCCATGGTATCAAACTTCCCTCTTTAAGGTTAACCACTTCGTTGCCGCCATAAACCACATAGCCTTTTTTGCTTTTATTTTTAGCCAGCCCCAGGTAATACTTTATATTATCAAGCAGATGAAGTGATTTGGTTTGACTGCTTTTAATTTCAATTGGGAATAATTTACCTGCCGACTCAATTATACAATCCACTTCTTTGCCATGTTTATCCCGCCAAAAAAATAATCCGCTTTCTTTGGCATCATTATACCTGTTCTTGAGCAATTCAAGTAGTACCATATTCTCAAAAATATTTCCCCTGGCATAATGGGTATCCAGTTGTTTAGGTGTTTCTATACCCAGCAAATAACAAAGTAAGCCGGTATCATAAAAATATATTTTGGGTTGCTGTACCAGCCGTTTGGCAAAATTTTGATGATGTGGCTTAAGCAGAAACAAAATATAACTTGATTCCATTACGGCTATCCATGCTTTAATGGTGTTTACGGCCACGCCTACATCAGAGGCAAGGCTTGATAAATTAACTAATTGCCCAACCCTTCCTGCCAGCAAGCGTATAAATTTTGTAAAGAGTGCTATGTCTGTTATTTTGAGCAGTTGCAATACATCCCGCTGCACATAAGTTTGCAAATAGGAAGGATAAAATAATGAGGGCGGGATTTTTTTATCAAAAAGGCGTGGATAAAAACCAGTATATACTGTTTGTTCATACCCTCTTTTCAGCAATCCTGCGTTTTTCAATTCTGTAATGGAAAAGGGTAACAGCGTTAACAACCCTACTCTTCCAGCAAGTGTTTGAGAGATATGCTGGTTCAATAAAAAATTTTGTGAGCCACTTAATACAAATTTTATTTTGTTGTTGCTGTCAACAATTCCCTGTATGTACGAAAACAGTGCCGGAACATTTTGCACTTCATCTATTACTGCACCTTTATTATAACGGGACAAGAACTGTCTTGGGTCTGCCAGTGCAATTTGTAAATCATCGGGGTTTTCTAAAGTAACATAAGGCAGCTTTGGAAAAGTGTTTTTTAAAAGGGTTGATTTTCCTGACTGCCTGGGTCCGTTTAAAGACACTACGGGAAAGTAGCGGTAAAGTTGTTTTAGTTTTTTGGAAAGTTGCCTTTCTATCATTTTTCAAAGATAAGACAATTTGGACAAATTTGCAATCCGATTGAAAATTTGTCCAACCTGCTAACTTAAATATTTTCCTACAATCGGCACCCTTCTTCCCACACCAAATGCTTTTGGTGAAACACGAATGATGGGGCAGAACTGATTACGTTTATATTCATTGATGTTTACTAACCGCAGTACCCTGTCAACTAAAGCAGCATCATAACCCATTGCTTTAATTTCATTGGGCCCTTGTCTTCTTTCAATGTACTGGTATAATACTTTATCCAAAATATCATATTCGGGCAAACTATCACTGTCTTTTTGCCCTGGTCTTAATTCTGCACTGGGTGCTTTAGTGATGATGTTATTGGGAATGATTTCTCCATTACGGTTAATATATTTTGCCAATGCATAAACCTGCAGCTTATAACAATCGCCCAGCACACCTAATCCACCGGCCATATCCCCATACAAAGTACCATAACCGGTTGCCAGTTCACTTTTGTTAGAAGTGTTGAGCAAAATGTATCCAAACTTATTAGCGATAGCCATCAATAAATTTCCTCTTGTACGGCTTTGAATATTTTCTTCTGCCAGGCTAAAAGGCAAATCTTTAAAGATGGGTTTTAGTTCCGTTAAAAAAGAATCGAAAATATTTTTGATAGGAACAATGTCGTAAGGATTGCCGAGATTTTTACTCAACTCTTCTGCATCGCTTACACTATGTCCGGTTGAATACTGCGATGGCATTAAGATAGCTCTAACATTTTCTTTTCCCAAAGCAGTACAGGCTAATGCTAATGTAACCGCACTGTCAATACCACCGCTGCTTCCTAAAATTGCTTTGGCGAAACCCATCTTTTTGAAATAATCTCTTATTCCTAAAACGATAGCATCATGTATTTCAGTAATGCATAAATTTTCTTCTAAATGCAATGGATTTAACTCTTCATCGGGTACAGTAGCAGCTTTTTGTTTTATTGGTACATTAAAACTTCCATCTTCTTTCCATTCAACAAAATCAATAGCTTCTTCAAATAATGGGAGTTGTTTTAACAGATTAGCATCTCTATCAAACACCAGCGAACCGCCATCAAAAACAATTTCCGTCTGGCTGCCTACTGTGTTACAATACAGCATTGGCAGACGATATTTTTTCACATTTAGTTTTACAATGGCCTTCCTGTCTTCAACATGTGTATAATCAAAAGGGGAGGCTGATATGTTTAGCATGATATCAGGGTTATACTTCATCAGCTCATCCATGGGGCAAATGCGGTATAAAGGATTGTCGCCGAGGTTCCAGATATCTTCACAAATGGTCAGTGCTATTTTCTTTCCTTTAAATTCAATGATGTTCCAATCGTAGGCCGGTTCAAAATAACGATACTCATCAAACACATCGTAGTTTGGCAAACATGTTTTATGGGCGATGGCTTTAACTTCTTTTTCGTAGAGAAAATAAGCAGCGTTATGCAAATCCTTTCCTTCTGTCCGCTTATTTTTGTCAGGTGCTCCCACAATTACAGCAATGGTATCTGCATGTTGTTTTATCTTATCAATGCTTTGGTTGCATTTGTTTAAAAAATCATTGAACTCCAAAAAATCTCTTGGCGGGTAACCGCAAATGCTCAGTTCGCTGAACAGGATGATGTCACCACCCTGCTGCTTGGCCAGTTCAATAGCTTCAATAATCTTTTGTGTATTGTTTTCAAAATTGCCGATATGATAATTCTGCTGTGCTAAAAATATTTTCATAAACCCCAAACCCCTAAAGGGGCTTTATTTAAAAGTTTTCGATTTCTTTGCAAAGTTAAAAATTTCAAACCCATTATATGAGATTACTGTTGCCGTTTATTATCGTGTTGTTCTTAGCTGCCTGTAACAACAATAGTCCTGATGTTTCCAATATTAAAGTTGATTTGCCTGTTGAACGGTATGACAAGCTTGTTTATTCTATTGATACTAATAATGTAGCGGACGGCCTGAAAAAGGTGTATGTACAACAACCTGGTTTTACCAATGCGTTTATAGCACAGGTATTACAACTGCACGAGCCATATAGTGATACCAGTAAAATTTTGCAGGAAGCGATGAGGAGTTTTCTTACACATACACAGCAACTGAAAGATTCTGTATGGCAAAAATTTGATAAGAATACAGAATGGACAAAAGGAGTGGAGAATGGACTGAAATATGTGAAATATTATTTTCCTCAATATAAATTACCAAAATTGATAGGCTTTATTGGTGATTTAACCGGAAGAGAAATTTTAACACAGGACGGTCTGGCTATTGGATTAGATTATTATATGGGGAAGGATTTTAGCTATTATTTAATTCCTGAAGTGCAAACACAAATTCCCACTTATTTGTCAAGAAGATTTTCTGTTGAATACCTGCCAACAAACTGTATGCAGGCGGTAATTGATGATTTATATCCTGACACCAGTTTTTCTAAACCATTGATTGAGCAAATGGTTGAAAAAGGGAAACGATATTTTGTGCTGGATAAATTTTTACCAAAGACAAACGACACCTTAAAACTTCAATACACTAAGGACCAGTTGAACTGGTGTTATAAAAATGAAAAAGATATCTGGAAATTTTTCTTAGACGGAGATTTACTTTATTCAACTGATCCTTCTACCAGCAACTTTGTTTCTGAAGGGCCCAGTACACAGGGAATGCCACAGGATTCGCCGGGGAATATTGGATTGTTTGTTGGATGGCGAATTGTTCAGAAATACGTTGAGAAACATCCTGATATTACAATTCAGCAATTAATGAAAACATCTTCAAAGGAAATATTTAACGCAGCAAAATATAAGCCTTCTTAATTATACTGTTGGTTTCTTACCCAGCGCTTTCATTAACCTGAAGTGGGAAATAATAGCAGCTTTTGCAGTAGGAAAACTGTGATAGGGTAAATTAAACTCCCTGCATTTTTCTTTCACTATTTTATTGATAGCCGGGTAATGTATATGGCTGATTTTTGGAAAAAGATGATGTTCAACCTGGAAATTTAAGCCACCGGTAAACCAGCAAACCATTTTATTGTTTACAGCAAAGTCTGCCGTACTTCTCACCTCATGTTCGGCCCATGATAAATTAAGAGGCATATTTTCTCCAGCCCTTACTTTTTCAAATTCTGTATGCTCCACTACGTGTGCCAGTTGAAAAACAATAGCCAGCGTAAGACCCATGAAAATATGCAGGAAAATAAACCCGATGGCCCAAGCTTGCCATCCAACCACTATCACCGGAATTACAATATAAAAAAACACATATAGTACTTTGGATATCCAAAAGATAAAATGTTCTTTCCTGTCCATTTTTTGTAAAGGAGTATTATGAATTTTTTGCCTGAAATATTTATTAAAATCCATCAGAAATATCCAGGCAAAAGAAGAGATGGCATAAAAGAATAATACATAAAAATGCTGGAAGCGGTGAGCAGGTACCCATTTTTGCGAGGTACATTGACGCATCAGCGGACTTTTGGCAATATCATCATCCATGCCATCCACATTAGTATAGGTATGATGCAAAATATTATGTTTAAACTTCCAGATAAAGGCATTTCCACCCAATGCATTGAGTGAATACCCCAGGGTTTCATTCAGCCATTTTCTTTCTGAGTAACTTCCGTGACAGGCATCGTGCATTACATTAAAACCAATGCTTGCTAACACTATTCCAAATATACTGCTCAGTAAAATACCCCATACTGCTGTTAACGGTAAGAAAAGTAATGAAAGATAAATAGCCACAGCTGCCGTTAGCAGTACAATAGTTTTATAGTACAAATTCCAGTTACCTGTTTTTTTACGCTTTGCAGAGATGAAGTAATTATCAACTGAATTTTTTAACGACTGAAAAAACTGGTTATTGGAGTTGTTGTAAGTAACTTTTGACATACAAATGATTTTATCACACTATTTAGTGTTAATCAATTGTATTAAGAATGCCGGCAGATTAACTGCGTTAATAAAACTAATTATTGCTGAACGATGTGAGTAATGTAAGATACAGATAAAACCATTAGCAGCAAGGATGAAAATGTTAATTCATTTTGAAAGGAACAATCATTTCAAACAAAGGAATGTTTACGGAAAAGTTTTGTTTGGAGTTGAGGTTTTCCATTAAATAAGTTCCATGCATCTTTCCCATTTCTGTACGAAGATTGCAACCACTTACATACTGGTATTGTTCACCAGGATTTAATATGGGTTGAACACCTACTACACCATCACCTTCCACTTCACGATGCTGGCTGTTACTGTCGAAAATATGCCAGTGACGACGCAGTAATTTTACAGAAAAAGTATTATTGTTTTCAATCGTTATCCGGTAAGCAAACATATATTCACCTGCCATTGGATTGCTGTAATCCTGCTGGTAAAAAGTTTCAACACTTATTCGAACGCCTTCGGAGATTTTTGAGGTCATGTTTCCTGCTAACAATATAAAAATAATGAAAAAAAATTTAATAGTCCAGTGATGTTAACAACAAGTTATGGGTAGCTGGCAAATTGCTGACAATGAGTCGGCATTAATCCTCGTATAAATTGAGTGCTGCAACCAGGAAGAGTAATGAAAGAGTAAGCGCCGTGTAATGAAGTTTTAAGTAGAATTTTTCTCCGGCTTCATCTGCTCTCATTCTTGCACGGATATACAATATAAAGCCGGTTACACCAATAATAGCAGAAATAACAGCCAGTATGCAAGTGATTGTAAAAAACAAATCAGGATTTTTTAGACTGTGAGTAACCGTTTTTCAATAGCCATTGCAATATTTTATCACGATGGTCGCCCTGTACAATTATTTCTCCATCCTTGGCAGAACCTCCGGTGCCACAGAAAGATTTTAGTTTTTTACCAAGCTCTTCCAGATCAGTTTCTTTACCAATAAAACCGGTAATTAAACTCACCGTTTTACCACCACGATGTTTTGTTTCTAATCGAATGCGAAGTTTTTGCTGATTAGCCGGAACTGTTTCTTCTTCTATTCTTTCTTCTTCAAATTGAAAGTTTGGGTCTGTGCTAAATACAAATCCCCTGTTATCGGGTTTATTTTTCTTACTCATGTTTAAAGGTTGAAGGGTTTAATGGTTTAAAGGTTAATAACCCTTAAACTGTTAAACCATTAAACGAATTATAGTATCACTGCTTTTAAGCTAAGGTCCAAACTTCTTGCCTGGTGAATTAATCCACCAATACTTACATAGTCAACACCAGTTTCTGCATAATTGACTACATTTTCTAAATTAATTCCACCGCTTGCCTCGGTTTCAAATTCTCTATTAATGATGATTAATGCTTCTCTTATTTGCTCCGGGGAAAAATTATCCAGCATAATGCGAAATACTTTTCCTTTTGCCATGGCCACTACTTTTTTAACATCATCAATATTTCTTGTTTCTACTTCTATTTTTAATCCGGGCTTTTTAGTTTGTACATATTCGTATGCTTTACTAATGGCTTTTTCTAATCCGCCACAATAATCAATATGGTTATCCTTTAGCATAATCATATCATACAATGCCATGCGGTGATTGATGCCACCACCAATTCTTACTGCCTCTTTTTCCAATAAACGAAAATTGGGTGTTGTTTTGCGGGTGTCTAAAACTTTAGTGTGATAACCATTTAATATATCAGTAAATTTTTTGGTGAGTGTTGCTATGCCGCTCATGCGTTGCATACAGTTCAAAGCTAAGCGTTCGCATTGCAAAATAGTATGTACTCTTGCTTGTACTTCAAAAGCGGTCTCGCCTTTTGTCATTAGCTCTCCATCATTTTTATAAATAGTGAATGTTGGGTCTTTTTCCAGGAAATGAAAAACAGCCTGTGCCACATTTACGCCTGCTAAAACCCCGTCTTCCTTAATTTTTAAAACAGCTTTGCCCTTTGCATTTTTATCAATAGTACTTAAAGTGGAATGGTCCCCATCGCCAATATCTTCATTTAATGCATTCTTGATTAAAATATTTAATTGCTGTTCGTAGGTCATCATGCAGCAAATATCTGTGAAAATTTAAAAGTAAAAAGCCTGATTATTTACCAGTTAATACCAATAGAAATTATTGTGAGTACGCAGTGTAAAAACATTTAAGTAATGTTACCAAATGCAAAGTATGAAATAAATCATGCCTTGGGGGTGACTTTTGTTACGTTTTAAAAGAGGAAGGTTATCTTTTTTTGCGAATAAATTTAATCCGCATGAAGTATTTAATTATAGGTGGTGTTGCAGGAGGGGCCAGTGCCGCTGCCCGTTTAAGACGACTGGACGAACATGCTACTATTATTCTTTTTGAAAAAGGGGCTTATATCTCATACGCAAACTGTGGCCTGCCTTATTATATAGGGGATGTTATTAATGACCGTGATAAACTATTTGTACAAACAGCGGCCTCCTTTAAAGACCGTTTTAATATTGATACAAGAGTATTAAGTGAAGTAATCGCTATCAATCTGCAACAAAAAACAGTTTCAGTTAAAAACTTACACAGTGGTAATATTTATGACGAAGATTATGATAAGCTGGTATTGTCACCTGGTGCAGCTCCTATTCGCCCACCATTGCCGGGTATTGACAGCCAGGGAATATTCACCCTAAAAAATGTTGCAGATACAGATGCTATCAAGAGTTATGTGAGGCAATATCCTGATGGAAAGGCTGTGATAATAGGGGCAGGGTTTATAGGTTTAGAAATGGCGGAGAACCTGCATCACCTGGGAATGAAGGTGACAATTGTAGAAATGATCACACAGGTGCTGGCGCCGGTTGATTTTCCCATAGCGGCTATTGCACAAGAACATTTACGCAGTAAAGGCGTTGATTTATTATTGGGAACTGCAGTAAAAGGATTTGAGCGAAAAGAAAATGGATTAACCGTATTGCTGGAACATGACCAGGAATTAGAAGCGGATGTGGTTATTCTTTCCATTGGAGTAAGACCTGATACCAGACTTGCTACAGAAGCCGGATTACAACTGGGCAAATCAAAGGCTATTTTAGTAAATCAATATTTACAAACTTCTGATGAAAATACTTATGCAGTAGGTGATGCTATTGAATTTATTAATCCTGTTACAGGTAATTCAATGTCTGCGTACCTGGCTGGTCCCGCCAATAAACAAGGAAGAATTTGTGCTAACAATATTGTGCTGGGTAATAATCATATTTATCATGGTTCAATCAATACTGCTATCGTAAAAATATTTGACTTAACTGTTGCAACTGCCGGGATGGCTTCTAAGCATTTGACGGCAGCAGGTATTGAACATTTGGTTTCCACCACACATAGCGGTTCTCATGCCGGTTATTATCCGGATGCTGAGCAACTAACTATACAATTGACTTTTTCTCCAAAAGATGGAAGATTGATGGGGGCGCAGGCAATTGGTAAAGATGGGGTAGATAAAAGAATTGACACTCTCTCATCAGTAATACAAAGAGGCAGCACTATTTATGAACTTACAGAATTTGAACATGCCTATGCTCCTCCTTATTCCTCTGCAAAAGACCCTGTGAATATGGCAGGATTTGTTGCAGAAAATATTTTACAGGGAATGCTGAAAGTAAAACCATGGGATATTACAAAATCATTTACCAAAGACGATTTTCTTCTGGATGTTAGAAGCCGGGATGAATATGAAGCCGGACACATTGATGGAGCAATTAATATTCCTATTGAGAAAATAAGAGATTCATTGAATGAACTGCCCCGTAATCGCCCTGTTTATATTTATTGTCAGATTGGATTAAGAGGCTATCTGGCTCAACGTATACTGATGCAAAATGGGTTTAATAAAGTATACAATTTATCAGGAGGTTATAAATTATGGAGTGCATGCAGCAGAGAGGAAGCGGGTATAAAAAAAATCACTTTAGTAACAGCATGATTAAATTTGGCTTTAATTATGCCGGAATAAAAACTATTGTAAAAAAAATCCCGCCAGTTACAGCGGGACCTCTTTTGTTTATGTTCACTTAATTATGGTGCTTGTGCTTCAATCCTTATCTCCTGGAGAAATTGTTTGTCGCCTTTTTGTTTTACAAACAATGTTGTTCTGAATTTACCATCTTTAGTTTGCAGGTTGCCAATACAATAATTGGATGTTCCGTTATCACCTTTGTGTAATACATCAAAAGATTTCACTTTGTAATTGTTGAAGAAATCTTTCATAATCATTTCTGCCTGGCTTTTACTGTAAGAGTTGCTTTTATCCGGCATAGTTATTTCCACCACATTGTCGAAATACTTTGCCAGTTGATCCGAACTTCCGGCTTTCATGGCTCCAATAACGTCATCCAGAATTCCAAGGAACCGGAATGACATGAGGCCGGCAATTAAGGTTAATAATAAAATAATGCGTAAAGTTTTTTTCATGTTTTAGTTAATTGGTTATGCTCTTATAGAGAGGCTAAAAACGTGCCAATCAGTTGCTTTAAAGATTTGCCAAATTACAAATTTCAGGCTTTAACAAAAAGCAAAATGGCTGAAAATCCTGTAAATGAAGTAGTTTTGCGGCGTTATGGCAAAGAAAAAAGTTATGCTCATTATTATGGATGGCTGGGGCCTTGGAAAGATTAAAAAGGCTGACGCTATCCAAAACGCAAACGTTCCGTTTGTAAGCTCATTATACAATAAATACCCTAATTCTACACTGGTTACCTGTGGCGAAGCTGTAGGTTTACCCGATGGGCAGATGGGAAACAGTGAAGTTGGCCATCTTAACCTGGGTGCCGGCCGCATTGTGTACCAGGAATTGCAGCGTATCAACGTGGCAGTAAGAGACGGTTCATTTGCTAAAAATGAAGTATTGCTAAATGCCATCAGGGCAGCAAAGGCTGGTAATAAAACTTTACACCTGATTGGACTGGTAAGTGATGGTGGTGTGCACTCGCACATTAACCATGTGAAAGCTATTGCAGATGTTTGCAAAGTAGAAGGTCAGGGTAATCTGCTCGTTCATGCTTTTACTGATGGTCGTGATACTGACCCTAAAAGTGGTTTAGGGTTTATAGAAGAATTACAAAACCATTTGAATGCTACTGTTGGAAAGATAGCTACTGTTTGTGGCCGCTATTATGCAATGGATAGGGATAAACGCTGGGAAAGAGTGAAGCTGGCATATGATTGTTTGGTAAATGGCGCAGGAGATAAATATGATGATGTGCTGAAAGGTGTAAAAGCTTCTTACGACAATAATGTTACTGATGAATTTATCAAACCTATTATAAATTCTTCTGTTGAAAATGGAACGATTAAAGAGGGCGATGCAGTTATTTGTTTCAACTTCCGTACAGACCGTTGCCGTGAAATTACACAAGTGCTTACGCAACAGGACATGCCTGATTTTGGTATGAAGAAATTAAATCTTCATTATACCACCATGACAGAGTATGATAAAACTTATCAAAACGTCAATGTGATTTTTGAAACTGATAATCTCAGCAATACATTGGGAGAAATTTTACAGCAAAATGGGTTGAAACAAATCCGGATAGCAGAAACAGAAAAGTATCCGCATGTAAGTTTCTTCTTTAGTGGGGGAAGAGAAAAACCTTTTGATGGTGAAAGTCGTATCATGGTTCCTTCACCCAAAGTGGCTACATATGATTTAAAACCTGAAATGAGCGCCTATGAAGTAACCGATGCCATTGTTCCGGAAATTGAAAAGGAAACTGCGGATTTTATTTGTTTGAATTTTGCCAATGCTGATATGGTGGGTCATACCGGAGTATTCTCAGCAGCCGTAAAGGCAGTGGAAACAGTTGATAAATGTGTGGAGAGAATTGCCAGAGCAGCTTTAGCTCACGGTTATACAATCTTCCTGACAGCTGACCATGGTAACAGCGATTATATGATTAACGAAGATGGTACACCAAACACAGCTCATACATTGAACCTGGTTCCATTTTTCATCATCGATAATGAATGGAAAGGAAATATCAAACCAGGTAAATTAGGAGATATCGCCCCAACCATTCTTACTGTTATGGGGTTACCCATTCCAAAAGAAATGACGGGTGATATTTTAATTTGATTTTATCTAATATTCTAATTACAATATTTGATGCGGTCTAAAACAGACCGCATTTTTTATGTACTATTCCTTTCATGTTACGATTTCATGACAAAATTTAACAGCCAAAGCAGCTACCCTTTTAGGGAATTTGTCTAAATTACGGGTAACTAAACTATCCTTAATGACAGAGGAAGCCATAATTAAAGGCTGCTTGAATAACGAGCCTGCAGCCCAACAGGAATTGTATCAACGATACAGTCCAAAAATGCTGGCTGTGTGTTACCGGTTTGCGAAGAACAGGGAAGATGCGGAAGATATGTTGCAGGAAGGATTTATCCGTGTGTTTTCACAAATGTATCAGTTCAGGGCACAGGGTGCTTTTGAAGGCTGGGTGCGCAGGATAATCGTTCACACTTGTATCAATGTGTTAAAGAAGAATAAGAAGTTCAATGAAAGTGTGGATATCATTCATGCCACTAACATACAGGTAAGAGAAGAGTCAGTGCCCTCCATCATCCAGGCAAAACAAATTGTGGAATGCATCAGGATGTTACCCATTGGATACAGAACTGTACTAAACCTTTTTGCACTGGAAGGTTACAGTCATAAAGAGATTGCCGATATGCTGGATATTGAAGAAAGCACCAGCCGTTCGCAATACACAAGGGCAAAAGCAATGTTGCAGGAAATATTAGTGAGAAAGAAGATTATGCTGGAACCCAAAAGAAAAACAAGCGACTTATTTGCTGTTGTACAATTATGATAAATTCGACCGTATGCTGAAAACAAACCAAAATTGACCATGGACAAAGATTTTTATACGAACGATTTTGAGCAGTTGCTGAGAGAAAGAACGGAAGAGTTCAAGATGTACCCTTCAGAATCCGTGTGGAGTAATATCTTCAACAAACTTCACCCGGGAAGAAGGTGGGGTATAATTGGTGGCTCACTGTTACTTTTGTTATTTACTGCTTCGGTATTGGTACTAAGAACAAATAATAATCATCATAATACAACTAATGAAGCCACACCTGCTGCTGATGGCAAAGTGACGGCAAACGATAAACAACAAAAAGCATCACTTGAGCAAACTGATAATGTTCAGAGGGGTGCTACTGCAAATTTTGATTTGAATAATTCATCTTCAAAAACATCAACTTCTGATAATGTTTCAGTAAGAAATATTGCGGAACATAACCACAGTATAAATAATAATAATAATAATAATAATACCAGCATATCATTGCTGAACAATGACAATAAGCTATCTGTTGAAAGCAATACTACTGTCACACTTGCAAAAATCACTGCTGATGAGCCCGGAAAAACATTTTGGAATATTAACGGAGGAATTAATCCTGTTTACAGTGTGCCTGAGCAGAAGAAAGGTGAAATATATGAGTTGGCCCGTACCAACTCTAACTTAAATAAAGTTTCTGCAGCTGAAAAGGAAGCTGTAATTAAATCTGCGGCGGTATATACGGATGCGGATTTATATACCAAAGAATTACCGAAAATAACTTCACACAAAAATTTATCACCCTTTGAATGGCAATTATATTTTGCCCCTTCTGTAAGTTACCGTGCTTTATTTAATGATAATTCACCATCAACACTTGCGTATGCCTATAACAGTTATATACCTGGTGATATTGATAAAGCCGTAAACCATACACCTGCATTAGGATTTGAAATTGGTAATGCCGTACTTTATTCTTTAACAAAATCAATAAAAATTAAAACCGGGATCCAGTTTAACTATTCACGGTATAATATCAAGGCCTATTCAACCAGTCCCGAGATGGCAACATTACGATTAAGGGGTGACTATAATCAAACTGAAGAATTGAAAGTTTCTTCTTCATATAAAAATTACGGTGTTTATTACCGTTCAACAACTATAAGCAGTCAAAATGCTGCAATTTCTGTTCCGATAGGATTGGATATTAAAGTAATGGGTTCTAAAAACATTAGTTGGTATGTATCAGGCAGTCTTCAGCCCACTTATATTTTAAATAACAAAGCCTATCTTATTACAAACGATTTAAAAAATTATGTTCGTAATTCAGAATTGTTCCGCAAGTTCACTATCAATTCCGGAGTTGAAACATTTCTGCGTATTGAGAAGGGAAATGGCGTAGCATTCCAGGTTGGCCCGCAATTGCGTTATCAAATTAATTCTTCCTATATAAGCAAATACCCAATTAGCGAACACCTGATTGAGTATGGAGTTAAATTGGGTATAACCAAAAGATTTTAAATAATAGTTTAACAATCATTATAAAATGCCCCGTACTCCGGGGCGTTTTTCTTTATTATCAATTCCTTTAATTTTACCGAATGAAAAAGATTATTTATTTAGCACTTGTAGTTTTTGCGGAAATTTTATTTTCTGACTGCAAGGTTAAAGAGAAACCCAAAGAAAATGCGGTTACGGAAGAAAAGAAAAAAGAATTTTTGCCTGTAATAGAGTTTTTAGCAGGCGAAATAAAACATGTTGATACGGTTCCCTACACCCTAGTAAAATACACTACTATTAATAATCATACAGACTCAGTTATTATCAACAGACCTGAGTTTAGAAATATCACGAACGAGTTTCTCGAAATTAACATCCGTGATGATAAGTATAAAGATCAGTATGAAGAAACTTCTTTTGCAGATAATACCACCCGCACAGCCAGTTTTACTTATGTTTCCAGGTCTCCGGATCTCAAACTTTCCAAAGTTGATGCTTATGTTAATCCTGAATCGCAGAAAATAACAAGATTATATCTTGAAAGAAACTATAGCAGTGGTGATACAGCAATAACTAAAAAATTACTTTGGCAAACAACCGGAAACTTTATTATCATTACCCTGAAAAATATAAACAATAAAGAATCGGTTGTGCAGGAAAAAATTGTATGGGACGAAAAGGAGGAGCAGTAAGTTATTATGACCCGGCAGGAATTTGATCATATTGTAACGGCCATCCCAACAAACCCTGGTATTTATAAATACTATGGGGAGGCTGGTGAGATAATTTATATCGGCAAAGCAAAAAATCTACGCAAAAGGGTTAGTTCTTATTTCAGTAAAACATTTACCGGGTACAAAACATATGAACTGGTAAATAATATTCGTAAAATAGAATTTACTATTGTAAACACTGAGCAGGATGCTTTTTTACTTGAAAATTCATTGATAAAAGAATTTCAGCCTAAATACAATATCAACCTGAAAGATGATAAAAGCTACCCGTTTATTATTATAAAGAATGAACCTTTCCCCAGGGTTTTTCTAACCCGCAAAAAAATAAATGACGGATCAGAATATCTTGGACCATTTACTTCGGTTGCTAAAGTAAGAGAGCTTATTGAATTTATACGCCGCTATATTCCTTTGCGTACCTGTAAATTAAATCTGACAGAAACAAATATTAAGAAAGGGAAATTTAAAGTTTGTCTTGAATACCATCTTGGAAATTGTAAAGGCCCTTGTGCAGGGCTGCAGAATATGGAAGAGTATAATGATTCATTATTGCAGGTGCGAAATTTATTAAAAGGAAATCTGTCGCCGGTAATCAAAGAATTTAAAAGTCAAATGCAACAGTATGCTGCTAATTTGGAATTTGAAAAAGCAGCTGTATATAAAAATAAATTAGAACATCTTGAGCAGTACGAAGCTAAGTCCACCGTGGTGAACCCAAGATTGGGAGATTTGGATGTTTTCTCTTTTGCAAGAGAAAACGATACTGCTTATGTAAACTACCTGATGGTAAATAATGGAGCAGTCATTCAGACTCATACCATCATTTTGGAAAATAAACTGGAAGAAAGTGATGAAGAAGTCTTGCTTTTTGCAATTGCACAGCTTAGAGATGATTTTAAAAGTACAGCTGCAGAATTGATCGTTCCGTTTAATATTAATTACCCCGGTGAAGAATTAGTTATTACAGTTCCCAAAGCCGGAGATAAAAAGAAACTGCTTGAACTTTCTGAAAAAAATACCAGTTATTTCAAACAGGAACAGAAGCGTAAAGAAATATTACATATTACCACAAAGAGTGACGGGGAAAAGAAAAATGTTTTATATCAATTGCAGGAAGATTTACAATTACAGGAATTACCAGTACATATTGAGTGTTTTGATAATTCAAATTTCCAGGGCAGTTATCCTGTTTCTGCAATGGTTTGTTTTAAAAATGGTGTACCCAGTAAAAAAGATTACCGGCATTTTAATATCAAAACAGTTGAAGGCATAAATGATTTTGCCAGTATGAAAGAGGTGGTGCATAGAAGATACTCAAGATTACTTCGTGAGCAGTCAGGCCTGCCTCAATTGATTATTATTGATGGGGGTAAGGGACAACTTTCGGCCGCTATGGAAAGTATTACTGATTTGGGGCTGCAGGGTAGCATGACAGTGGTTGGCTTAGCAAAGAATGAAGAAGAAATATTTTTTCCGGGAGATACCGAATCGCTTCGTTTGCCAATAAACGGAGATACTATGCGATTGATACGATATATAAGAGATGAGGTGCATCGTTTTGGTATTACCTTCCATCGCCAGAAAAGAAGCAAGGGAACTTTATCAAACCAACTGGAACAAATAAAGGGAATTGGTAAGGCTACAGCCGACTTGCTATTAAAGGAGTTCAAATCTGTAGCAAAAATAAAAGCGTTAAGCGTTGAGGAATTAACTGAAAAAATCGGGCCTTCTAAAGCCGCTGTGATAAAAAACCACTTTACAGAGGATAAAAGGGATTAGATAATTCTGATTTGTTATAAAAAAATTGGGGCCAGGATAGAAATCCAGCCCCGTCTTTAAAATCCAATATCCTATGAAAAACCGAGACAAAGATAACACTTGACTTTGAATACACAATACCCCAAACCGGGTATTTTTAAGAATTGCGTAGTTTCCTCATAAAATAACTTAAAGTAATAGATGAGAAAGGGTTATGAGAGAATTAATTGGCAATGGGAAATAGAAAAAAGCCCGGGCACATACCAAAAAATCTATTGGTATTTAAAAATATCGAAGTAGGCATTTAGCTACTCCATTTTTAGTTGATTAACAGTTACTGGCTGATGATACATCATCCTTCCGGTTATGTTGTGAAAAATTCTTTCTACTGCATTGCACCGGTTAAACCTGTAACAAAACTCATCCAGATATGGCTGCAGGTTTTTAACACTGTGGTGTATTCCCCTTAGCCAGCCTTTTACCATCATTACCTGCCGGTGGAA